>NC_015516.1:1707500-1850000 GCF_000270185.1 Melissococcus plutonius ATCC 35311
GAGGTTGAGTATCATGTTTGAAAGTTTTGATAGTGAACGCAGCCGTTATGCCTCTTTAGGTGTAGTCGTTAGTCTACCAGAAAAATTAATTGACAGCATTTGGCTGATCATTGATTTGAATTTAAAAGGTGTCGTTCCTCTAACCAATATTTTATATTTTGACTTAATAAACAATAATGGGAAAGTAACTATTCATTTTTCTCAAGAGATGAGTGATGTGGAAATGTCGATTGATTTAACCTTTCCTTACCTGGAAGAATATCCAGCACAGGTTTTTGCATTTGATGATGGGAACAAGGAAACGATTATTTTACCAATGGAAATGTTGGAAAATTCTTAATAAATTAGTTTACACAAACATTACATTTACGAAATAAAATGGGTTAATTTAATTATATTAACAGCCAGTTTTCTAACTTTTTATTCAGATTATTTAAATGAAGCAGTTGTCTTTTTATAAATGCAATATACGTCTAAAAAGCAAATTATTTTTATTTTACTGATTAGGTAGAGGATACTTTTTTAGCGTTTAGTTTATTGCTATTCTTTCGTTTCTATAGGCATAATAAAAAGAAACTAGGAAATCAAACACTCCTAGTTTCTTTGCTATACTTATTCTTATTCATGTATTATTATGAAACCACCTTGATAATAATTGAGTAGATTACTACACAGATTAACGCACCAATGAAGGCAGAAATGATAGGAAACCCACCAATGACCATTCCCATATTTCCTAACAATTTTGTTCCAACCCAACTACCTAAAAAGCCAACAATAATATTTCCAATAATGCCACCGGGTACATCTCTGCCAACAATTGCACCAGCAATTGCACCCAGAATGCCGCCAACAATTAACGACCATATAAAACTTAACATTTTTTTACCTGCCTTTCAATTTAATTATTGAAGGTTTCTTTGTTCATTTTGATTATCTTCTTTTTTATTATCTGTTTTATTATCCTTTGGTTTTTTGTTTTGATATTGTTCCTCATATTGTTGTTTTGACATTACATCGTCTACATTCATGTTAAACTCTACCAATTCTAATCCAGTCATATTTTTAACAGAATCAGCTACCTTTTTGGTTGCTTCATCAAATACCTCGGCAATATTTTTTCCATATTCACCAATTATATCAAGATCAATTGCTACTTGTTTACTGCCAACTTCTGCATTAACACCTTTTGTTGGATTATTATTATTTGTAAACTTATCTGTTAAGTTAGTAATGGCATTTCCACTTAATCCTAAAATACCAGGAATACTTGAAACAGCAATACCTGCAATTTTTTTCAATACTTGATCATCAAAGGTTAACTTTTTTTTAACGTCATTAGTTTTATTTGCTCCATCATTACTATTTGTATGTGTTTTATTATCCATCTTTATCAACCTTCCTTATAATTAATAATTTTATTTATTTTATCTTTCAAAAAAAGCCTGAATAGAGGCTAATATTGAAAAGAATGAACGGTTTCCATCCCACATGGTACCGATAATGTAACCAATAGTTGTTAATACTACAATTAAAATGGTTTTCCAAAAACCAATAAACATAAAAAGAACAGCAATCAGTAAAAATAGAAATGTAAAAATTAATTGATTACGATACGGATACTTTTGTTTATTTTTCATTTTTGCCTCCTCTATTCCACTCTCGGTTGTTTCTTCCAGGTACTTAGAATAGGTTGCTTTTCATAAGTCATTTTGACTGTAACTTTATGAGTTTCTATATTCGCAGTTTGTTCAAATGCTTGCACGATTCGATCTTGTATTTCCATCGCTTTTGTTAAAAATTGTTGTTTTTTTTCTTCATGAATCGTTGCTTGCACGTATGCCTTTTGATGTTTATCTAAATGAACGCTTGTTTGTATATCATTTGCTGGTACAATTTCACTTGCTGCCGAGGTGGCAACGGATTCCAATGTGTGTAATGGAAAGATAACACTCCCAGTTTCTTTATAAATAATTACCTGCTTCCTTGAAACCGGACGAAATAAAACCATCAATAAAGAAATCAATAAAAGTACTGCTGAAATAGCAATAACTATTTGATAAAATAGCGTAAACCAACTCAAATGATTAGATAAATTTTGATAAAAGAGAGTAAGCGTGTTTACGTACTCTAATTGTGAAAATAATCCAATAATGCCAAAGATACCAATAGCTAATAACAGTACACCAAGTATTTTTAACCCTCTCATGTTCTCCTCCTTTAAACTTATTTATTCTTTAATGATTTCTCTTTCTATAAATCATGTTAAATGGTTTAAGAAACAAATTCAAAAGATACGCTTTTTTTTAGACTATTTTCTTACAAATAATTTAATAATTTTATCTTAATGAATCCATTTAGGACAATTTAATAGCTAGTTTAAAATGAAGAAAAATTCTATTTGTAATGATTTTCATGTTCTTTTAGGAGAATTTAAATAAAAGCGAACTTGGTATTTTCTCTTTCCATATTATTTTAAGTTGACAGATAAAAATTTGAATGATAAAGTAAAAAAATATAAATTAAGGCAATTATGTTGGCTGCATAGATAACTAAAATTATTGATATTTATGCAAAGTTATTCGATTACTAAGAATATATATTTAGTAGTTGCGATTCATTCAATGACAAAAAATTCCATAGAACAATTTAATTGATAAATAACTTTTTAAATAGAGCTACCTACATACTATCCAAAATACTTATAACGCAGACAAGTAATCTTTCTTTTTCGAAATAACAGAGACTTTTTCATTGCTGAAAGAAAAGGCAAAAAGATGGAATGAAACACAACTGCTAGGTCATTTTCTGAACAAAAATTAGTGATTAGGAAAATGCGGAAGCTACCGTTAACCAGCACAGTTATTAACAACTGACAGAGACTAATTTTGTGAAGAATTGGTGAACTGAGGTGGAACCACGAATTTTCGTCCTCTTAGCTTTTTAGCTAGGGGACTTTTTTATTTATTTTAATCAACTATCTTAAATGAATTGGAGAAACGCATGATACACTATAGTTTGGAAATTTTACCTGCCTTATTATCCGGCTTAAAAACAACAATGGGTATATTTATCTTTACCATCATAGGTGCTGTCCCACTAGGTATATTAATTGCCTTTATTACACAACTGCCAATGGAACCATTAAAATTTTTCATTGAATTATATACCTGGCTACTTAGAGGCACTCCCTTATTACTTCAATTAATTTTTGTGTTTTATGGATTGCCATTAATTGGAGTCGTTTTTCAACGTTATGACGCTGTTTTATTCGCGTTTATTTTAAATTATTCTGCCTATTTTGCGGAAATTTTTCGTGGTGGCATTCAATCTATTCCGAAAGAACAAGTTGAAGCAGCGAAGATGTTAAAACTGACAAAAATACAAACGATTATCCATCTTATTTTTCCCCAGGTAACAAAAATTGTTTTACCCTCTGTTGGTAATGAAGTCATTAATCTGATTAAAGATACTTCACTAATCTATATTCTAGGCTTAGGGGATTTACTAAGAAACGGCCAGGTAGCAATGAGTCGGGATGTTACATTAATTCCTCTAATACTTGTTGGCTTTATCTATCTATTAATGACAGCCATTTTGACAGCCATTATAAAGAGATTAGAAAAACATTATGAGTATTATAAGTAGGGAGAGTTGGAAAATGCTAATTATTAATGGCTTATCAAAAAAATTTAACAATACACAAATTATTGATCAATTCAATTTAAAAATTAAGGAAGGAGAAATTACAACAATTATTGGCCCATCTGGAGGGGGAAAAACTACCTTATTACGTTGTATTGCAGGTTTAGAAACAATTGATTTAGGAGAATTTTTACTTGATGGTATTCCTTTTGATCCAGTCAAAACAGCTAAAAATGAACAAATTATTGGCATTGTTTTTCAGGATTTTCGGCTTTTTCCCCACTTATCTGTTTTAGAAAATATTACCCTTGCTCCTCAATTGTCCTTAAAACAAACCAAAAAAATAAGTGAACAACATGCAAAAGAGCTATTGGAAAAATTAGGATTGGTTGGAAAGGAAAATCTTTATCCTTATCAACTTTCTGGCGGTCAAAAACAACGTGTCGCTTTGGCAAGAGCATTAGCCATGAAGCCCAAGATTCTAGGTTACGATGAACCAACTAGTGCTCTAGACATTCATTTACGACAGCAAATTGAAGCCATTATTCTTGATTTAAAAAAACAAGGCATGACCCAAATTGTTGTGACACATGATAGGACATTTGCCAAAAATATTTCAGATACATTGATTACTGTTCATCCTATACAGTAAATATAAAAGGAGAGTATCGTAAAATGAATCAAGAAAAAATTAAGCAATGTTGCTACATTTGTTGCCTCTTTTTATTTCTCCTAGTATGCTTTGTGGGTTGCTCAAAAAAACAAGTTGAAAAAGATCAATGGTTTAATATTAAACAGAAAAAACAAGTAACGATTGGTCTTGATGATTCATTTGTTCCGATGGGATTTCAAAATAAAGCTGGAAAAATTGTCGGTTATGATATTGATTTAGCTACTGCCGTCTTTCAACTTTATGGTATGAAAGTAAATTTTCAACCCATTGATTGGTCAATGAAAGAAAATGAACTCCAAAACCAAACCATCGACCTTATTTGGAATGGTTATACCAAAAATGCAGAGCGAGAGAAAAAAGTTGCTTTTAGTGATAGCTATATGAATAATTCTCAAGTGATTGTGACATTAAAACAAAAAAATCCAATATACCTCACAATTAAAAAATCGAGTATTAGGTATCCAAAATTGTTCCTCTGGTTATATGAATTTTGAAAATCATCCAACTTCTTTAAAAAATTATATTAAAAATCAGACACCTATCCTTTATGATGGATTTAATGAAGCATTTCTTGATTTAGAATCTAGCCAAATTGATGGTTTGCTCATTGATAAAATTTATGCAAATTATTATTTAGCTCATTTGAAAAAGAAAACTAATTTTTATGTTTTCCCTGCAAACTTTGAAAGTGAAGCTTTTACAGTTGGAATTAGAAAAAATGATTTTTTACTAAAAGAAAAAATAAATTCAGGATTCAAACAATTAAGAAAAAATGGAAAGATGGAAATAATTTATAAAAAATGGTTTGCTACTACTCATCATGATAAAAAATAAGCATTTAGCAGTTGGTTATCTGATAAAATCATTCAGGGAATAATTAAAGAAATCTGAAATAATAAGGAGACAGACACTAATAAAATGTCTGTCTCCTTATTTCTAGTTTATGGCTCATCACATCTATTCATTCATACACATTTATAAAATGATTATTTTTAAAATCAACCATTTTATCTATTCTACTTAATTCTACCCATATTTAATAATCTTTAAAATCAACTAGTCAGAAATCTATATTGTTTTGCAATGAATAGCAATAGATGAAGCATTATCAATTATTTTCTCAATGTATTATTTGTTTTTGTTTCATAAAATGAAACTAGATCTATTTTGCAACAATGTTTACTAATTTGTCTGGAATTACAATGACTTTATGAATATTTTTTCCTTCCAGAATTCGTTGAATACTTTCAATGGTTAATGCTTTTTGTTCCAATTCTTCTTTTCCTAATCCTTTAGGCAGTGTCATCTTACCACGTACTTTACCATTTACTTGGAAAATAATTTCTGTCTCTTCTTCAACCAAGACACTTTCATCATACTCTGGCCAAGGTGCATAGGAAATACTATCTGTTTTGCCAAGAATTTCCCATAATTCTTCTCCTAGATGAGGGACAATTGGTGCTAGCAACTGAACGAAGCCTAAAGCATAATTGTAAGGCAATTCAGCTATTTTATTTGCTTCATTGACAAAAATCATTAATTGTGAAATAGCTGTATTAAAATGCATAGCTTCTAGATCTTCTGTTACTTTTTTAACGGTTTGATTATATAACTTTGTTAGCTGTCCATCATTTGTTTTAATAATCCGGGCATTCATTGTACCAGTTTCACTTACAAGTAATCGCCATACCCGGTCTAAAAATTTCCGACTGCCTTCTAAACCATTTTCACTCCAAGCAATAGAAGCATCTAAAGGTCCCATAAACATTTCATATAGCCTTAAAGTATCTGCTCCATATTTTTCGATAACATCATCCGGATTTACAACATTACCACGAGACTTGGACATTTTTTCATTGTTTTTGCCTAAAATCATACCTTGGTTATAAAGTTTCTGGAAAGGCTCTTTTGTAGGAACAACACCAAGATCATACAGGAACTTATGCCAAAAACGGGCATATAATAAATGAAGAACTGCATGTTCTGCTCCACCTATATAAATATCGACAGGCAGCCAACGTTCCAATGCTTCATAACTAGCAATTTTCTCCTTATTATAGGGATCGATAAATCGCAAATAATACCAAGAACTACCAGCCCATTGAGGCATTGTATTAGTTTCTCTTTTTCCTTTTTTACCTGTCTTTGGATCAATAACATTAATCCAATCTTCAATATTGGCTAATGGAGACTCTCCTGTTCCACTTGGATGAATATCTGTTACTTTTGGTAGGCATAGAGGCAATTCAGATTCAGGAACTACACTTGTTGTTCCATCTTCCCAATGAATAATGGGAATTGGTTCCCCCCAATAACGCTGACGAGAAAAAAGCCAATCTCGCAAACGATAACTTACTTTCTTTTCACCCACCTTATGTTCTTCTAACCAACCAATCATAGTTGAAATAGCAGTTTCTTTATCCAAACCATCTAAAAATCCTGAATTGATATGTCTACCATTACCTGTATAGGCTTCTTCTTCGACATTACCACCATCAATTACCGGTAAGATTTCCAAATTAAAAGTTTTGGCAAAGGCATAATCTCGTTCATCGTGAGCAGGCACTGCCATAATTGCGCCAGTTCCATAAGAAGAAAGCACATAATCAGAAATCCAAATAGGAATTTTTTTATTATTTACTGGATTAATCGCATAAGCTCCTGTAAATACTCCTGTTTTCTCTTTTGCTAATTCTGTACGCATTAAGTCAGATTTTTTAGCAGCTTCAGCCACATATTTCTCTACCATTTTTTGTTGTTTAGGTATTGTAATTTCTTTTACTAACTTATGTTCAGGAGCCAAAACAGTATAGGTAGCTCCAAAAAGTGTATCTGCACGTGTTGTAAATACTGTAAAAGCTTGTTCTATTCCAGCTACCTGAAATGTTATATTCGCTCCCTCTGAGCGACCAATCCAGTTTCTTTGCATATCTTTAATATTTTCTGGCCAATCAACTAGGTCTAAATCCTTCAGTAATCGGTCTGCATAAGCAGTAATTTTTAACATCCATTGCCGCATTGGTTTACGAATAACATCATAGCCGCCACGTTCACTTTTCCCATCAATTACTTCTTCGTTTGAAATCACTGTTCCCAACTCAGGTACCCAATTAACAGCTACTTCTGCTTCATAGGCTAATCCTTTTTCGTATAACTTTGTAAAAATCCATTGTGTCCATTTATAATAATCAGGATTTGTGGTACTAATTTCGCGATTCCAATCATAGCTAAATCCTAATGAATTGATTTGTCGCTTAAATGTTTCAATATTTTCTTTTGTAAATACTTCTGGATCATTTTCTGTATCTAATGCATATTGTTCAGCAGGTAGTCCAAAAGCATCCCAGCCCATCGGATGAAGAACATTGTATCCCTGACTACGTTTCATTCTTGAAAGAATATCGGTAGCCGTATATCCTTCTGGATGTCCTACATGTAATCCCTTGCCAGATGGATAAGGAAACATATCTAATGCATAAAATTTTTCTCGATCCGGTTCTTCTTTTGTTATAAATGTATTATTCATTGCCCAATAGTTTTGCCATTTTTTTTCAATTTTTTTATGATCATATCCCATTTACTTTCCTCCTATAATTATCATTTTTAAAATGCTACAAATTTACTATAAAATAATCGATCTTTTAGGTATTATTGACTAGCTAGTTTTATGATAATCTAATGAACAAGCTCTGAAAGAGACAAGAAAGGAAGAATAAAAATAATAAACTATTTTTCTATTCTAAACCAATCATTATTTTAATCATTTGCATAAAAATCAAAAAACGTCCTATGAAATTAACTTTCATAGGACGTTGATCACGTGGTACCACCTAAATTTATTAATAATGCAAAATTATTATTAATCTCAAACGTGCTAACGATCGTCACCGGTTTTACTTACTAGCACTATAATAAAAGTAGCACGTTCAGTAAAACAACTCAAAGGTGAGTTCAAAAGTCTTCGTGTGTATTCACACCAACCATACACTCTCTTAAACGAGATTCTTTCTACTATTCCTTTTCCCAGCTTTATAATTGATTAACAATTTTTATAATTATTAGAGTAACAGAGTTTAACGATAAATTCAATCATTTAATCATGAAACTTTTAATACCTGTCCAATATAAATAATATCACCTGTCAAGTTATTTAATTGTTTAAGACGTTGAACAGAGGTACCATATTTCATAGCTATTCCCCATAAAGAATCTCCTGAAACCACTGTATATGTCTTATTCGATGAATGATTACCAGAATTACCAGCATTACTACCAGCAGAATTGCCTTTTTTCACAATTAAGCGTTGACCTGGATAAATCAAGTCTCCTTGAATGGCATTCCATTGGCGTAAATTTGCTACACTAATGCCATATCTATTGGCTATTGCCCACAAGGAATCTCCAGCTCTTACTGTATAGTAAGTTGTTGTTGTATTTCCAGTATTGTCTGGATTAGGCTTTGGATTAGGCTTTGGATTAGGTTTTGTATTGCCATTGTTTCCTGAATTAGAACTTCCTTTTTTTACAAGTAAACGTTGACCAATATAAATAGTATCACCTGATAGATGATTCCAACTTTTTATTGTTGCAATGCTCGTTCCATATTTCATTGAAAGAGCCCATAAAGAATCACCAGCGACAACTGTATGATAGGTATCTTGCTTAGAAGCCCCACCTGCATTGCCATTATTTCCTGTATTTCCACTTGGTGGATTAGGTTTCGTTCCTGAAGTTGTATCATATTTTGTTAAATTATAGTTTGTAATCAAATTATTCAATTTAGTGTTATAAGTTGGATCGGTTGCATAACGCCCCGTTAACCAAGCTGTTGCATCTTGATAACTTTTCGTATTACTTTTCCATGTTCCAGAATAATAGTAAACGCCAGCCTGAAAAGAAGTATTTTTTAATACATAAGCGTTATCTGCAAAGGATTCTCTGAAAGAAGGATACTTTCTGAAAGGTTCTTTTTTAACCACCCATTGACCATTAATATATTCCCAGGTATCCATATAAACAGATTGTCCCTGATAATTTCCCTTAATACCGAATAAATTGTAATTTGGTGCTTGAGAAAGAGCACTTGATCCCCAGCCACTTTCAAGAATTGCTTGAGCAATCATTACAGAAGCATATAAATCATTGGCATCAGCTACTGGTTTAGCGTAGGCAGAAATTTCATTGATATAGGCAGATGGATCAACATTTGCTGGAAAAATAGAAAAGTTTTGAGCAAAATCAACAGGTTTTCCGGCTTTTTCCGTTCCTGTTGCAGCCTCAATTCCTTTTGTAGCAGGAGATTCTGTTGCTTTTGAATTTTCTTCAGCTAATTGATTTTCCTGCGTAGGTGCTTTTGACGTTTCTGGTACATTTGAATCAGACGATGAAGTCGTTTGTGAAGTATCATTACTATTTTTTACACTATTATCTTCAACTACTTTACTTTCTGTTTCGCTCGTCTGATTTTCTGTAGTCGTATTTTCTGTAGTTGTATTTTCCATTGGTTGCTTTTCAACGTCACTACTATTTTTTTGTTCTTTTGTTGTTTCTGTTACGTTTGATGGGCTACTCGTTTGGGAAGTTATTTCCTCTCTTGATTGAATAGTCGGCTTATTTGTAGGATGCTCCGCATGAACAGCTAGTGGATTTAAAAAAACTGGCGCAGCAACCGAAGTAATCATCAATGCAGAACCAATCATTGATGTTTTTTTTACGATTTGTTTTGTCATTCGTTTAGATTGTTCGATTTTTCTTCTTTTTTTCCTAGATTGATTATTTATTTTCATTCTATCCCACCTACATAACAATTATTTACTCCCTTAGTATACAATTCTTCTGTCTAAATGAAAAACTGTTTATTTAACATTTAGATAATTGTAATTCAATTGTAAAATTGGTTATAAAAATGACACATGCAATTTTATAATTTATAATTTTTAACATAAATATTTTAATAAAATAATCATAAATCGCCAATTCTTTTCTAACAGAATAGCATCTATTAGACTAATTAAATAACATAATGCTTTTAAATAATACATAAAGATTAAAAATTAAAAAAGCATGCAATCCATTTCCAAAATTAGCAAACAATAAAATTTATTTTCTTTGTTACTACTCTTTCTATTCAGTTATTTGTGATAATAGTTATCAATAACTCATTATTAAAATTGTTTTACTTTTTATTGTAAAAAGCTGAATAGTAAAAAAAAGAATGGTATAATATTCTTTGTTATGTATAAAGGAAGGAAAAAATGAAACATAGAAAACAAAAAAACTCTACACATTTTTATTTACTTTTAGGAAGCTTTTTTTTGTGTCTTTTCATCTTTTTAAGTGCCATTGTCTACTTTTCTCCTGAAAGTTTATCTGAATTTGATAGTACACTAACAAGTTGGTCTAGAATCTTTTATCCACATTTAAATACTTTCTTCAAATGGTATACAAAATTAGCAAATTCTTCCGTTTTTGGCGTCCTTGCCATTGTTTTTGCAATTATTCTTGCAAAATTTAAATACTATGCAGAAGCACTATGGTTACTTATTAATACTGCATTGATCGCTGGTGTGGTAAACACATTAATCAAGTTATTTATTTCTAGAGAACGACCTGCACTCAATCATCTTGTTACTAGTCATAACTCTAGTTATCCTAGTGGTCACTCAATTGGTAGTATTCTATTATACGGTACTTTGGTCGTATTGATGCCATTATTCATAAAAAATAAAAAAGTTTGTCGATTGGTACAATACATTACTAGTATCGGTATTTTCTTGATTGGTGTTAGTCGTGTTTATACTGGTGTTCATTTTCCTAGCGATATTTTAGGTGGCTTTTTGTTAGGCTTAGCTTGGTTATTCTTAAGCTACCCAGTTTATTTAAATTATCGATTTAGCTTACCATTCAAACAAAAGCGTAAGCATGGTTAAAAGAAGGAAGAATTGATGAAAAAATTTATTTATACGGATGATCCAAACAAGCGTTACTATTCTTGGAATTATGCATTACGTAAGGTCTTTGGTAAAAAAATTTTTAAGGTACCAATAGATGCTGGTTTTGATTGTCCAAATCGTGACGGTACAGTTGCAAAAGGCGGCTGTACTTTTTGTAGTGTCTCTGGTTCTGGTGACATGATTGTTGCACCAAACGAGCCATTACCTATCCAATTTAGAAAAGAAATTCAACTAATGGAAAAAAAATGGCCAAACGTTGAGCAATATATTGTGTATTTCCAAAATTTTACTAATACCCATGCACCAGTAGAAATTATTCGTCATCGATTTGAACAAGTCATTAATGAAAAAGGGGTTGTAGGTCTTTCAATTGGTACTCGTCCAGACTGTTTACCAGAGGAGACTATTGATTATTTGGCAGAGTTAAATGAACGTTTTTATTTATGGGTAGAACTAGGATTACAAACAACGTTTGAGAAGACCAGTAATCAAATTAATCGTGCACATGATTATCAAACCTATCTAACAAGTGTTGAAAAACTTCGTCAACATAATATTAGAGTTTGTACCCACCTAATCAATGGTTTGACAGGCGAATCTTTTGAAATGATGCGAGACAATGTTCGGCGTACACTATTAGATTCTGATATTCAAGGAATCAAATTACATTTATTGCATCTAATGACAAACACAAAGATGATTCAAGATTATCACGAAGGTCGATTAAAACTGATGACACAAGAAGATTACGTGGCAATCATTTGTGATCAATTAGAGATGATTCCTCCTGAAATTATTATCCATCGATTAACTGGAGATGCACCAGCTAACTCTCTAATCGGACCTATGTGGAGTCTAAAAAAATGGGAAGTTCTTAATGCGATTGATAAAGAGTTAGAAAGACGAAACAGCTATCAAGGAAAATATGATATTCGAAAAACAAAAGAGGTGATTTTTAATGCTCGAAACAGCACTACAGTATAGTCACTTTTTATTAAATGAAATCATATGTCCTGGAGATCATGTTGTTGATGCAACAATGGGAAATGGCAATGATACATTGTTTCTAGCAAAACTTGTTGGTGACAAGGGAAAAGTTTATGCTTTTGATATTCAAAAACAAGCGCTTGAACGAACTAGACAACGATTAATAGAAAATCAGGTCATTCAGTGTACAGAATTGTTTCAACAAGGTCATGAAACAATTGAGCAAGTATTACCTATTGAAACTACCCTTTCAGCAGCTATTTTTAATCTTGGTTACCTGCCTAAGAGTGATAAGGAAATTGTTACCTTGCCAGAAACGACCATTCAAGCAATTGAACAATTGCTGATTCGACTCAAATCTAAAGGAAGACTCCTATTAGTTATTTACTATGGACATTCAGGAGGACAAGAAGAATTAAAAGCTGTCTCTTGTTACTGCCAACAATTACCACAAGAGCAATTTAATGTATTAAGCTATCAATTTATAAATCAAAAAAATCAACCACCTATTCTGTTTTGTATTGAAAAAAAATAGATAGTGAGCAGAATTAAACGAAGTCAGAAAAGCCATAAAATTCCTATCTTAAAGGAATCTTATGGCTTTTTAATGTTTGTAATCTAATTTAATAATAATTTATCTCGTTCTTAATTATTCTATTAATTAAAGTTCCTAATAAATATTTTTATATTTATGGATTCAATTTTGTTAAAAATAAAGATGAAAGAAATAAGTAATTCCAATAATGTTTTTTAGCAACTAATTTATCTCATCCTTATTGTTTAAAAAACTAGATTTAATAAATTAATTAAAAGTTATGTGAAAAAAATTGTTTGATCAATGGAATTGTCCTGCAAATACTTGCACCCTCATATTATTTTAGACAAATTTAATCATTCTTCTACTTATGTAAAATTTATATTTTTGCTTCTTATGTCTGTAGATAAAATAATTCAATAAATAATTTATTTTTTATACAACTCTGTTCAAAAATATTGATTCTTTAATTTTTCAACGATCGTGGCTTTTCTAATTAAGAATATTACCGTGAATAATAAACTCTAAATAGGAAAAGCAAACAAAACATTTTTAGTGTGTGAGTTGTTGGGATAAGATAAATATCCAGTGTGCTACTTATTTAATATATAACTTTTAACTACCTAAAAATAATTTATTGAAATATCATTTATTGAATCCTAATTGCCTTAATTAAGATGAAAATAATTCTAAAATTAATTATTCAGGATCATTACCATTATGAACCCTTATACAACAGATAAAGTCTTCCTACTTCCTTGTTTTTATTTCTAAATAAAGTAATAAATAAACCGATTAGTAATAGATATATCTATTTATTTTTTAAATTTGCTCTATTTTTTCTATTCAATCATCTATCTTGTTATTCTTTAAAAGAAAAGCGATTAAAAATGCGATTAAAACTAAGATACATCCCACTAGATAAATCGAATGAAGTCCCTCATATAAAATCTTTTTTAGAGGTAGCAGCCATTTTTCTGGGATCTTATCTACTGTACTTGGATTTACTAATTGATTTAAGACATCATTATTCACAGGTAGGGAGCTTTCAGCTAATTTAGCAGCCATCACATTATTTAACAATACACCAAATACGGCAGCCATAATTGTTTGTCCAAGTGTACGAACCAACGTATTAAGCGAAGTAGCAATGCTTAATTTTTCAGATGCTACACTGTTCTGTGAAGCAAGTGTAGTTGTTGTACTGCTTATTCCAAATCCGCAACCTAAAATTGAAGTAATACCAAAGAACCAAATAAATGCCAAGGTTTCAGAAGCAAATGCTAATCCTAAACTACCCAAAAAAATTAAACCTAAACCAATAACCAATACCTTCTTTAATGAATATTTCCCAATTAAATGACTCGCTATAAATGAACCAACCATCCATAAAAGCGACATTGGTGCTAATGCTAAGCCGCCAATACCAGCACTTTTTCCTAAAACATCTTGCATCCAGATTGGAATATAGGATTCTACTCCAGCTAAAAATCCATAAATTAAAGTAGCCATCAAATTAACAAGCACAAAAGTTGATTGATGAAATAATGTTAAATCAATGACTGGATCTTGAACTCTTTTTTCAATAAAAATAAAAAGGATAAAAAACAAACAAGCACATCCAAAACATGCAAAAATAAGCCAGCTAATTCCGTAATCTCCCATCAATTGAAAACCTAATAACAAAGTAAGTAAGGTAATCATTAAGGCAATACTGCCCAAAACGTCTATTGGAACGGTTGACTTTGGTCTTTTTGGTTCAATTAAGTAATAATGAATCAAGGCAAGAACAAGAATACCGATGGGGACATTTATGAAAAAAATCCAATGCCAGCTAAACGTATCAACAATAAATCCACCTGCTAAAGGACCAAAAACACTAGCAATTCCCCAAGAAGCATTATTAAGTCCCATAATTTTTGCTCGTTTATTGATTGTATAAAGATCAGCAAGAATTGTTAATGAAACTGGTAAAATGGCACCTGCACCAACTCCCTGAATGGTTCTTGCTATAATCAAAGTAATCATAGTTTGTGATAAACCACATAAGGAAGATCCAAGAATAAAAATTAAGATACCTATAGTGAAGACTGGCTTTCTACCGATTTTATCTGCTAATTTGCCATAGATAGGTGTTAACATAGCATTTGTCAATAGGTAAATTGAAAAGACCCAATTCATGATTCCTATACCATGCAAGGAACCAATGATGGTCGGCATTGCCGTTGTTACAATTGTTCCCTCGATTGCTGTCATAAAGGTTGCTATAAATAAACAAATCGTAACAAATTTCACATTGGTTTTTCTCTCCATATGTACAAATTCCTTTCTATATGTATTTCATTTATTAATAAACACTTTCACTTTTAATTAAAATGGAAAATATCCTTTTTAACAGATTAAAGGACTAGAATAAGCCACCCTAGTCCTTTAATCAGTAAATTATTAAAGCCTACATTCTTTAGATAATTTATGTCTATTTTTCAAGATTTGCTTTTAAGACATCCACTTTATCCGTTCTTTCCCATGGTAAATCAATATCTGTCCTACCAAAATGACCGTAAGCAGCTGTTTGTCTATAAATTGGTTTACGCAAATCTAGCATATCAATAATTCCAGCTGGACGTAAATCAAAATTATCTCTAACTGCTTGAATTAAGGCATCTTCAGGAACAGTATTTGTCCCAAATGTATCAATTGAAATCGACACAGGTTGTGCCACACCAATGGCATAAGCTAATTGAACTTCTACCTTTTTTGCTAAACCAGCAGCAACAATATTTTTAGCAATATAACGAGCTGCATAACTAGCTGAACGATCAACTTTTGTAGCGTCTTTTCCAGAAAAAGCACCGCCGCCATGGCGAGAGAATCCACCATATGTATCGACAATAATTTTCCTACCTGTTAATCCAGCATCTCCTTGTGGACCACCAATAACAAAACGACCAGTTGGATTAATAAAGTATTTTGTATTTTCATCCAATAAATTCGCAGGAATTACTTCATTAATAACTAATTCTTTCATATCTTTTTCTATTTGTTCTAATGAAACGTTGCTATCATGTTGTGTACTAATGACAATCGTATCAATTCGTTTTGGTTGTTGTTGATCATCATATTCAACGGTTACTTGTGATTTAGCATCTGGTCTTAAATAAGCTAAATGATTTTCTTTACGCAGTTGTGCCAATCGGTGCACTAGTCGATGACTAAGTGCAATCGGTAAAGGCATTAATTCAGGGGTTTCATCAATCGCAAAACCAAACATTAATCCCTGATCACCAGCACCAATTTCATCTGTTTCTTTTTTTCCTTTGTTTCTAATGCTTCATCCACTCCCATTGCAATGTCAGAGGATTGTTCATCCAATGCTACTAACACAGCAACTAAATCACCATCAAAACCATAGTTTGCTCGTGTATAACCAATATCTTTAATTGTTTGTCTAACAATTTTCTGAATATCAACATAGGCAGTTGTTGATATCTCACCAAATACCAAAACCAATCCTGTTGTAACTGATGTTTCACAAGCAACACGCGCCATTGGGTCTTTTTCTAGGATAGCATCTAAGATAGCATCACTGATTTGGTCTGCAACCTTATCTGGATGTCCTTCTGAAACTGACTCAGACGTAAATAAAAGTTTTTCTGTCATAATATATTCCCCCTAATTATATTCGGTTACAAGGCATCTTTACTCTATAATGTAAATCCTTTCGGGAACTGAACTTGTAACAATTATTAGTATAACAGATTTTTTCAAATTTGTTTTATTATTAGTTAAAAAGAAAATTAGGAATTTGAAAAAACAAAAAAGGTTCTGTTCTTTTCAATCGACATCTTTTTTATTATTTATTTTATTAACTAAATATAAATATTTCTATTAGTTAACTATAAAAAAGAATGTAAGAAGTGGTCTTCTTACATTCTTTGATTAATATATTCCTAAGTAAAGTTACATTTTATGAACGCTATGTGCGCTTCTTATTCCCTCACATGCTTCTCTACAAGCTTGATTAATTAATTTAAATGCAGCATTTTTTTCTTTCAAACCAAGTTCAAATTTAAAAGGATCTATAATTTCTCCTTGTTCATTTAATGATTTAAGCAAAAAATAAATGCCTTCTTTATAGGTATCAAGTCCAGTCAGTAAAATTTTTGTTGCCTCTTTCTCTTGCACACTTTTTAGATTTTTTCTAAATCCCTCATCTTCCATAAGAAAGCGATTTACATTATTTCGGCAAAAGATATAGGTATCATGACCCTTTTTACTTAATTCTTGATTATAGTTATGTTCTTGAATTTCTTTTGAAATAGCTTTAAAAATTTCGTTGTAAACTTCAACTCTTTGCATAATCGTCAATATCATATCCGTATAACTATACATAAAGCGTTCTCCTTCCCATAACTAAGCAATTAACAAATTGCTCACTAATAATATTATAATATTAATTTTTAAAATATATCAAGCAATATGCTATCCTATCGGAATAAAGAGCCATTTTCTTAATACGTAACTTATTCATTTTGATACATTTTCTAATTTACAATAGTTAAATCAATGAGCCAAAATAGTTATTTTGTCTAAACAATACAAGTAAAAAATACTTAATTGAGTAGAGATCATTTCCTCACTCGATTAAGTATTTTTATCATTTTTATTTAACAGAATCATTTTTATTGATTAATAATTGAAATAAAAATTGTTGTGGCTGTGTTAAGAATGTTTTTGTTCGTTCTTCTTTACGTTTTTTTATTTGTTCCATTCTGTTATTCAATGCTTTTGTAGCTGCTTTTACTGTATCCATATGTTTTTCTTTTTTCTTTTGTTCAGCTTTTTTTTCTTCAGCAGCTTTCTTGATAGCCATTGGTGTAGCGTGTGCTGCTTGTGCTGCTGCGTCATTTTCTTCATGCCATTCATCATAAGCTGTTAAGTTATAAACATCAATTAATTGGTTTAATTTTTCAGCATATTGCGTATCTGTTGCATAACGACCCATCAAAAAGTGAGTTACCTCTTTATAACTGGTTGTTTGACTTTTCCAGGTTCCATGGTAATAGTCTTTATTGCCAGTCAATCCTTCTTTTAATAATTTAGCATAATCTTCTAAAGATTCTTTATAAGATGGATATTTACGAAAGGCTGAATCAATAGTATATAAATTTCCTTTTCCATTATCTTCTTGTGTTTTCATTACAATAGATGCACCGTCATATTCTCCCTTGATACCAAACAAATTATAGTTCGGTTCACTAGCCAACCCACTATTACCAGAACCTGATTCTAAGATTGCCTGTGCAATCATAACAGATGCATAAAGATCATATTGATGTGCGACTTGTCGTGCAGATTCGCCAATTTTTTTAATGAATTCTTCGGTTGTTTGATTTTTAGTAACAACAATTTTATCTAAATTTGGTATAGTGGTATGTTCTAAAACTGGTTTTCCTTCTTTTTTGTCCTCTATTACTGGGACAGTATTGGTTGTTTTAGATTCCTTTTTAGATTGCTGTTCTTTTGATGGTATTACTGGTTTTTCCGCTGGTAAATGATTTGATATTCCACCATTAGATGAAGAACTTTCTGTTTCCTGACTACTAGTAGTGGAGGAGCTGGGAGTACTGGTTGAAGAGCTACCAGACTCTGTTGACTGATGTGTCTCTGAAGTAGTTATTGATGACTCAACGGTTTCATTCTTACTTTGACTATTTTCAGAAGTGACACTTACGGATGGCTTTGTTAGTTTTTCAGCAAAACTAGTTGTTGGCAAAAGTAATGCACTACTGAAAAGTGTAGCAGATACGACTATAGGTAGTATTTTCTGTTTCATCTTTTTCTCCTTCATTGTTAATTTAATAAATTAATAATATCTTTATACTAAGAAATAAATTATTTGTTTATTAATTATATAATACGTAAATAGATTTAAAAAATATTTTTATCTTCCTAAATAACATAAAAATAAACTTTTATTTTTATAAATAAAATAACAAACAATCTACTAAGCAATATTTCTATAAGAATTATAGCATTCGCAAACATTTTGTCAATTTTTTAATGAAAAAACTAAGGGACTTTAAAATAAATTAATTTTATTTATGATTTGCTTTCTAACTAAAATTAATAAGCTTATAAACAATTAAGTGAACAAAAATAGCTTTATTTTTGTTCACTTAATTGTTTGATATGAGAATGAAAATACATAATAGTATTTTTTATAAAAAATAATTTGAAATTTCTTTAACTACCTATTCAATAAAAGAGAGTTACTTTATTTCTTAGTTATTTAGGTAAAATCGTATAATCTAATTGCCTAGGAATAGAAATCATTTCTTTTGATTGGATAAATGCAACAATCATCGCTACAATTTCTTCTGATCCTTCATCTAAAACAGAACATTCTGTATAGATGGGGAAATTCCCTCCTCCATTTGCCCGATAATTACTAAGTGAAAGTGTAAATGTATCTTTATTTGTGATTTCTTTTTCTTGATAAGTTAAAGAAGTCACACGTCTGCCAATAGGTTGTCTGATGTCAAGGACATAAGAGATACCTATAAAATAATCATAATTATAATGTTCAAGTTTTGGATAAAGATATTTAGGTGAAATTATCACATATCCATTTGAGTCCAAACTAAAATATTCACTATTTTTTTCTAGAATTTTCTTCAATTGTTCACCTGTAATTTGTAAAGTAATTAATTGATTGGTATATGGATAGGTTGCAATAATATCACGCATAGTCACCTTTTTATGAAACCCGGGTGACGTATTTGCTAAAGAAACACAGGTAATTTGTGCTTGACTAGCCGCTAGCTGAACAGCTCCAATCAGCTCAATGACAGAGCTTCCTTCTATTGTCATTGTTTTTTTATCTGTTGTTAACATTTCTTGGCTTAATAGGCCAATGGGTTTATCCAACCATTTTTGGACCTTATTTTCTATAGGTAATAATTTTTCAGTTATCTCATTCTCAAGAAAATCTCCAGGTTTACCAATAATTGATTCAATTATTAATTTATTTGTATCTAATGGTTTTTCTATTGTTATTTTGAAATAATTCAATCCACTAAAAGAGGGTTGTACAACATATGTATTATTAATGTAATTTCCTTCAATCAATAAATGTTGATGACCGGTAAGAAGTAAGTCAAATTCTAATTCTTCGCAAATTTTATAACCAATATTTTCAGTTGTCTTTGTCAATTGTTTTCCAGTTTTAACATCTCTTTCAAAACCACCATGGTAAACACAAACAGTGGTATCAACCAAAGGTTTTATTTCCTTTAATGCTTGTTTTGCCGCTTCAAATGGATCAGTGATAGTAATATCTTGAATGTTCTCTTTTTTTTCCCAAATATTGATGTAATCTGTTACAATGCCAACAATTCCGATTTTTAACCCATTCTTCAATGTTTTGATTACTGAAGGGAATAATTGTTTGTTTGTTTCTGAAAAATATTTTCACAAATACATTTTGCTTTTAAAGCATCTAAATATTCATATAGATAGTCAGTACCAAAATTCACATCATGATTTCCAATGGTGACAAAATCATAACCAGCATAATTTAATACCTGTGCCTGTGGAAAACCCAGTTCACGATTTTTTTGGCAAAAGGTTGCCATGGCAGAACCTTGTAACATATCGCCACCATCAATGATCAATGTATTTTCATCTTTTTTAAAGTTTGGAACACATTTTAACAATCCCATTCTTTTGTCTTGTTTATCTACATAGTCTGTTGGAAAAAGATACCCATGGATATCTGAAGTATAATAAATTGTTATTTGCTGTGTTTTGCTCATTTTTCCTCACCAGTTTCTATACTTTTTAAATAACAAAGATATTCATCAAAAATATCATAAACATAATTTGCTTCTAGACGATAAAATGGTAAATGATGACAATTAGTGACAATTTGATAATCCTCTTTTTCTATAGAAGAGGCTTCAAAAATAATTTGCTCGTCTTTTAAGGAAAACTGACTTACAAAATGTTGCCATTCTGCTTTAGATAAATGGTAAACAGAAATACGATAAGAAATTGTAAAACTCGCTAAAAATCCAGCAATTGTAGATTGTTGGATTTGAAATAGATAATGATCGACCTTTATTCGACTCTTTATATAGGTTAAAAATTTCGTTAAATCTATGGGTTGTTCTAACCATTGTTGATACCTTTTTTGATCATAATCAAATGAACTTGCTGAATAATTTTTTGATGAAAGCAGTTGAGCCTGTTTGCTTATTTGATTGTTTTTTTCTATAAATTCAAACAAACCAAAAACATTTCCCCGATAACCTGGTTGCACATATAAGGTATCTGTTGCTTTATAACAACCAACGTTTTCTCTATGTTGATGACCAGCAATGACACCCGCTATTTCAGGAAAACTTGTAATGATTTTATACAATTGATCTTCGCCTGTATCGTATTGTGTTGGTTGATTTGTTACCATATCTCGTTCAATACCGCCATGGTAGCTGACAAGTAAAATATCGGCCTTAGAAAGAACAATTGGAATCCAATACGCTAAGGTTTCCAAAACATCTATAAATTTTAGCTCTTTTATTTTTTGGTAAGGTGCTATCTGTGTGGCATAGCACCTGTAATAACACCAATAACACCAACTTTGAAGCCATTTTTTTCAATGATCTTATAAGGTTCAAAAATTAAGTCATCTTTTGTGTCCACTACATTCGCACAAAGATATACACCATTAAAAGCTGCAACTTGACGTTTTAAAAAAGCAAGTCCCCAATCAAAATCATGATTGCCAGGTACCATTATATCAATTCCTAATTGATTTGCTAGATGAATAAGAGGCGATATCTTCTCTGTCATATTAAAAAAAGTGGCTAATGGACTACCAACAAGATAGTCACCATTGTCAATCAGAAGTGCTTCTCCTATTTGTTTGGTTAAATTAGGAAGTGAAAGTAGACCTTGCTTCTCATCGTTAGAACAGGTCAGGAATCCATGAATATCTGTGGTACTAATAATTGATAATTTTTTCATTTTTTGCCTTCTTCTATTGTAATTTTTTACGTAAATAACCAGTTGCTGTATCAATAACAAAAACAGTAAAAATAATTCCCAAAAGAATAATTCCAACTTTATTCCAAGAACGTGCCTGAATGGCGAAAATCATGGGTGCACCAATGCCACCAGCACCTACTAGCCCAAGTGTTGCTGCACTACGAACTGCAATTTCAAAATGATTTAATGCTAATGAAAAACAAGTAGGTGCCAACTCAGGTACACGTGCAAAAAACGTTGTTTGCCAAAAACCTGCACCTACTGCATCCATTGATTCGATGACTTCTTCATTCATCGCTTCTAATTCTTCTATGTATAGTTTACCTAACATTCCAATTTGATGAATACCAATAGCTAACACACCGGCAAATGGACCAGGACCGACTACCTTAACAAAAATAATGGCATAAACAAGTTCAGGAAAGGCTCGCAAAACATTACAAATAAATTTGCCGATTTTCGCTATCCAAGGATGTGTTTTCCACAATGTACGGGCTCCTAAAAGGGTCAGTGGAAGTGCCAAAAAAGTGGCAATCAATGTTCCTAAAAAAGCAATGCAGATCGTTAAAAATAATAAGCTGATTAAATCTTCGCCACTACCATCATAAATAAACTGCCAATCTGGATGGAATAAGCCAACTAAAACTGATTTTATCGCTACCAAGGAAATTTTGTCGATGCCTGAATAATCAATGCCAAAGACAGAATAAACAATAACAAAAATAAGAAAAATAATGATTGAATAATTTTTTACCTTGTCCGCCTTTCTCATCAAATCAACTTCTTTCTAATAATTTCGCTAATCCAGTCAATAATAGTTACAACAATTAAGATAGCTAAAATAATAATAGACACACGATCATAATGTAATAGACTTAATGATGAATTTAAAATAACGCCTATTCCGCCTGCACCTACATAGCCTAAGACAGTTGAAGCTCTAACGTTAATTTCAAAAGCATATAAGGCATATCCAAAAATCTGATGAGAGATTTGCGGCAAAATCACCCAAAAAGCAACCTGGGTTTTTGTTGCACCAACCGAATCAGCGGCTTCAATTGTCCCGTGTTCAACCGTTTCAATTGCTTCATAGATCAATTGTGAAACCATGCCAAACGTAAAAACTGCAATGGTTAAAACACCAGTAAATTCACCAATTCCAATCATAGCAACAAACAATGCAGCTAATAACAAATTAGGAATCGTTCGAATAATGCTCATAAAAAAACGTAAAATTGTAGTAATAATTGGATTTCTAGTAATTGTTGTTGTACCTAAACAAGCAAACGGAACGGCAAAGATAACACCCAAAATTGTACCAACTACAGATATTTTTATTGTTTTCAATATAGGTTCAATAATTTTAGGCAGATATTGCCAATCCGGATGGAAAAATCGTTGTAAGAATTCGCTTATCTGATCCGCATTATTAAAAACTTCTAGTGGATCTGCTTCTGTTATCTGTCCACTGACACATATACAAATTAAGATTAAAAAAATAATAAATAAATGTTTGTACAGATTACGATGAATAGTATCTTTTAATTTCATATGGCTTCCTCTTCTTTTGATTTCAAAATATCTGCTCCATATATCTCAGTTAATACTTCATCAGTTGCCTCTTCAGGCGTGCCATCAAATACTATTTCTCCTGCTCTTAATCCAATAATTCTGGAAGAAAAATCTCTAGCTAATCCTACTGAATGTAAATTAAGAATAACAGTACATTTTAAATCTTGATTAATTTTTTTTAAATCTTTCATAATCATTTGTGTTGTAATTGGATCAAGAGAAGCTACAGGTTCATCAGCTAAAATCGTTGATGCTTGTTGAACTAACGTTCTAGCAATTGAGATTCGTTGTTGCTGTCCACCACTTAATGCATCGCTTCGCTCATGTAATTTATCAAGCATACCTACACGTGTTAATGCATCGTTGACCAATTTGTAATCTTCTTTAGAAAAAATACCTAAAATACTTTTAAAGGTTGAATAATAACCCAGACGCCCAGAAAGCACGTTTTTTTGTACTGAACTTTTTCTTACTAAATTAAAATGTTGAAAAATCATGCCAATATTTCGGCGAATTTTTCTTAATTCATTTTTCTTAGCTTTTGTAATTGAAAGACCATTAATTGAAATATTTCCCTCACTAATCTCATTTAATCGATTAATTAAACGTAGCAAAGTACTTTTACCAGCACCGCTTAATCCAATAATTGAAACAAATTCACCTGCCTCAATTGTCAGATTAATATCTTTTAATCCCTTAACACCATTTGGATATGTCTTTGTCACATGTTCAAACTGAATCATCTCATTGCCTCTTTTTCTTTCTATTTTAATTATTCATTGGTTCAACCTTAACAATCAGTTAAACCGATGCATTTAAACAAGATTAACTACTACATCATTACTATAAAAGGGAGTTATTAGAAATTTTTCTCACAATTTCCTATGCTTATAATTATAATTACTAGATTTGAGATCAATTATTTTAAATTTTATTAAAAAACGAATATTTTGTTTATTCAACCTGTGAAAAGAAACCTGCCATTACAAATATATAGTTATAATTTTTAAATACATACTTTTAGGCAAGCAAGCGATATGTATCTTAAATAGTTAACTCTTATGCTATAAAAAGATTATTCTGCTGCTTTTTGCGTGTATTCCTCAACATCACTATAATTTTTGTCATTTGCAGTAACATAGCCCTTATGCCCCACACATTGCCATTGCTTTTTGTCCTTGTGGATCCTTTGACATATCCATAAAAGCTTTTTTTATTTTTTCTCTCAGTTTTTTGTTCATTTTAGGATGGACCGCAATGGCATCATTTGGAATGCTACCCTTTGTCAAATGTAAAACTCTTAATTCTTTAAATAAGTCCTGGTTGACAAATTTCTTTGAAAATACATTACGTGCACCTTCGAAAGCAAAACAAGCATCTTGTTGACCATTTAAAACAGCTGTCATTTCACTTGGAATATCATTTAATAGTAGTAATTGTAAGATTCTTCTCAGGATTGATACCAGCATCTTTTAAGTCTACTATGGGATAGATATAACCACTTGCAGAATTTGGACTTAATGCAGCGATTTTTTTTCCTTTTAGGTCTTTTAGTTTTTTTATCTTACTATTTGAACGTACCAAGATTTCGCCTTTAAAAGTACTTGACAATTGATTGATTTCAGGCTTACCTGTTTGTCGATTATAGGCACCCAACTTTGAAGACAAAATTGCTGTTGCCACATTTTGCATTCTCGCTTGAACATAAGCAGATGGAGGCATAATCCCAATATCGACTTTCTTTGATGACATCGCTTCAACAATTGTCGAATAACCAGTTGCTAGAGTTACATTGACCTTACGATTTAATTTTTTGCTTAGATACCTAGCAAACGGTTTTGTCTTTGCCTCCATCGATCCATCATTATTGGTAGGAACAAATTGCAATTCGAGTACCTTGTCTGGATCATTGACTGTTTTTTTGTGTGATTTACAACCAACTAACAAAGCAGCATTTAATCCAATAATCAACAATAGAACAGCAAATTTCATGCTTTTTTTCACGTTAGACATCCCTTCTTGAACTTACTATTTTTACTTAAAATTATCATTTCTAGGTTTTTTGATTTATATAAATTGAATGAAAAAGAAATTTCTGCTTTTAAAAACAGAAATACCACCATTCATTATTATAGGAAGAATGATCATTAAAACATTAGAAAAATTTGCCAATAAAACAATGTTCGTATTTTAGTTATTTTCTATTCCTTCATTTATACATTAACTTACACATTTAATTATGTAATAATTCTTATTTAATAAGCTAAATAAATAAAAAAACATATTATTGAAAACAACCCATTGATCATTATAACCGAACAATAGATTTAGCAAATCAAAAATAGTATAGCATAATTCTGCTATTTTTCTATCATTAATTTCATTTTTTCAGAATTTTTTCTTTATTTTTTCTTTACTATTATATGTTTAAAAATAAAAATATTTATCGAATAATAAACCAACTACCAAAAGTTTTATTTTTCGAAACTTTTAGTGATTGATTCATTAAAAGATAAATATTAAGATTTCTAAAATGATTGAATTAGAGTGAAAATTAAAGAAAAATGACTCGTTTTAAAAAGAAAATTAAGGTAAGAAATACTTTGTTGTATTTGTTATTTTTATGTACTCATTCTACAGAAAGTCAGATGAAATAATAAACTCCTAAGACATTTGCCTTAATAAGAGAAATAAGGCCAGAAGGAATCTAGTTTAGTTAAAACGGTGAATTTTTAAATCTACTCACTCTATAAAGAGTGAGACGAATTTCTTCACCGTTATCTTCAATACTTGATAAAAATTTCAATCCACTCACTCTATGAAGAGTGAGACCGTGAAAATAATAAAAATAAATTACATTTAGAAATATTTTCACATAATTATTTTCTTTTAAATTAAATTTTAATTAAAATTTTAAAAAAATGACTATTTTTTATAACATTTTTTGGTGCGGATCTCCTAGAGATTTTATGTTCACTTGGTATTCGCACTTTAAAAAATCAAGGGTTCTTCAATATTGAATGTCGCTTTCGCACCAATATGTTCAATTTTTGTTTTATAATTATTGCCTAAACGGTAAATTCTTAAACTATCTACCTGTTCATCAATTAAATCAATCAATTCTTTTCTTAATTTTGTTAACTGGGTGTTATCAACAACACATTCAAAAACAGAATTTTGAACACGTATGCCATGATCTTGACATTTCTTTGCTACTTTTCTTAATCTTTGTTGTCCATTTCTTGTCGTTGTTGAAACATCATAAGTAATTAATACTAACATTTTTATTCCTACTTCCATAAAAAAGGTGGATATCCATCCAAATCACCTCGAAGAAATCGACTTAATAAAAGAGCTTGTGCATAGGGCACAATTCCCCAAGTGATTTTTTCACCTAAGAATGGATGCTGGATGGTTTCATTTTTTTTCTTCTGCCAAGCTAAAAAGAAACGTTTTCTCGCTTCATCGGTTAATAGTACTGTACCATTTTCTTTTTTATAAAATCTTTCTTTGTCATCATTTTTTTGTTAATTAATGTTAAAATAAATCGATCTGCAAAAATTCCTCGTAATTCTTCCATTAAATCTTGTGCTAAAGAAGTTCGCCCCGGTCTATCTTGATGCATAAATCCTACATAAGGATCTAGTCCAACCATTTCTAAAGCTGAAGTACACTCTTGTGATAATAATGTGTAAGTGAAAGAAAGTAATGCATTTACATTATCTAAAGGAGGACGACGATTTCTGCTATAAAATCGAAAATCTTCTTTTTGTTGTAAAATCATTTGATCAAATAAACTGAAATAACGACTAGCTGCTTGACCTTCTATTCCTCTTAATGTATCTAAATTTTGAACAAATGAAATATCTTCAATAAAGCTTTTTAATTCTTGAGAAATTTGTTTAAAATAAGTAACATTTATTTTTAGTGTGTGTTCACGGATCATACGTTCCAACATCCATCGTTGATTATATAATTTCCCAATAATAAAGTTGCGAGCAATTGTTAAACTTCCCATCTCATCTTCTGAAACTTGATACTGCTTCTTTCTTAAATAGACATTTCCACTAGTTTTACCCACTACCCGACATCCAAATTTTCCAGAAGATGTCAGAAAGGTAATTGTAATATTCTGATCAGCACACATACGCATTAAGGCTGGACTAATACCAGGATATCCTGTAGTAATGATCGCTTCAATATTATGAAGTGGCATTCGATGTTTTTGATCATCTTCCATTTTGATTAGTAAATTTTGACCATCTAAAGCTAGATAGCTTTTTGGTGTAGTAATAAAGATGGTATTTAATAGTTTCCTCATTCAACCAGTCTCCGTTCTAGATAGTTTTTAACGGTTTGACTAGTCATTAATTTAGGTAAACAAATGGCTTGTAGGGAACATTTTTTACAAAAATTTCCAGTTTTTACTTTTGGTGTATGTTTTTTTTGCCAGTAAATTTGCATTTCTTTGATTATTTTTTCTAATGCTTCTCTTAATGTACTATCAATGGTCACTTCTTCTCTATGTCGAATTTGATGATAGTACAGATAACCTTTAGATACCGAGCAATGAAGCATTTCTTCTAAACAAACTGCTTGAGCAGTTAATTGCAGTCGATCACTTAAGTCTTTTTTTGGTTTTCCATGCTTATATTCAATAGGAAAAGGTAAAAAGTCACCTTCTTCTCCATATAAGGGAGCGCTAATTGGACTCTTGATAAATTCAACTACATCACAGATACCAGTGATTCCTAAGATTTTTGAATGAATAGGTAGAGCACGCACAATCAACTTATCTTTTCTTTTTTCTCTAATTATTGGTTGATCTGCTTTTTCATGCAAATATTTCCCTCTAAAGTTAGGCTGTTTTCTTGCCATTGTTGTTCAACATGAATCAATGCCCATTGTCTTTTACAAAATAAGAAATGTTGAATGCCAGAAATCATTAGATAATCTTGTTCTTCAAACATTTTAATAACCTGCTAACTCTATCAATTGAATCCCTTCTAATTGTTCAACTTCAAAATGATAATCTTCAATAGATTTCGGGCGATCGATACCTTTATTTTTCTCAATTTTAACGGATCGATGAACCTTTGCTGAAGAATATTTTCCTAATTTGTTCGGATGTTTCCACCAATATATTTTTTCAACTACCATACTACCATCTGGTCTGGCAGCCGAAGCATCATTTTCAAAAAGTGTGATCAATGCTTGTTTTATTTTCTCAGCATCTTCTTCACTAAATTTTGTTTTTTCAGCCAATTGAACATTGATACTGCCATTAAAAACATAGACACCAAAATCGACAAAATGTTTCATTCCCATCGTATCTGAGCTTTTTCCACCATTACCATTTACAGAATTAACACTTTTTGTAATTTGCAGGCTATTAATATCGATTGGATCTAAGCTAATCCCCATTTGAATCGATACAGGACCTCTGACGCCTACTGAAAGTTCTAATCCTTTAAATGCAAATACCTGACCAAAGCTACGTGTATCAAGCCAAGTTTCACAAGCAACTTCACTAAAACGATCTACATCCGCTTTTTTCTTATCTGCTGCAATTTTTTTTAATTCTTCGACAGATTCTACTCGATCTTTTAAACTGGTGATGCCATCATCTGTTCTATCATCCGACTGAACAAAAATTTTTTCCTGCATATCTTGCAATCGATTGCGAATTTTACGTTTAATTGCCACATCAGAAATTTCACCAAAGCCATCAAAATTTTGACGTGGACGATTGCCATTCAAGGGATCCCCATTTGGATTTGCATTTGCTACTGAAACAACCACTTTAAAATCAATTTTATTTTGTAATACACCCATTATTTATTTCTCCTCTTTATCTTTATTTTTATCTTTATTGTTTAATTCAATCCGTTGACTACTATATCCTAATAGATACTTCCCTGTTAATGCCCGATCTGTATAATCATCGATATCAAATTGGGTCATAATTTGGTTAATTAGATTTTGATAATAATTACCCTTATCCTCCAATTTTTCATAGTAGGGAATTAAATTTTCTTGCAATATTTTCCAAGTGGTTACTGGATGATTGCTGAAAGCATTCATATATCGTAGTGCGTTTGTTGTTCGTTCTTTTTTATCTTTATTTTTTTCTTTGTCATTGTCTTGTTTCTTTTTATCCTTCTCTCCATACTGAATAAATAAGGCTAAATCTTCTGCTTTATCCGCAACTGCTAATAAACGTCCAAATAAATAACTACGATCTTTTTCTTCTTTGTTCAAAGCCACTGTATATTCCTCCTCTAAATCATAAAAATAATGTTTAATGACACTACAAGCAATTTCGACTGTTTTTCTCCATTCCCATAATTCCATGGATAAGGGATTAGAAGCATTTTTCAACAAACCTTGCATAATATTAAATGGCATTTTACGATTATCAACGACACAGGAAAATAATTGGGTCATTGTATTTTTTATTAACGTTTCACTTGCTCTTTTTCCATGGACAGCTTCTGCAATAGTTCTTAATGAAGGTGCACCGTAAAAAGCATTTTGCCAACCAGCAGCATGCCACCAACCCGTTTGATTATGCCAATTTTTCAAGCGTTCAAGATAGCTTTCTTGTTCCATTGATCGGTAATACAAAATACCCATTCTACCAGGTGTTGCAGAATCAAGAATCATAATGTGAATATTTTGATCATGTCTTAAGTCTTGTTGATAGCCTTGCAATGCCTTTATAAAGCTTTTTGAAAAATCCTGACTTGTTTTATCAATGGTTGTTATTGAGTCTGTTTCCTTATCTTCAGCAAAAATAGCATCACTTGATTCATCAACAGCAGGTAGATTATCTACCGATTTTTCTCCCCAAGTCAAAAAGACCCGCCCATCAATGATTTTTCCTTGCTTACTAATTAACCATTTTAAAGCATTGTGTCCCTTTTGCGAAGTTTCGTAACCAATAGTAGCTACTTGGTTCTTTTCGGAAAAACGACCTCGAAAAGTAAAATTTGTTGTATCATTTCCAGAAATCAATTTCGCCATATCACCACCATAACGGATCTTTGAAGGATGATTTTCAGTTAAAGGCACCTGCTTACCTGTTATATAATCTAATCCACCCCAAGATAGTTGTGTTGTATAATAATCAATAAAAGCATCGCTAATTGCTAAATCTTTCCAAACAGGAATAGCATCTAGATTCAAATCATAAATATCAAAACGAACAAAACTTGAAAATTGATCACTAGCCAAGACGGAAAAGATTTCTGGTTTTTCTCCAAATTCTTTTTTCCATTTTGCAACTAACTTCCCTTCTCGTTCTATGAGAATGGGTTGATGACTTTCTTCATCTTGATAATTGATTAAATCAGTAATGAGTGTGCCTTTTTTTAGATAGGTTAAAATAGCTTGTACTTTTGGATGAGAAAAGTCAGAAGCACACCATCGTTCAAGATTAGCAATATACTTTTGAAAACTTTCTCCCTTTTTAGCATCCCCACCATATTGGATATAATCACCAGCTACATATTGTAGGTTATCATGTAACCCATGTGGCATAGGTTTACTTGTTCTTCCTGCTGATTCAATCGTGACAGGGATCATGGTTGCTGCTTCTTCCTTAGGAATTACTTTTGCTTTATAGAATTCACCAGTTGGCTTTATAATTACCTCAATCTGCGCATTTTGATAGGCATGGGAAATCGGTAATAGAATAACTTCTTTGCCCCAAATATTCCTAATTGGTTTCCCAACTTGGTCTAAGTTATTCTCATAAGTCTGATAAAGATCTGCTAACCAACTCATATTATTCTTCCTCCAATGATCGTGCTAGAAGCTCTGCTGATTCGATAGTATCTATTGAGAATGGCTTCATGTTCATTGATTTTAATGAACGACAGAGTGAACACGCTTCAGGACGAGGAAATTTGATAATTCCCCTTACCATTTTTGGTTGCCATAATCGAACAAGTAATTCTTCTTTGCCTGTTTCATCAGGATAAGATAGTCCATGCACCATGGTATTAAAATTCATCTCTTCTTCATACTCATCATAACTTCCTTTTTCTCTGCCAAATTCAATCGGTTCAATATAACCTTGGCATTCTCTTGTACCTAGAAAAATATCTCGACGTCCACCCGCTTTAATGGAACGTTTTAAAATTTGATAGTGTTTATCTTCATTCCAATCTAGTTTTAAATCTGGACGATTTTTATTGAATTCAAAATGAACTTTTACTTCATATTTTGGTTTTTTTAAATAGGTATAATATGCTAGATCGCTTGCATTACTCTCATTATATTTCATCAGACGAATGCCTTTGGTTTCCATTTGAATCGGATTCATAATCCTGACTTCATCGATGTAGTAAATAATAGTTGGCTTCCAATAAATCGATTCTGTAATCCCTTTAAGTGCCTGATAAGTCGGAATTGGATAGGTCCATTTTTCACCGCCCATTTTTGTTAAGGGATCCGTGAATAAGGCATATTCCCCTTCAACTAAAAATGATATTTGATTTCTCATTATTTCCCTCCTTTATTTTATTAGAGAACAATCATTTGATTCGCAACTGAACCGGTTTTATCAATGCCAAATACATTAGAATAAGCACATTCACACAAAGCAAATATTTCACCATGGTAAAGTGGACGAATATAGCCATTCTTTTGTAGGTCTTCAATTTCATAGGAAAAAAGATTCACGATATATTGTTGTGCTTTCTTTAGTAAAGGACCTAATTCATTTAATGCCAATTCATCTCCATTCAATCTCTGAATGATGTCTTTCCCTTCCTCATAAGGAACCAAAACAGCAGTTGTTGGCGTATCAATCACATTAAAATACTTGCCAATTGTTTTGGTACTATTGTGTAACAATAAATCAGGAAATTGCTCTTTGCCATATTTATTCTTATATTGATAGATGGTATTTTCATTTTTTCCCAATAATGAAAATAACTCTAAAGAATTCTTTGCAGTGGGATATTTTAAATTAGGCTCAATATCAGAATGCTTATAAAACTGTTTAAAATAAGTATTTTGTGCTTCAAAAGAAAGCAATTTACCACTATATAAATTTGAATCCATTCGTAAATTCTCTAACATTTTTAGTGTAATCTCTTTGCCAGCTTTAATTTCTTTTAAGTACTTCAAATCCTCTAATTTTTTTCTAGACGAATGATATAAACTGGCTGTTTATTTGGTTGCTCTCCGTTCCGATTACAGCGACCCGCTGCCTGAGCAATAGAATCCAACCCAGCTGACGATCGAATCACTGCTTCAAAACTAATATCAATTCCTGCTTCAATTAGTTGCGTAGTGATACAAACAAGTTTACGTTGCTGATTCTTTGCATTTAATTTTACATTTATTTCCTTTAGAATTTGTTTTCGATGAGCAGGACACATTGCCGTACTTAAATGATATAATTCGATTTCTTCACTTGATTGCTCAGCCAGCAGTTGATATAACTCTAAAACAGCTTTTTTTGTATTCAGAATAACTAAAAGATTATTTCTCTCTTGTAATATTTCTTCAATCAAGCTGACAGTATCTTTAATATTCCAAGCACTTTGCGTTGTTTTATCGATAATTTCAACACGTTCAAAAGCTGCCTCAATCTTTTGAAGTTCACTCTTTTCTAATATATCTTTATCTTTTTGAAGTTTTTTATCTAAATTATTCAAAGCAGGTTGTGTTGCTGTACATAAGATACTTGTTGTTTGTGCAAAATTTTTCAAATAATTGATTGCCTCATTAAATAAATAAGTACAATGTACTGGAAGACTCTGCACTTCATCAAAAATAATTACTGCATGATATAACTGATGAAATCGTCGTGGATTTCTGGTACCTCGACTATATATAACATCTAAAAATTGAACCATCGTTGTAAAAATAATTGGTGCTTCCCAATTGTCTTTCATGGATACTTCTTCACGTTCTCTTCTTTCTTCAAGTCCGCCTTGATTTTGTTTGTTTTTTTGATCAACTATCTCTTCCTGTAAAATATTCGAGTGATGTTCAAGAATATACCGATCTTCTTTTAAAATATCACGAACTACTTGAGCATTTTGTTCAATAATGGTTGTAAAGGGTGTCACATAAATAATACGTTCTTTCTCATGAATACGTGTATGTTCTAAGGCAAAACGAAGAGAAGCCAATGTTTTTCCACCACCGGTTGGGATAGCTAATCCATAAATTCCTGTTGGTTCTTTGGCAAAATCTAAACACCTTTTTGACATCTGGTTGCGTAATTGGTTAATCGGTGTTGGGTTACCTTCTTCAAAAGTTTTTAATTTTTGTTCTAGTCGTTAACTATATTTCAAAAATAATGGTTTTTGTTGAATTGGTTCATATGTAGTTCTTGTTTCAAAATTCATTGTATTGGTCCGATCTGCATCTAAAAGACAACTGTAAATCATTTTAGCAATAAAGAATAGCTGATTTTCCGTTGGTTTGTTTTCAGAAATGAAAAAAGCTTTCAGTTCTTCAGTGGCCATTTCTAGATATGCCAAAAATTCTGATTCTGATAGACAATCTTCAAAAAAACGTTTCTTTATTGTCCCATATTCTGGTAACTCTTTATCTCTCACTCTTTTTAAATAATCAAGTGAAAAATCTTCTTCTGGCTTGATAAAATCTTGTAATCCATGACTACTATGATGGGAAATAATAGCATTACCAACTAATTCAGCAACCAATTTTTGATAGGGACATTGATTTTTCTGATGTAGGTATTCATATAATAATTTTCCACCAGCAGTTGAGTGATCGACACTGCCTCTAGTCACACTATTTGGATCAATCATTGCTTGTTTCAAATAATTTTGGAAATCATCTGAGTACTTTCCTATGTCATGCAGAAGTCCTGCTACATAGCAAACTGCTTCAAGGTTTAATTTTTTACCAAAGCGCTTACTTAATGCTGCTGTTTCAAGCAGATGATCTTTTAATAATTGCTGCTCACCTGTTACTTGATTATAATGCGCAATAAATTTCATTACATATCCCTTTCTGTTTAACTATTAGTATATCACTTTTAAAATTAAAATTAATATCTTTTTTAAATAGTTGATTTTAAAAAGAAAAAAGGCATATTATTTATGCCTTTTAGTTAATATTAATCTTCGTTTCAATCCTCGTACCTTTACCTTTATTCAAAGATACGCCTATCTCTTTAGCGTTAGAGAGATAATTTATTTTAACAAGCAATTATGGTAAAATCAAGTAAGTATTTAATTCTAATAAATATCAACTTTAATAGTTAATAAAATTCTTTTAAAAAATTAATATAGATTTTGAAATGATGATGGTTGAATCTAAAATTCAGCAAGCTTTAACTATTTTCTATATTTAATGATGAAAAAATGAATTTTTTGAACGTAATTTCGATGAGTTCTCCAAAATAAAAAATCTCGAAAACATTCATTTAGGTTTATAGTCATGCTAATAAAATGTAACGCTATCATTAATATTATTACCATTCCTACTAAACATAATTTAAAATTTATGGATTTATTTTTTGTTTTCTTTGACAAATCATTTTGAAATGTATTCATATTACATACCTCTTTCTATTTTAAATAATTTCCTTTTCATTATTATTCTTTAAAAAAACACTTATATAATAAGTATAATACATATGAAAAAATGGTTTTTGAATCTATTAAATTGTTTTTAGCAAGTTATTTTAGGATTTCTTCATACTATACCTCCTTTCTAATTTTATTGTTATTATTATTATTCGAAGTTATTAATACCTAGTATATTACAGCTTATATTATTAATTGTAAAGTACTTTTATCTATTTTCTAATAAGATCAAACAAAAAATCTTTTCTATTGGATTTTTTGTTTGATCCTATTGGTTTATATCTCTCAATTCTTTTTAACTTTCCTACTTCATAATTTCATTAATACCATCAATTACTGCATGACGGAAGCCATTTTTTTCTAATGCAACTATACCTTTGATCGTTGTTCCGCCAGGAGAAGTGACACTGTCTTTCAATTCACCGGGATGCTGATTTGTTTTTAGTGCTAACTCGGCAGTTCCCTTCATCATTTGAGCTGCAATTTCATAAGAAATTGCTCGTGGCATGCCATTTAAAACTGCAGCATCAGATAGTGCTTCTATAAATACATCAACAAAAGCTGGTCCACAGCCTGCTATGGTTCCAAAGATGTCCAATTGTATTTCTGGTACTTCAACAATCCTTCCTAATACTGATAAAATAGCTTGCATTGTTTGTTTCTTTTCACTCTCAATTGTCTCAACATAGGTAATTGCTAGGATCCCTTCATTTACCTGAACAGGCGTATTAGGAATACAGTGAGCTAAAGGATACATTTCTCCCATAATTTCTTGCATATCCTTAAGTGATACACCAGCAGCTACCGAAAGAATTGGAATTTGTTTTTCCTTTATTCTATCTCCCAAATCTGTTAAAACAGATAAAATGCTAGCATTATTTGTCGCTAGAATGATCATCTGGCAATCTTCAAAATCATTTAGTGTGTCTGTAAGATTAAATTGTAATTCTTCTTGCAGCTTTTTAGCTGTGTTACTTTTTCCACCTTTTACCAAGATATCTTTTGCACTAAATTTACTTGAATGGATGAATCTCTTAATCAATGCACCACCCATTTGACCTGCACCAATAATTCCAATCATTTGTCATTTCTCCCCATGAACCTATTTTTATTCATTATACAAGATCGGAAAGAAAAATACATTGATATAAAATACAAGAGATGCATCTACACTTACTTATATTCATTCTAAACAAACTTAAGTGTTTAAGGTTTTATCGCTTTTAGATTATTTTTTATTGCTCATTTACTAGTTATTATGAATGAACTAAACGCTATTTAAACAAACTATTATCCAAAATATTAATTGATCAAATTTCATATCTTATTTAAATTTCTATTCATAGCATAAATTTATCAATAATATTCGTTTCATTGCAGAAAACTTCTCATTTTTCTATTGTTCTTTAGTATTTTCGATTTTTTAGTAATTTGTTACGTCAAAAAAAACCGCTTAAAATACGTTCAATCATTTTAAGCGGTTTTTGATAAAATTTATTATCTATTTATTTTTATTAATACCAACCATTTGCCTGCCAAAAGGCTTGTGCACCTTCCCAAGAGCCATAACGTTGTGTTATATAATTATCAGCCACTCTCTCTTGATTTTCTGGTGAGTAATCACCATTTAAATAAGAAGCATCTAACTGGTATTTTCCGATATATCTGCCGTTCATTGCACTGTATGATCCGCCCGATTCTCTTTGGGCTAACCATTCCTTAGCAGAACTGGTATTCGTTGTTACCGGAGTAGATGCCGTTGACTGATTTTGTACAACTGGTTCTTCCGTTATAACTGGTTGTAGTTCCACAACAGTGTTTGTTGGTGCTGTTTGCGTTTCTCTTATTTCATTTGTTGTTTTAATTGTCAACTGTTGCCCTTTATAAATCATATTAAGATTAGAAATGCTATTATCTCTGGCAATTTGTTGAATCAGTTGACTATCTCCATTAAATTTTTGAGAGATACTGGATAAGGTATCACCTGATTGTACGGTATAGACACTGTCTGCATGTGCATTTGATGTTCCCAAACATAAACCAATCCCTGCTGCTAGTGTTGTTCCTAATAAAATCGTATTTAGTGATCTCATATAACTCTCCTTTAATTAATGTAATTGTGTCGTTACCTAACGACAATAATAATTTTATCACCAGAATATATTTCATAAATGAAGGAAATCTAACAATTGTTTACAAGCATTGCTGCTACATTTCAGTTTGATTAAATAAAGAAAAAAATGAATAACGTTTTGTTTTATGATTTTTTTACTATACTTCAATTGTTTCTTTTGAATAGAAATAATTACCTAACCATTTAACTTGTAAATAATTTATTTGAATTTTTTGTTCTTTTTTTTAATCAAATCGTATTTGTTTGTTTAGGGATGACAAACAATAAATTTAATCAACAAATGATTAATAAATTCAACTTTTTATTTCTTAGACATATTTTCCTTCATTGTTCTTATTTTTTAATTTAATGAGAATTTTTTAAATTTATTAGGCATTTTTTAACATAAATTATTTTTTCTATTCAATTTCTTATAAAAGATAAATTTTTTATACAATTGTAATCGTTTTATTTGATGAATAAAAAAATTTTAGGCTATTTATTGATCGACTTGTAAATAAAAAAGCCTGAATAGGAAAAATTACTTATGCTAATTAACTTTTTCTTTAAATTTGATTAAAAAAGGTGTAAAATGAAAAAAAGAATTTTTAGAAAATTTGATCAATAATTTTTTAATTATCAAATTAGTAAAAGTGAGGTTTTATTGATGAACGACAATCAGTCAGATGGGTCATTTTTGGGACAACCAAAAGGACTATCAACATTGTTCTTTACAGAAATGTGGGAACGATTTAGTTATTATGGAATGCGAGCAATTTTACTTTATTACATCTATGATACGGTGGCAAATGGCGGCTTAGGATTTCCTAAAGAAACTGGTCTTTCCATTATGTCCATTTATGGATCAATGGTATTCATGTCAAGTATCATTGGCGGATGGATTTCTGATCGCTGGTTAGGTTCACAAAAAACTGTTTTCTTCGGCGGTTTGTTTATCATGATCGGGCATATCGTTTTGGCAACACCATTTGGCGTCTCTGCATTGTTTGTCTCAATCTTCTTTATTGTTATTGGAACAGGGATGTTAAAACCAAACGTTTCTGACATGGTCGGTCATCTTTATTCAAAAACAGACCTTAGAAGAGATTCTGGATTTTCAATTTTTTATATGGGTATCAACATTGGTGCATTGGTCGCTCCTCTTGTCGTTGGTACATTGGGTCAAGAGTATAATTATCATTTAGGCTTTTCAATTGCTGCTATTGGTATGTTTTTCGGTTTAGTTCAATTCTATTATAAATCCAAAACTACATTAGCAGGAATTGGCTTAGAACCTACAAACCCAATGACAAATCAGGAAAAGAAAAGATTTGGAATGATTCTTTTAGGTGTTCTTGTTTTTGCAGCCATTGTCTTTGGTGGTGCTGCTTTCATGAGTAAGTTAACTGTTGATTTCTTTATCACTATTATCAGTATTTTAGGTATTTTGTTACCTATTTATTATTTCATTAAAATGTTAACTGCTAAGAATGTAACACCAGATGAAAAAACCAAGGTTATGGCTTATATTCCTCTTTTCTTAGCTGCTATTGTTTTTTGGTCATTAGAAGAACAAGGATCATCAATTTTAGCGTTATTTGCAGCTGATCGAACAAGACATCATTTATTTGGTATTCCAATTGCTGCTAGTTGGTTCCAATCATTAAATCCTGTTTTTGTTGTTATATTAACACCCGTTTTTGTTACACTTTGGACAAAATTAGGTAAGCATCAGCCTTCAACCGTTGTTAAATTTGCATTAGGATTGATTTTTGCTGGTTTGGCTTATGTTTTATTGATGTTCCCTGGTCTTTTATATGGAACAAACCATAAAGTAAGTCCTTTATGGTTAATCATTAGTTTCTTTGTTATTATTGTAGGTGAAATGTGTCTTTCTCCTGTGGGACTGTCTGTTACAACAAAACTTGCACCAAAAGCTTTTGAAGCTCAAACTGTAGCCATTTGGCTATTAGCAGATGCAGCTTCACAAGCAACCAATGCACAAATTGCTCGTTTTTATACACCACACACAGAATCAGCATATTTTGGTACAATAGGAATTATTGCTGTGGTTGTCGGTATATTATTAATACTTGTTAAAAAACCAATCAAACGATTGATGGGTTCAATTAATTAGAATAAAGAGAAAAGCCAGTCATTATTAAATTAATGACTGGTTTTTCTTTGTTTCTTTTGTTATTGAACAATTAGTTCTAATTATTCATTTAGTTATAAACCTTGTTATCGCTAGCGATAGAAATAGCTTGATCTAAATACCCACTTCTTGGTACAACACCAAAGCTATCCGCCAATTTTTGTAAATTCTCATCTGAAATGGTTTGTAAAATTGGCCCCTGAGCACATACATAGGTATATGTTTGTGCAGCTTTTTCTGCTGTTTCAATTAATCCAAATACTTCATCCATACTTTTACCTGCACCATATACACCATGATGTGGCCAAATAACCAAACGCGTTCTTTTCATCTTTTCTGCTGTTGCTTGTCCAATTTCATTTGTCCCAGGTACCATCCAAGGAATAATACTGATACCTTCTGGAAAGACAACTAAACATTCTGTACACATTTGCCAAAGTGTTCGGGTAAAAGCTTTTTCTGTTAATTCATGCGTGAAAGTCATGGCTAATAGGTGGTTAGCATGATTATGCATAATAATTCGATTTTCTGGATCTACTTCTAAACGTGCAATATGACTCATAAAATGGCTTGGTAACTCACTAGTAGGCATTGTATTATTTTCCAATCCCCATAAGACTGCTAATGATGCTCCCCTATCTACGATGCAAACTAATCCTATATTTTCTGCAGGTGTAGTAGCAATATTTTTAAAATATTTTCCAGAACCTGTTACCAAAAAATATTTCCCTTCTAATGCTATTTCATCAAATTCGATAGGGATTTTCCTTAAATAGTGATTAGGATCAACAAACGGTAGAATTTCTTCTTCCGTCAATAAATAGGAAATATTTCCTCCATTTCTCTCATCCCAACCTAAACGGTATAAATTAGCCGTTACTTCGATCATTTCTTTAACAAAAAATGATTGTAATACATCTATTTTTTTCATCAAATTACTCCCTCATTTATTAAGTAAATTTTAACTACGTAAGCTTAATACATTTTTCTCATAATCTTGTATTTCATTTAACCAATTTAATCCAACCGGTACACCTTTTAATTCACAATAATAATTCCAAACATCAGCAAACGGATAGTCTTTTAATTCTTCTACCATTGCTAATCGTGTTGTAAAATCCATTTCAAGTTCTACTTTCTTCAGATAATCTGTTGGTTCAAGCATCGCTTTAAGAACAGCTTTCTGTGTATTTCTTGTACCTATAACCCATGCTGCCACTCGATTAATTGTTGCATCGAAGAAATCTAATCCAATATGCGCTTTTTGTAATAAATTATTACGCACTAATTCACGGCCAATTTCTTGCAATTCATCATCCATAATAACAACATGATCACTATCCCAACGCATTGGTCGACTGACATGTAGAAAAATCCCTTTACTAAATAAAGCTACGGCTGAAAGTTTATTTGAAATAACTTCTGTCGGATGAAAATGACCAGCATCCATACAAATTAATTTTCCTCTTGTTAATCCGTATCCCATGTAAAATTCATGTGAGCCAACTGTATAGGCTTCTAAACCGATACCAAATAATTTACTTTCTACGGCATCTAATGTGTAATCTGGATTCATATCTTCTGAAAAAATTTCATCGAGGGCTTCCATTAGGTGTCTACGTGGTGTTAATCGATCAATTGGGCTATCCTTATACCCATCTGGCACCCAAAAATTATTCACACACACTTGTCCTAATGCTTCACCAAAATATTCTGCAATCTTTCTTGATCGTTTTCCATGTTCAATCCAGAAATCTCGAACTTCGTTGTTAGGATGAGCAAGCGTAAACCCATCTTTAAACATTGGATGAGAAAAAAATGTAGGATTGAAGTCTAGTCCCAATTCTTGTTTTTTTGCCCAATCAACCCATGGTTTAAAGTGTTTTGGTTCAATCTCATTTAAATCGACCTTTTCATCTGTATCTAAATAAATAGCATGTAGATTAAGTTTATGCTTACCAGGAATCATTTGATAAGCTTTTTCCAAGTCTTGACGGAGTTCTTTTGGTGTTCTAGCAACTCCTGGATAATTTCCTGTAACCGAAATACCACCTGATAATTCTTCATCACTTAAAAATCCTTTAATATCATCTCCCTGCCAAACGTTCATCGAAATTTTTACTTCATCTAAACGTTTCAGTACCTCATCAGTGTTTACACCAATTGTTTGATAAGTTTCTTTTGCTTCCTCATATCTTTGTTTAATACTTGTCATTTGGTACACTCCTTTGTATCCATTTTTTATATTCTGCCAAGGATTGGCTAGTTGCTGGTTGTGGTAGATAAAGCCGATTTTCGAATGAGTATTTTACTGCTCTTCTTCCCTCAATTAATGAGGAAAACTCATGATTTGCAATCATTTGAATCAGTATATTGCCAATCGCCGTTGCCTCACTTGGTCCAGATTCAACCGGAATACCTGCTAAATTAGCCGTTAATTGATTGAGTAATTGATTATTGGAACCACCACCAACAATATGTAGATAATCTAATTTATTGGTGATTGTCGTTAGTTTTGTTAGTTGTTCAAGTTCTAATGCATAACACAAAGATAGGTTGTTATAAACACAACTTGCTAACTCGCCAGGTGTTTGTGGAATTTTCTGTTGGGTTTCTTGACAAAATAATTGCAATTCATTAATCATATTTACTGGTTTCAAAAACCTAGTATGATTAATATCAATAAATTGTTCACATGTCATTTCTTGTTGTACAAGATTGGCTAATTCAGTATAACTATAAGTATAATCTTGCATACGAGCTACTTCCTGAATCAGCCACATCCCCATAATATTTTTCAAAAAACGAATCGTATTATTTGCTCCCCATTCGTTCGTGTAATTTTGGTTAAATGCCATGCTTGATACAACCGGTACTTTTGTTTCTATACCTAAAAGTGACCAAGTACCACTACTTAAAAATCCCCAGCTATCCTTTTCATTGACTGCAGGTGTGCCAACAACGGCAGAAGCTGTATCATGACTTGCCACAGCAATGAAAAAAGATTCTGGCAGATCATATTTAGAAAATTTCTCTCTTTGTAATGGACCTAAAAGTGTGCCTTCTTCAATAAGTGGTGGGAACAAGTCAGAAGAAATTTCTAAAATAGATAGAATGTCTTCATCCCACGTTTTCGTCAATACATTTAATAACTGAGTAGTCGAAGCATTTGAACGTTCAGCATATTTTTTGCTGTAAAGACATAATTAAGGTAACCAGGTATGAGTAATAAACAATCTGCCTGCTTTATTTTTTCTTTTTCTTCGACTAAAAGTTGAAATAAAGTATTGAATGCTTGAATTTGAATACCCGTTTTTTCATATAATGTTGTTAGCGACATTTTTTCCGTAAATTGTTCAATCGCTTTTTTTGTCCGATCATCTCGATAAGCAATTGGATCTCCTAAACGTTCACCAGATTTATTGATTAAGCAATAATCAACTGCCCATGTATCAATTCCTACGTAACATTCGTTAATACCTGATGCCTTTAATTTTTCTAATCCTATTAAAATTTCATGAATAATTTGATCCATTTGCCAACAGGCTTTTCCATTCTTTTGAGAAAAACCATTTTTAAATCGATGAATTTCTTCCAGGGTAATTTGATATTTTCCAATTTTGGAACTTTTCATTAAACGACCACTAGATGCACCAATATCTATAGCCACATAGCAATTTCTCACTGAAATTCTCCCTTTTACAATATATTGGACGTTTATTTTTTAATTAATAGCTAGGTTTTCAATTGTTCTCATGCTATAATTAAAAACAAATAAAGCGTTTTCTATTTATATTATACGTCATTATTAAATTTTATCATCATACGATATTGACTTAATTTTGCATTATCTTGGTAACTTTTCAGAAGGAGGATCAAATGATCAACTATTGGGAACGTGGTGATCATTCTTGGAGTGAAGATTCTTTGCGATTTATTCATACGCCAACACAAAAAAGTCAGGAATTATTTTATTATATCCAAGAAATTGGGCACTTTAAAGCAAGAAAACCTTATTATACAGAAAGAGCAAATTTACCCTCATTTTTAATAAAATACACCTTATCAGGAACCGGAACACTGATTTATAACGAAAATCAATATTCCATTAAGCCAGGAGATATTTTTTTCATTGATTGTCAACAATATCAATATTATAAAACGACTAGCGAGAAGCCTTGGGAAATGTGTTGGCTTCATTTTAATGGTGCAAATACACAAGCTTTTTACCAAGAATTCATTAAAAATGGTACAAATGTTTTTCATACAAATAACAATCATATCTATTTAATTATACAAAATTTATTACGGCTGGAACATGGCCAGTCGGCACAGACAGACTTTTTGGTCTCTTTATCTATTCATGAATTGTTGAATGAATTGATTATTCAAAAACAGGAATTAGATTTTAAAACAAAAGATATTCCGACTTATATTGTTTGCCTAAAAGATTACTTAGATGTCCATTTTAAAGATAAAATCACCTTAATGAAATTAGAAAAACAATATAATATTAACAAATATCAATTAACAAAAGAATTCTCCAGATATATTGGTATTCCACCAATTGAATATCATATCGCAAATAAAATTACTTATTCGAAAGACCTATTACGTTCCTCAGATGCTACGATTAAAATGATCGCTCTAGAAATTGGTATTGAAAACGTTGCTTATTTCAGTCGATTATTCAAACAAAAAACTGGATTAACTCCAAGTCAATATCGAAAAATTGGTTAATCATTTCATTATTGTATGCAATCAAAAATAAAGTAGATACTACTGAGTTTTTAACAATACATTTAGTCTAAAAAACTTAAATCAAAAACAGATAGAACAATTCAACGAAATAAAAATACGTTGAATTGTTCTATCTGTTTAATTATTTAATAGATGAGATTTCACATCTTTTATTCCACTTTTTATTCTGGTTGTTTTCCAAGTGAAGCTAGGATGCCACCGTCCACATAAAGAATATGACCATTAATAAAATTAGAAGCATCTGAAGCTAGAAAGACTGCTGGACCCGCTAGATCGGAAGTTTTTCCCCAACGATGAGCAGGTGTTTTTCCTAAAATAAATTCATTGAATGGATGTCCATCTACTCGAATAGGTTCAGTTTGCGGTGTTTCAATATAACCTGGGCCAATGCCATTACATTGAATATTGTATTCGCCAAATTCTGCAGCAATATTTTTTGTTAGCATTTTTAGGCCGCCTTTAGCAGATGCATAGGCACTAACAGTTTCCCGACCTAATTCACTCATCATTGAACAGATATTAATAATTTTTCCTGCCCCTTTTTCAATCATTGCTGGAATCACTGCTTTGGAAACAATAAATGGTGCATTTAAATCAACATCAATCACCTGACGATATTCATCTGCGGACATATCAAGCATAGGAATACGCTTGATAATACCGGCATTATTCACCAATATATCAATGGTACCAACTTCTGCCTGAATTTGTTGTACCATTGCTTGAACAGCTTGTTCATCCGTAACGTTACAGACATAGCCGTGTGCATCAATATTTACCGCTTCATAAGCAGCTTTTCCTTTTTGAACTTTTTCTTCATCCAAATCATTATAAACAATCGTTGCACCAGCCGTTGCCAAAGCACTAGCTATTTCAAAGCCAATGCCATAAGTTGCACCAGTAATAAGAGCAATTTTGCCATTTAAATTAAATTCATCCATACTAAATGCCATTCTTCATTACCTTCTTTCAATTTTTATTTAATGTTCAATAATGCTACCAAGTAAAAAATTCTCAACTCTATCAACAACTAACTCTTTTAATTCATCAAACCAACAAGCAGTGTAGCTACTAAGTTCCTTTTCCACTTTAAAATTTTAAAAATATTTTTTGTCTTTTAGTAATTTTTTATTGTTTATAAAAATTTCTGTAAGTATACGTGCCTATTTATAAAAATTATTTTAATTCTTCCATTGGTACAACATCCATATCACCATAGGTAATGTTTTCTCCACACATTGCCCAAATAAAAGTATAATTACTCGTTCCAACACCTGTATGAACTGACCAGCTAGGTGAAATGACGGCTTGTTCAGTACTCATGACTAGATGTTTTGTTTCATCAGGCTTACCCATCATGTGAAAAATGCGTGTATCCTCTGCCATATCGAAGTAAACATAAGATTCCATCCGTCTTTCATGGGTATGACATGGCATTGTATTCCAGGAACTGCCAGGTGCTAGCATGGTATATCCCATTTGTAATTGGCAACTTTCACAAATATTTGGATGAATATATTGATAAATCTTTCGTTCATTTAATGTGAAATTTTCACCTGTTTCCATAGGTTTAATATTATCGATTGAAATTTTTACATTTGGATATTTTTTATGAGCAGGAGCTGAGCTGATATAAAATTTTGCTGGATTCTTAGCATCTTCTGATGAAAAAATGACATGTTTGGTTTCTTTACCAATATAATAACCATCTTGTTTTTTCATTGATTCTTTTTGACCATCAATCTCAATGAACCCAGCACCGCCAATATTAATGACTCCTAATTCCCGCCGCTCTAAAAAATAGGTAACTCCTAATTCTTTATCTAGCTTAATCTCAAGCGCAGTGCTTGTTGGAACAACACCACCAAAAATCATACGATCATTATGCGTATAAGTTAAATTAATCTCACCTGGTACAAAGACCTTCTCAACTAAAAATTCTTTTCGTAATTGTTCTGTTGAATAATGACGAATATCTTCTGGACTGTGTGTATAACGGACTTCCATATTTTGACTTTGCATTGTTTAAATTCCTCCCTATCTAATTATTTTTCCAGAACCAGCAGCCATAATTGCTTCTACCTCTGTTACTGTAAACTGATTACAATCGCCATGAATCGTATGTTTTAATGCAGATGCCGTTGTAGCAAATTCAACCAACCGATTAGGATCATAATTACTAATAATCCCATGAAGGATCCCTGCTGAAAAAGCATCACCGCCACCTACCCGATCTACAATAGGTAGCATTTCATGGAGTGTTGATTCATAATAATGATCATTTATCCATAGTGTTCCGATTAAATGATTTTCACTAGCAGAAAGAACTTTTCGCTTTGTCGAATAAAGTACCTGAATATTAGGGTAACGTTTTCTAATTTCTTGATAGTAATAGATCAACTCTTCTTCGTTTCCCTGATAAGCAGGAATTTTTAGAAGATAAATAGCATCTAAGGTTCCCATTGAACAATAATCGACAACCGGTAAAATTTTCTTTAAGAAATTTCCAGCTACTTCTTGATTCCACAATTTACCACGATAATTAACATCAAAACTGATTTTCATCTGATTTTTTTTAGCCAATGAAACAATTTCCAAAATTAGCGTTTCCCAGGTGCTAGATAAAGCTGGTGTAATTCCTGATAAGTGTAGTATATTTGCCTGCTCAAAAAGTGGTGTCAACGACCATTCTACCGTTTTCATTTCTGAAAAACTTGAATATTTTCGATCATAAACAACATTTGCGGCCCGCTCACCCACGCCAGCTTCCATATAATAACTACCTAAGCGTTCTCCACCAAACAATAAATAATCGGTATTCACTTGATAGCAATTTAAATGTTTTTTAACGCCTTCTCCTAAAGCGTTATCAGGAACTTTACTAACAAAAAAAGTTTCATGTCCAAAATTTGCTAGAGAAATCGCAACGTTTGCTTCCCCTCCCCCATAAATTGCCTGAAACGAATGAGTTTCAGACAAGCGGGTACCAACTTCAGTTGCTAGGCGTAGCATAATTTCTCCTAAAGTAACAATTTTTGCCATCTTAATGAGCTCCTTGAACCTGATAGAATTTTTCCATATACTTTTTAGCCATTTCTGTTACCTTATCAAAATCTCCTGTTTTAGCAGGTGCTAATAGATTACCACCTACACCAGCCGCTACTACGCCAGCTTTAAACCAAGCTTCCATGTTTTCTAAATCAATGCCACCTGTTGGCATAATATTTACTTGTGGCATTGGTGCTTTAAAGGCAGAAATAACACTTGGACTATAGACGCTACTTGGAAATAATTTGATGATATCAACACCACTTTTTAATGCTTTCTGCATTTCAGTAATTGTCATACATCCGGTAGATAAGGAATTTGATATAAATTACATAATTCTGCTGTTTCGCTATCAAAACTTGGACTAACAATGTATTCCGCTCCGGCCATAATTGCCATCCTAGCAGTAATCCCATCTAAAACAGTGCCTGCACCAATGATAATATCTTTTTGATCTTGATATTCTGTTGATAATTCTTGAATTATTTCATCTGCTTGTGGTGTGGTAAATGTTAACTCGATTCCTTTCATACCACCTGTAATAATTGCATGACTAACTTTTAATGCTTCCTCTTTTGTTTTACTTCTAACTACAGCAATAATTCCTGCCTGTGTTAATCGATTTAAACTATCTACTTTTTTCAAACTCATTCACCTTTCCTATTTGGAAAATAATTTTATAAATAAGAAACATTTCTCAATTTTTATTATACCTATTTTTTTCTAATTGACAACGTTTTTTTGAAAAACTTTATATCTATACGAAATAATAGAGCCTACAAATAGAAAAGATAGAACTTGCTATAAAGCATTCTCTATCTTTTCCTTGGTAATAATCATTTGCTGAATGATTTTCTGCTTTGTTTCTTCACTTAATCGATATTTAGGAATACTAATACTAAATGCACCTAAAATGGCATCTTGATTTTGGATTGATGCACCAATACAAAAAATATCCTTTTCTACTTCTTCATCATCAAAAGCTACTTGTAATTTTTTAATATCGGCTAATTCTTTTTTTAGTTTTAAGGGATTGGTAATGGTATTTTCTGTATAAGCGATTAATTCAGTCATTGCTAAATAATCATTAATTGCCTCTTCTGTATAATTACTTAAAACAGCCTTGCCCATTGCAGAGTTGTACAATGGACGTGTAATACCAATTTTTGAGGACATTCTAATCGTTTGATTTTTTGGCTCAAGTTTGTTAACATATAAAATTTCATTGGTGTTTAAAATGCCTAAATGAATCGTTTCATCAATCTCCTGTTGCAACTTCTCTAAAAAAGGTTGTGTAGTTTCAAGTAAATCCAATTGTTCTAAATTTTGATTTGCATATCTAATTAGACGAGTTCCAATTGAAAATTTTTTTGCTGGACTTTTTTTTACATAGCCAATTAAAATGAGCGTATCTAAAATTTTTGATGTTGTCGGTGAAGTTAAAGTAGTTGCTTGAGCAATTGTATAAAGTGAACTATTTGGATGGTCGACTAAAAAATCTAAAATTTTTGCTGCTTTAATTAATACAGTGCCATAAGGCTTTTCGCTCATTTTTGTCATCCTCCATATTTCTTTATAAGAAATATGGTATACTATAAAAAAATTTTTAGCAATAATTATTTAATAGCTATTGATAATTTTATCCCTAGCTGTTTGAATCTTATTTCCTGTCGTTCCTTCTAAAATTATGTAAATATATGGCTTTAAATGCTGTATTTGGGTAATTGTTTCTTCAATATTCATTTTGCCATCACCAATATTGGTCATTGTTAATTCTTTTTTTTCATTACTAATAAAGTCCTTCAAATGAATAGCAACAATTTTTGAACCAAAAAGTTGAAACGCCTCTTCAATAATCTTATTGTATTCTAAATAGGTTGTAGGTCGGATTAAATTAGAAGGATCTAAAATAATGCCTAAATTTGAAGAATCGACAGCCTCGATGAGTGCTTTTGTATGAGCCAAATCATAGAGTGGATGGTTAATTCCTGGTTCAATTCCAACAATTACCCCATATTTTTCTGCCTCTTCTGTCATCATTCTTACTGAATCAACCACTTTCTCAAATGCTTCTTCGGTATAATTTTTCTCTGTATAATGCATTCTTTTATCACACAACCTGTTTCTGTAGCAACAATTTTCGAACCAAAGGTAGAAGCATACCGAATATATGTCTTAAATTTGTCAAGTAATACTGTTTTTTGATTTTCATCAGGATGGATAATATTACAGTAACAACTTAAAATGGCAATATTAATTTCATTCTTAGCGAAGGTTTGTTTCACATAATTTCCAAGCCCAGGGGATAAAACAGCAGGTTCCGACAGTTCAGGAAATGATTTCGAAAGAGCTAATTGAATATGTTTAAATCCAACTCTAGCCACCGTTTCTGACAGTTCCTCGATTGTTTTTGTTTGTGGTAAGTCGTGTGCACGTATTCCTAAAGACAACATGGTAATTTTCTCCTATCTATTGATGATAATGATCAAAGTAAAGCATTTGATTACTTTTATTCTGTTTTAAGAATTCTTTTGGTGTTAGATTAAATTCACGTTTAAAGCATTTTAAAAAATGTGAATAAGATTTAAAGCCACAAATAGCAAATATTTCACTTGCTTGTCGTTGCTCTTTCAATAACTGTTTTGCATAGGCTAATCGCCTATTTAGTATAAATTGATGTAAGGTAAAGCCGGTATATTTTTTAAATTCTCTCATAACATAATATTTACTGACAAAAAATGCTTTTTCAATTTCCGCTAATGTTAATGGTTGATCCAGATTAGTGGAAATATATTCTATAATCGCCTCTATTCGTTTATTCTCAACACCGTATTTAGTAATTGACGTATGTTCATCCTGCAATACCAACTGATTTAAATAAATAATAAAATCAATCAATTGTTGCTCATAAAAAATATCGGCGCCAAAACATTTCTTGTCAGGCTGTTTTTTTAATTTTCCCATATATTTCATTAAATGAGCAAGATTAATTTTTAATACTCGACTTTTCAAATGTCCAATGGTTGATTCAAAGCAGGCTTCTAAATGACCTTGCTTAGTAGAACGATTTTGTAAAAATTCAGGAGTCAAAAATATGTATACCCTTTCAAAACAATCGGTTGTTTGTCTGATTATTCGATGGATCTCTTGTGGATGAATTAAAAGAATAGAACCTTCTTCTAAAATAATTTGCCTTCCCCCTAAAAAAAGTAGGCATTTCCATGCAATGTACAATGAATTTCATAAAAATCATGGGTATGATATAGCGTTTTTGATTGATCCACCTGATCTTTTACAAAAAAAATCTCATATTGATCAGAAACCATAGTATTTACATTGATATTTTTCTGTTTACTTACAACCATATCCTTTCTTCCCCTCTTTTACCATTAATCTAAATTTAACATAAATCAATGAATCAACCAAGCTAAATGGCATTTTTTGACAATAATTGAGCAAGGTTAGTTATATTTTTTTCTATTCTGCCTTGCTATACTTTTTATGAAATAGTTTTCAACCGTCTATTTGTAAGCGCTAAATAAATATTCGATATTTTTTTATTAAAGGAGAAAAACAAATGGTGAATAAGCAACATACAGTTAAATGGTATAATTATTTTTCTTATGGCATTGTTGATTTTTTGGGTGCTGGTTCAACCGCCCTAACAGGTGCTTGGTTATTATTCTTCTACACCACTTTTTGTGGATTAACGGCTACCGAAGGAGCCACAATCTTTGCTAGCGCTCGGGTTATTGATGCAATTGCCAGTCCTTTGATGGAAATTATTACAGATAATTTTCATAAAACAGCATTAGGTCGTAAATTTGGTCGTAGAAAATTTTTTATTTTATTAGGTATTCCCTTTGTATTTAATTATGTTTTATTTTGGATTAGTAATCAATCCTTTATTTATTACTTGGTTACATATATCGCTTTTGATCTTATTTACACAATGATTTTAGTTCCTTATGAAACACTGGCATCTGAAATGACACAGGACTATCATAAGCGATCAATTTTTTCAGGTATGCGCTTATTCTGTGGACAAATTTCTGCTTTTTTTGCAGCTTTTATTCCTGGTCGTTTAATTTCTTTATTAGGCAAAAACAATGCCAATTCTTTTTTCTATGCTGCAAGTATCTTTGCCTTTACTTTCATTTTTATTTTAATTCTTCTCTATTTATTTACATGGGAACGTCCAATAGATGAGATTGAGCCAATTACAATAAAACAACAAAAAAAGAAGAGTCCTCTTCACTTCTTGATAAATTTCAAAAAATCTATCTCGATTTATTTTCTACTTTCCGTATCCGTTCATTTAGGATTCATATTCTCATGTATTTAGGTTGTTACATTTCTCAAGATATTTTTTCACAGGTATTTACCTATTTCATTGTTTTTTCTTTAGCTTATACGGCAGTTGTTGCTTCCAACCTACTTAGTATTATTTCAATTGCTTGTATTTTTGGTGTTTTAATTGGGATTTTTACCATTTCACGTTTTAATCCAGCGATCATTTATCGTTTTTCAGTTGCTTTATTTTCAATAGGGATCCTTGGCTTTTTGATTGCTTATGGCATACCAAATGCCAATCGTTTATGGTTACTTTCACTTTCTGGGTTTGTTAGTGGTCTTGGCCGTGGCGCATTAGCCTACATTCCTTGGAACATCTATAGTTTTATCCCAGATGTTGATGAATTGGTCACTGGTAAACGTAGAGAAGGAATTTTTGCTGGTATCATGACTTTTACTAGAAAATCAACACAAGCTGTTGCTGTTTTCCTCGTTGGAATTCTTTTAGATCATTCTGGTTTTATCGCAAAAGCAAGTGTTCAATCTGCCTCTGTCACTCATACTATTGTTTTAATTATGACTATTGGAACTTTCTCCTTTTTAATTATGGGAGTTATTGCTTCCTTTAAATTTTGTTTAACCAAAGAAACACATCAATTATTAATTGAAACAATTGAAGAATTTCGAAAGAATCCTACCTATCAAATGGATGAACAAACAGCAACTTGCTTAAAACAGCTTACTGGTTGGGATCAACAATATTTATGGGGAAATAATAATGTCATCTTTAAGGGAAAGACAACAGAAAAAGCAGAACAAAATTAGCGTTTTATTCTTATTATTCGGTAATCCTATTATTTACTTTTATCGATTCAAATAAGAAATTTAAAATAAATGAAAAATAAATTTTTTATCAATAAGGGGAGAAAAATATGCAAAATTCTGTCATTAACGAGCAACAAATTCAACAAAGTACCATTGATGAAACAATAAAAAAATTGATGAATAATCTTATTACAATTAAAGATACAGATGGTGAGTTTTTATTAGATTTTGATGATATCATCGTTGATGATAAAAGTTGGAATGTTTGGAATTGGCCACAAGGGATCGGTCTTTATGGTATTTATAAATATTGGGAAATAACCAAAAATGAAAAGGCCTGGCAAATTATTATAGATTGGTTTGAACAGCAATTTGCTTTAGGTTCTCCATCTAAAAATGTTAATACAATGGCTCCTTTATTGACTATGGCTTACCTATATGAACAAAGTAACGACTGTCGCTTCCTACCTTACTTAGAAAATTGGGCAGAATGGGTAATGAATGATATGCCAAGAACAGAAGAAGAAGGTTTGGAACACTTTACCTATGGACCAGAAAATATTGAACAATTATGGGATGATACTTTGATGATGACTGTCTTACCCTTGGCAAAAATTGGGCTATTATTAAACCGACCACAATATTTAGAAGAAGCTAAACGACAATTTATTTTGCATACTAAATATTTGTGTGATAAAAAAACTGGATTATGGTTCCATGGTTGGACATTTTTAGAAAATCATAATTATGCTGAAGCCCTTTGGGCACGTGGAAATTGTTGGATTACAATTGCAATTCCAGAAATTATTGATTTGTTAGACTTGAAGCCTGGTGATGCATTCCGAGAATTCTTAATCGAAACATTAAAAAAACAAGTTTCAACTCTAAAAAAATTGCAATCTCCTTCGGGTTTATGGCATACCCTACTTGATGATGAAACTTCTTATTGTGAAGCTTCTGCTACAGCTGGTTTTGCTTATGGATTATTAAAGGCAGCACGTAAAAATTATATTGATAAAGAATATAAAGCAGTCGCCGAAAAAGCAATTTCAGGTCTGTTAAACGAAATAAACGAAGTAGGTGCAGTCCAAAAAGTTTCTATAGGTACAGGATTAGGAGAAGATTTAACCTTTTATCAAAATATACGTACGACAGAAATGCCTTATGGTCAATCTCTCACTATCTTAGCTTTATCCGAATATTTATATGAATATATTTAATTAAGAAAAAAGGTTTGGTGTATTAAGAATTTGACCAATAAAAAGATAGAAAATCTGATCAATATTAATCAGGTTTTCTATCTTTTTTGATCTATTAAACGATTAAAAAACAATCAAAATATCCAAAATATACATTAAAAAATGAACGAAACAAGGTATTTTTATTATTTAACCAAGCGATAAATGGCATCTGCATAAATAACTGCTGATTTAAATAAATCTTCTAATTCCATAAATTCATTTGCTTGATGCATTGTGTCTACGTAGCCTGGGAACATAGCACCATAAGCAACACCACGTTTTAGTAGGCGGCCATAAGTACCACCACCGATAATTTTTTCTTCACCTTTTTGACCTGTATGATCTTCATAAACTTGCAATAAAGTTTTCACCAATGGATCATCAGTTGGTACATAGTGAGGTGCCATATTATGAGAACCCTGACTTGTTTTTACTGAATCTCCTACTGTTTTTTGGACTTTTTGTTGCAATTCATCTAAGGTTGTTCCTTGAGGATAACGGAAATTTAGGGTAACAAGATTGTTATTTTCAGAATTATTATCAACGTCGAAATCAATAATACCAGCATTCATTGTTAAACTACCCATTTTAGTATCTTCAAAAGCAACACCTAATTTTTCACCATAAAAATCTTCATGAATATAAGCAGCCAGCGTATGAATAAAGTCTTTCGCACCACCGCCAAATGCATAGCCATCTAAAAAGAAAGCTAAAAATGTCCCAGCATTGATTCCTGTTTGTGGCGCAGCACCATGAGCTCCTTTTCCAGATAGTTCAATAGTAATTTTTTTACCATCTATTTCAATCGTTCCAGAAATAGGTTGTTCTTTAACATAGATATCAAAAGCAGCTTGCATTTCTAAAGCAGCTTGTTCAGAAGCAACCACTAACTTAGCAATTGCTGTATTAGGTACCATATTTTCTCGTAAGCCAGATTTAAAGCTATTTAAAATATATTCACCTTGATTTTCATTCCTAAAATTTAAACGAATCGTGCCATTTCCTTTTTCTCCATTAATAATTGGAAATTCAGCATCTGGTGAGAAACCAAAATCTGGAGTAGCTTCATGTTTGAAGTAATAATCCATATCACCCCAACCACTTTCTTCATCACTCCCAATAACGAAACGAATTCTCTTTGAGATTGGTAATCCTAAATCTTTAATAATTTTCAGTGCATAATAAGCAGCAATACTTGGTCCCTTATCGTCACTAGCACCACGAGCATAAATTTTACCATCTTTAATCATAGGTTCATAAGGATTGGTTGTCCAACCTGCACTGGCAGGTACCACATCCATATGAGCAAAAATGCCTAATGTTTCTTCTCCTTCACCATATTCAATATGTCCAGCATAATTATCAACATTTTTTACAGTAAATCCATCACGTTCACCATAAGATAACATGTGAAGTAAAGCTTCTTTAGGACCAGGACCAAAAGGTGCATCTGGTGTTGCTTTTGAATCATCACGCTCACTATTAATACGTAAGAGGTTCTCTAGATCTTCAAGCATGGCATCTTTACGAAGTTCTACTTCCTTTTTCCAGTCAATTGTCATTTTCTTCACTCCAATTCATTCTTTTTTTCCCCTACTATAATACCATTCTTTCTATCTAAAAAGGAAAAATTAATAAAATTTTTTTCATTTTTCTATTTGTTTTATAATAAAGAAGAAAATACAAAAGAAAGGAAATCCTAATGAAAAAACTAACATCCTCTATTTTAACCGAACTTATTCAACCTAGACCAGAAAATAGTCACAAAGGGAACTTTGGCAGAATTGTCTTAATTGGAGGAAATAACCAATTTGGTGGTGCAATTATTATGAGCACCCAAGCAGCTATTGGGACAGGAGCAGGATTAACTACTGTAGTTACCGAAGAAAAAAATCATGCACCTCTTCATGCACGTTGTCCAGAAGCCATGGCAGTTAATCTTATTAATCAAGAAGAAATTTCTGCTTTACTGCCTTCTGCAAATGTTGTTTTAATCGGACCCGGTTTAGGCGTCGATTCTTCAAGTCAGCAGTTATTAGAATTAGTTTTAAAGCAGCAATCTGAAAATCAGTGGCTTGTTATTGATGGTTCTGCAATTACATTATTTGCTAAAAAATGGTTACCATTAAATTATCCCCATCATATTATTTTCACACCACATCAAATGGAATGGCAGCGTCTATCTGGTATTCCTATTGCTGAACAGACAGAGATGAAAAATCAATCTGTTCAGCAACAATTAAATACGAACATTGTTTTAAAAAGTCATCGAACAGAAATTTATACAGAAAAAAATCATTACCAAAATCCAATTGGTACACCAGCAATGGCTACCGGTGGTATGGGAGACACCTTGTCAGGTATCATTACTGGTTTTTTAGCTCAATTTGAAGAAAAAGAAATCGCTTTGATAGGTGCAGTCTATTTGCACAGCTATATTGGAGAAGAACTGGGTAAGAAAAATTATGTAGTTCTGCCTACACGAATTAGTGAACAAATTCCTGTATATATGAAATACTTTGAAACACATCACTAAAATTGAAAAGCAATAAAATGGAAAGATTTTTATAGGAATAAACAAGCTCCAATTGACTTAAAACAGAATTATGCGTTATCAAAGAACTCTTTTATTAATAAAACTTTTTATTGAGTTAAGTAGTTTTGATGAAACAAAAAAAAAACGATAAATCATCAATCGATTGTAAGTTTGATGATTTATCGTTCTTCTGTTTGGTTTTTTTATTATTTTCCTGGCTTTTAACTAATTTTTCAAAAAATATAAATTTATTTTTCATTTTTAAATTGTTTTAATTGAGCAAGTTCAACTGTAGTTAATGGTCGATATTTCCCTAATGGGAGGTCACTATCTAGGGATAAAGAGCCCATTTTCAAACGTTTTAAATAGGTTACTCTTTTTCCAATTGTTTCAAACACTCTCTTCACCTGATGAAATTTTCCTTCCTGTATTGTTAAATGAACAATTGTCATTTGATGTCCTTCATCCATTTGATCAATAATGAGTCTAGCTGGTTTTACTGCTTCACCATTCTTCAGAGTAAAACCTTTGGCAAACAGTTTAATATCTTGTTCTGTAACTATTCCATCAATTTCTGCCAAATACTCTTTATCGACATGTTTTTTTGGTGATAATAATTGATGTGCTAAATCTCCGTCATTTGTTAATAGTAATAATCCTTCAGTATCTTTATCTAATCGACCCACCGGGAAAATGTCTTTTCGATAGTGTTTTTTTGCTAATAGATCAACTACAGTTCTTTCGATTGGATCCTTAGTTGAAGAAATCACATTTTTAGGTTTATTTAATACATAATAAAAATATTTTTGATAAACGATTTTTTCTCCTGCATGGGTAACATAATCATCGATTTGAGAAATTTGTTGCTTTCCATCTTTTGCCAAAGTTCCATTCACTTTAATACATTTTTGTTTTAATAATTGCTTAACTTCTTTTCTACTACCTAATCCAGAATCCGAAAGAAATTTATCTAAACGCATACCATACATCCCTTAATTTATATTGATCTGTTCATTTCAAAATAATTGACTATCATTAAATTTTTCTTCCATCTTTATTAAATGATTATCATTTGTATATTTATTAGGAAGATAAAAATTAGACGTAAAAATGAATGATTGATCATCCTTACGTCTAATAAATAAACCTAACTTTTCATTCTTAGTTTTTCTCGTAATCGTATTGAAATATTTCCCAAAAGCTTGTCCGCTAATTTGAATTTTAATGTTAAATACATATAAACAGCTCCACCAAAAGTCGCTACCAAAACAACAATTAAAAAGGATTGAAATCTACGTTCTGGGTTAAGAAATAGATATAAAAATTGTCGAAAAATAAATGATACAACAACCATTACCAATGTCAGTAAAAAGATCAGCAAACTTCGGCGAATCGTTAGGTTCAAATTAAAGCGTGTTTCTTGTTTCAACTTCCTCACAATTAAAACGCAAGGTAAAGTGAATCCAATCATTGAGGCAAGTAATGGACCAAAAGATTCGAATAACCGAATACATGGATACTGAATCAATAACTTCAATGCGAGTCCGTAGACTAAATATTTGATAGCTATCCGGTTCTGATAGATTCCCATTAACATATTTGATACCAACATATAAAATCCTAGGAATAAAGCAGTATAGCAAGCTTCTACCAATAAGGATGTTCCTAGTTTATCGAAACGATAAAATAATGTATAGAGTGGTTTTGATAAAATTATCATTCCAAAGGTTGAAGGAAGCATAATGAACATAAACAATTGTAAATTATTACTAATTAACTTAGAAAGCTCTCTATAATTCTTCAATGTAAACATTTCAGTAATGAGTGGCAACCCGGTTGCTGATATAGAGGTTGCCAATGCTACGACAACCATAGTTAATTTATCTGGATTGGCATTAAATAAACCAAACAATTCACGTAATTGTGTGTCGGAATAATTAGTAAACAGACGCATAAAATTAGAAAATGTAAATTGATCCACCATTTTAAATAACGTAACACCAGATCCAACAATAATAAAAGGAATAGCCTCTTTGATCGTTTCAATTAATAATCTTTTAGTGGGTACATGATGCTCATTCGCACTATGTTCAATCAAATAGTCAAACATTGCTTTTTGCTTATGTAAAAAATAGAATAACACGATAAAACTTGCTAACATTCCAATAAGAGCAGCAAAAGTTGACTGAGTTACTGCAGACACATAATCTCCAGAACCTAATTTCATAATAATAAAAGCAGTTAATAACATGTAAAATACGCGAATAATTTGTTCGACTATTTGAGATAGAGCAAATGGCATCATTTCTTGATTTCCTTGAAAAAATCCACGAATCACACTCATACTTGGAAAAATCAATACCGCTAAACTTAAAGAACGCATAGTAGGAATTAATTCATCACCACCACCAGACCATTTAGCTAAAGCAGGAGATGCGATATACATGAGCAAGGCTGAAACAAAACCTAGAATAGCCATCATTTGTAAAGCACGAATAAAGATTTGGCGACTAATTTTATATTCATTTAGTGAATTATAATGAGATGTTTGTTTAGCAATTGCAGCAGGTAGTCCTGCTGTTGAAATGGTTAAAAACAAAGAATACACCGTATACCCCATTGAAAATAGACTATTTGCCTCTGTTCCATGTGTGCCCATCCAAGCAAACCATGGAATGATGTAAACAGCGCCAAGCAGTCGAGAAATAATATTGCTAGCTGTCAGCCATGCAGAGCCTTTGACCATTTTATCCTGACTAGTCAAAATTGATTCTTCTGACTGTTCAACAGAATTCGATTGATTTATCATATTAGCCTCCAATTATATAAAACATACATCTCTTATTTTAATTGTAAAATTACCGATATGCAACGCTTTTTTCCTTTAATTTTTATTTTTATAAACTTATAATAGATTTATCAAGTTTATGAATAAATGACGTTTATTTAAAAAAATTATGCTATAATTATTTAAATTTTATCATTTAGTTGGAGTGAATAATATGCAACTTTCTTTGAAAACAATTCAAGATTGTTTAGTGAAAGAACAACTTTTAAAAGAGTTTGTCACAAAGGATGCTTGGACGTTTCGTCTACCTAACGCATTTAATAAACAATTTGTCGATCATCTTTCTTATAATTCACAGGATATAACAAAAAATACTTTGTTTTTTTGCAAAGGATTAAATTTTAAAAAAGATTATTTAGTAGATGCTGTTCAAAATGGTCTTTCTATTTACATTTCTGAGCAACCTTATGATGTGCCAGCAGATTTGGGTATTATTGTTTCAGATGTAAAAAAAGCAATGGCTATTCTCAGCATGGCTTTTTACAATTATCCACAGAATAAACTAAAAGTTATTGGATTTACAGGCACCAAGGGAAAGACAACAGCTGCCTATTTTGCGAAGTCTATCTTAACTAATGCAACAAAAGGAAAAACAGCCATGCTTTCTACCATGTGTTCCACGTTAGATGGAAAAACATTCTTCAAATCAAAATTAACAACACCAGAATCTTTAGACTTGTATCGAATGATGAATGAAGCTGTTCAAAATAATATGACGCATTTTGTCATGGAAGTTTCTTCACAAGCTTATAAAATTGATCGTGTCTATCAATTATTTTATGATGTGGGAATATTTTTAAACATTACTCCTGATCATATCAGTCCGATCGAACACCCGACATTTGATGATTATTTTTATTGCAAACGTCAAATTATTGCTCATTCAAAACAAATTATTTTAAATAGAGAAACTGATTATTTTCAATTATTAAAAGAAACCGCCGATTATTTCAATGTTCCAACCATTGTTTATGGAAATCAACCAACTACTGAAGTTGATTATTGGTATCAAAAAAAATCGCAAGATTCATTGGCCTTTACCATTGTTGCTGAAAAAGACTTTCTCTTTATTTCAGGTGACTACCAATTACACCTAGCTGGTGATTTCAACAAAAGTAATGCATTGAGTGCTGTCATTGCTAGTTCTTTATTGGGTGCTAATAAGAAAGATTGTCAAACTGGTATCAATGAGACAATTGTACCTGGACGAATGGAATTACTGAAAAATAAAAATAATGCACAAGTTTATATTGATTATGCCCATAATTATGATAGTCTTTATCATTTGTTATCATTTGTTAAACAAGATCATAAAAATGGTCGTGTTATTGTTGTTATCGGTAGCACAGGAAACAAAGGTATTTCACGTCGAAAAGATTTTGGTGCCGTTCTTTCAAAATTTGCTGATATTGCAATTCTTACTATGGATGATCCAGCTGATGAGGATCCAAAAGCGATCTGCCAAGAAATTGCGAATTCAATTACAACGAATGTAACTAGTTTTATTACTGTAGATCGAAAAAAAGCAATCCAACAAGCTTTAGAGATGAGTCAACCCGCTGATGCAGTGGTACTTGCGGGTAAAGGAGCTGACCTGTATCAAAAAATAAAAGGTGAAGACATTCCTTATGAAGGAGATAGCAATATTGCAAAGGAATTAATTAATCAAGAAATGACTTCATGGTAAAAACAATCAAGCATCACACTTAGATTAACTACAAAATAACCAAGTACGTTTTTAAATTAAACATACTTGGTTATTTTGATTGACTTATTTATTTTTATTGTTATACCAAAAATTTTATTTATTATTTAATCGTAATGTCTTTGTAGTAAGGTGCACCAATTGCACGATAGGTTAGCCCCTTAACTTTATCATTTACCAAGAATGCTTGGGCAGATTGATATAGTGGTGTAATTGGTGAATCTTTCATCATAACTTTTTGTGCATCTAGCAATGTATCCCAACGTTTTTGATTGTCAGTTGCATAAGTTGTTGCAGAATCCTTTAGTAATTTATCATAGTCTGTGTTACTATATTTTCCATAATTTTGGACATTACCTGTTTGTAGTAATTGTAAGAAGTCGTAAGGATCAGGATAGGTTGCTAGCCAACCAGCTAACACGATATCAAAATCACCACTACTCATTCGATCCATTCTATTCTTGAACGGTACACTTGAAACCGTTACTTTTAAACCACTTAGATTTTCAGACATTAATCCTTCGAGATATTCAGCAAGTTTCTTTGAAGAATCAAGATCAGATGTTAGTAATTCAACCGATGCTGTCTTAATTCCTAATTCATTTTTAGCTTTTTTCCAAAGAGCCTTTGCTTCTTTGTTATTTGTTTCAATTAATTTACCAGATTCCTTTGCAAAATCTTTTTTAGTTTCTTTATTTATAAGTCCAGTAGGGACAAAATCTGAGATTTTTTTCGAGCCATCTTTTAAAATATTTTTAGCAATTTGATCTGTATTTACTAATTTGGTCATTGCGTTTCTTGCATTTACATTTGTGAATATTTTGTTCTTTTTACTATTAAAATTATATTGTAAATAGTTCGTTGAAGGATAGTTACGTATCACTAATTGTGGCGTATTTTTTTCTTGATCTACATATTCGCCTTTAATTTGGGTGACATCTACTGCATTTGATTTAAACAAGTTAACGTTTTTACTAACCTCTTTACTTACTTGTACGTCAACTTCATTTAAATTCACTTTTTTTGCGTTATAATAATTTTTATTTTTTTCAAATTTCCAATCAATCCCTGTTCCATCCCAATCTTTCATAACAAAAGGACCATTATAGATCATATTCTCACTATTTCTTCCATAATCTTTGCCTTTTTTTTCTACATATTTTTGATTAAGTGGATAGAAAGTTGGTCTTGCTAATAATGATGATAAATATGGAATTGGATGATCCAAATTAATTTCCAATGTATAATCATCTATTGCTTTAACACCTAAATCTGTACTTGGTTTTTCTCCCTTTGTAATTGCTTCATAATTTTTAAAACCATCAAATAAATAGATATACTCAGAACCTGTCTTTGGATCTGTTGTTCGTTGCCAAGAATAAACAAAGTCTTTTGCAGTTACTGGTTCACCATTGCTCCATTTCGCATTTTTTCTTAATTTGATTGTATAGGTTTTTCCATCATTTGTTGGCCTAGCTACCTGTTCAGCAATACCAGGAATTGGTACACTATCTTTGTCAAATAAATATAATCCTTCCATTACTTGAGTAAGTGCATTAAAACTTTCTTCATCTGTTGCTTTTGAAACGTCCATTGTTGGTATTTCAGCATTTGCAACGACCTTTAATACTTGTTTTTGTTCTGAACTATTCCCTTCTTTATTGTTTTCTGAACCACCACATGCAGATAATGAGAACAACAAACCACTTGCTGTTATTGCAGTAAATAGCCACTTTTTCATTCAATTGTTCCTCCTAAATTTTATTATTAAAGCTTTTTAGATAAAAGCTATTAACTCATTGTATTCATAATTAGGTTCCTATATATTGCTTACTATTTACTCATAAATAAGTTTTTTATTGTTTATATCAATAACTGTTATCCCTAGATGGGTTTTTATATTCGATGATTGCCTCAATTGATGAATAGAATAACTACTATTTCAATCATCTTTCCAACAAAAGAAATACTATGTAAATTTTTTATTTCAAATGTTCATTAAATATCAATCTAATGATACTTATTTAATATTTTTTCTAAAAATTTTTATTCCTTTGCTTAGTTAATGTCTAATTATAGCAAGCTAAATTATAATTTAATGAAAATATAAATGCAATATGAAAATTATTTAATTATATATTAATATTAATCACCTCATTTGTTCATCAAAATGTAAAATTGATTAAAAAATAAAAGTTCAGCTGCTAATAAACTTAGACAACCAAACTTTTTATTAAAGATGATTAAAAAACATTAGCTATTCATTCTAAGATTAATTAATACAAAAAAGAAAAATAAAATTTTCTTAATCAGCAGAGGTAAATACCTGGGTTACATCATCATCATCTTCTAACCTATCCACCAATTTTTGTAATTTTCCAAGTTGTTCTTCATCTAGGGTGACGGTAGTTTGAGGAACTATTGTTAACTCGGCTTGTGCTAACTGATAACCAACCATTTCTAGTGCATCACGAACAGAGACGAAATCTTCTGGTGACGTATAGATTTCAAAAACTTCTTCAGAAACCTCCATATCTTCAGCTCCTGCTTCAAGAACTGCTTCAAGCATCTCATCTTCATCAATTTCTAATGCTTCACGTGTGATTACTATATATCCTTTACGGTCAAACATATACGAAACGGAACCTGTTTCACCTAGAGAACCACCATTTCTTGTAAATGCTACTCGTACATTGGTGGCCGTACGATTTCTATTATCTGTTAATGCATAAACTAAGATCGCAGTGCCACCCGGTCCATATCCTTCATAGGTAACTTCATCATAATTCTCTCCATCTGTTGATGAACTAGCTTTTTTTATTGCACGATCAATATTATCATTCGGCATATTTGCTGCCTTGCCCTTATCTACGGCCAATCGAAGACTAGGATTCATTGCTGGATCTATGCCACCAGTTTTGGCAGCCATATAAATTTCTCTAGAAAGTTTTTGAAAAATTTTTCCTCTTTTCGCATCTTGTGCATTTTTTCGTCCTTGAATGTTATTCCATTTACTATGTCCTGACATGATAATTTCTCCTTTGCGTGTCTCTTATTAATCTTATTTTACTACTCTCGATTTTGAATGCAATTAAATTAGAAAATAAATCTAGCAGTAAGTAGGATTTATAAAAAATAAATCATCCTTTCATTTATTACTGAAAAGTTTGAAAATATTAAATAAAAAGTTTAATTGATGTTCAGTTCTACAAAATTATATGATAGACAAATAAAGCAACAAACAAGTCGGAGACATTATCTATAACTTGTTTGTTGCTTTATTTTATATGTATGTAGTATAGGATAGTAACCCTTCAAAACATTTATGTATTAAAGTTTAGTACCAACCATGACTCATCCAAAATGTTTGTGCTTGTTCCCAAGAACCATAACGTTGCGCTACATAATTATCAGCTGTGCGTTCTTGGTTTGCTGGTGAGTAATCGCCATTTAGATATGAAGCATCTAATTGATATCTCCCAATATACTTACCATTTGTTGCATTATAAGAACCACTTGATTCTCTTTGAGCAATCCATTCCTTTGCAGAATTGCTATCTACAGCACTGGTTTGGTTTGTAACAGCTGATGCTGGCGCTGGTTGCTGTACAGGTTGTGAAGCCTGTTTCTGTTGTACGGGTGCTGCTTGTTGAGCAGATGCTGCTTGTACAGGTTCAGCTTGTTGGTCAGCTGTTTTGATTGTTAGTTGTTGACCTGTATAGATCATATCTATATTAGCAATACTGTTATCTTGAGCAATGCGTTGAATCAATTGATTACCTCCGCTAAATTGTTTAGAAATAGCAGATAATGTATCGCCAGATTGTACTGTATATAGACTGTCTGCATGAGCATTTGAGGCTCCTAAAAATAAACCAAATCCTGCTGCCAATGTCGTTCCTAATAAGATTGCTTTAAGTGATTTCATAGTAATCTCCTTTATGTAATTATTATTTCGTCGCTCTTAACAACAATCAATACTTTACCATCTATTTATGTTGCGTAGGTAAAAGGCGTGTAACAATTCATTTCAATTATTAATATTATATAACTATAAAATTAAATAATGTTTTTAATACTATACTTTATGTTTTTAACTCTTAATAAATAAGAAAAATACCTAAAAAACAAACAATTAGTAATTATTTTTTTGATATTTACACATATAATATTTAATAATAAAAATATAATAAATATCTGAAAAATATTCGATCAATTTGATTAATTAGAAACAACTAGATAAGTATAATATTATTATTTTTTAAATTTAATAATAAATTCTCTTTTTATTTATTACTTATTCAATTTAAAATACAAGAAAAATGCTTTTTTATAGTTGGTTATCAAAAATTGACTTATTTTTATTAGAACCTTTATTAAAAAATAAAAGCATAAACAAATTTTAATTCATTAAAATCTGTTTATGCTTTACTTTTAAATAGCAAATACTAAATATTCCTTCAATCTGTATGTAAGCTTCATAAATATAAAAAATTGACAATTATAAAAAAGGAGTTTGTTATTGATAACTAAATAATTCTACTTTTTATTTGTTTGCCTTTGAAGAAAAAAAGCATACTCCTATGGCATCCTATGGCAACAGCTGTTAATGCACCAATTGAATCTAACATGACATCTTGAAAAGAAGGTGTTCGATCGCCTGTAATCATTTGATGAAATTCATCCAAACCAGCATAACCAGTTGCACTAAGCCATGAAATAATGCCCGTCAATAAGATACTTTTTATTTTTGGAAGCAATCCAAGAAACCAACTTCCTCCCAAAATAAAATATAATCCATAATGGGCGCCTTTTCTAATAAAAAATTCAATAAACTTAATATATCCTTTTGCTTGAATACTGACTTCATTTTCATCATATTGAAAACAAATGCCCTGTAATTGTTTCTCAAAAGGATGATGTTTCAATAGATGGTCTAAGGGGCTAACTAAAGATTGTTGGGTATAAGTTTGTGAAGAACTATAAAATAAAAGTGCCATCACAATAAAGGCAATCATAAGATATAGATGGCTATTTTTTTCTAATTTTTTCATTTTTTCCCTCATTTATAAAAACTATTTTTAGTTTTATAGTACCTTTTTTTAATTATTGAAACAATTCATTTCTATAAAATTTTGTGAAAAAAATTAACAATAATCAACCAAACATTATGATTCATACTTTCATTCAAAAATTGATTCACTATTTTATTAGTACCCTCCTACTATGTAAAACATCTATCAAAACAATAATCAGTTTCTTTTAATGCTTGAAGATAACTAAAGAAACAACAGGATATTCCTATTAATAAATAATAGAAAATCTTGTTATTTCCTTATCTTTCTATTTATAAAAATTTTTAATAACCTTGTCTTTTATCTATTTAATTTAGGGGACCAGCATGATGCCGTACAAATTCTTCTACCTCATCAACAGCCATTGAACGATAGGAATAATAATCAATTGGACGCCATTTCACACCATCACTAGGTACAGCGGGATACTTTCCAGTAGGTTCATCATGATCAAAACAACTATTTTTCAATAAATTATTCTTATTTAATAAATAACCCATGGGATCTGGTACTTTATTTGGATGTCCCCAAGCACGTTTTGTGTTAACAAAAACATTTTCTTCTGCATAAATTTTAGCACCACTTCCTGCACCAATACCATAAGAAGAAATATCTGTATATAAATTATTTAATAAATGCACCTCACCAAAACGAACACGTGGATTTCTTTGATCAGTTCTGTTAAACCAATTATAGGCAAATGTTATTTTTAATTTGTTGTTATCTTGTGTACTGTTTTTATCTGAATGACCAATTAAACTTGTTTTGTTATGATTTGTAAAAATATTGTTTGAAAGTGTTATCCAATTAGCACCTTTTTTAATATCCATCAAGCCATCATGACGATTTTTTCCTTGTGGCACTTCACTGGCAATCCAGGGATCATCTGTAAATTTATTATGATTGATCCAGATATGCTCACTGCTTTCAATATTAATTGCATCAATTTCCGTAAAATCTCCCGGATTTGCTTGTGTATTACCTGTAGTTATGATTCCACCTTTTCCATCTGGACGTTCCCCCTTAGCAAAAGACAAGGCATTGGTTAAATTTAGGTTTTTAATAATAACTTGTTTTTGTTTTTTTATTCGTAGACCACTACCAGTAATCTCTGCATCTTTTCCCATACCAATAATCGTTTTATTGGATCCAACATCAATTGTTACTCCTGGTGAAAATTCGAATAAATTAGTTAAATCAATTTTTCCTACAACTTTTACTATTGTTGGTCTATCTCCTTTGACTGCTTCTTTTAATTGAGCTGCAGTATAAACAAATTTTTCCTCTCCACCTACTCCGCCTATTGTTCCTTCACCGACACTTGCAAAGCCAAAACTATCTTCATAAGCTAAATTTTCAGCACTCAAAACCGTTTTGTCGATAAAGAAGAACGTGGATATGGAAAAAATAGCAAACAACAAATACTTTTTCAATTTCTTCACCTCACTCATTTAATCTATTAAAATTATATAATTTTTATTATCCAAACACAAATGTTACATGTTGGTAAAAATCATAGATCATAGAATATATGTTATACTAAATAAAAATATTGGAAAGAAGGAATAAGTATGGATTATTCACCAAATTGGGATTTGGAAAGTATTTTTCCAGGTGGTAGTCATTCAGAGAAACTAGAACAACAAATGGAACAACTAAAAAAACAAACAACACAGTTTCAACAATTAATTGAAGGCTGGTTCCCTGAAAAAGACTTAGAATCAAGCAAACTTACTGAAATTCTACTACTTATGCAAACCATTTCTGATAGCTTTGATCAATGCGGAAATTTTATTGAAAATCTAATGTCTGCCAATACAAAAGATACACAAGCAAATGTCTTAAATAATCGTTTATTTACTTTACTTCCGGCTATTCAATTGCTGAAACCACCTTTATTAAAAAATTAACCTATATTAATGATGATCAATGGCAAGTATTAATAACCAGTAAATCGTTCAAGCCTCTTACCTTTCGTTTAAATGAAATGAGAAGTGAAGGAGAAAAACTACTATCAGAAAACGATGAGAATATCATAAATACTCTCTCACTTGATGGACTAAAAGCTTGGAGTAGTCATTATGATACAATTGTCTCTAGTATGGAAATTCCCTTTAAAGATGAATCTGGAAACATCCATCACTATTCAATTGGACAAGCAGCCAACAAAATGACTAGTGATGCAAATAAAAAGGTACGTCAATAGTTTTTTACCATTTGGGAGCAAACTTGGTGTGAAAAAGCACCTTTATTTGCAGATACTTTAAATCATCTAGATGGTTTTCGCTTATCAAATTATAAATTTCATAAAATCAACGACTTTTTAGAACAACCTTTAAAAGATAATCGTATGAGTAAAAAGACACTGAACACATTGTGGGCAACAATAGAGAAAAACAAACAACCTTTTGTTGACTATCTAACAAGAAAAGCTAAATTATTTGGAAATGACAAGATGGAATGGCAAGACCAAGAAGCACCTGTTATTCTTGGAAATTTAAAAGAGCAGTCCTTTAGCTATAATCAAGCAGCTGCCTTTATTATTGAAAACTTTCAGGCTTTTAGTCCTAAAATGGCTAAATTTGCCGAAATGGCTTTTCAAAAAAATTGGATCGAGGCAGAAAATCGTCCACATAAACGACCAGGTGGTTATTGCATTGATCTACCAGAATCAAAAGAATCAAGAATTTTTATGACTTTTAATCATTCAATCAATGAAGTTGCTACACTGGCACATGAATTAGGTTATGCTTTTCATAGTAGTGTCATGTGGGATTTACCTCAACTAAATCGTGAATATGCTATGAATGTTGCAGAAACAGCAAGTACCTTTGCCGAACTGATTGTTTCATATGCCACATTAAAAAAAGCTAAAACCAAAGAAGAAAAAATAAACCTATTGGATAATAAATTACAAAATGCTAATGCTATGTTTATGAATATTCACGCTCGGTTTCTCTTTGAAACAAACTTCTATACAGCACGTCAAAAAGGATTCGTGGGAGAAGAGGCGATTACAGAGTTAATGCTGCAAGCACAAAAAGACAGTTACCAAAATTGCCTAGCCAGTTATCATCCACATTTTTGGGCAAGCAAACTGCATTTCTTTATTGATGAACCACCTTTTTATAATTTTCCTTATACTTTTGGCTATCTTTTTAGCATGGGCATTTATGCTTATGCGAATCAGCAAAAACGTGCCTTTGAAGATCACTATATCGCCTTATTAAGAGATACTGGCTCTATGACAAGTGAAGAACTCGCCCAAAAGCATCTAGGTGTCGATCTAACAAAACCAGATTTCTGGCAAAGTGGGATTGATCAAGTAGTTAAGGATGTTGAGTTATTTATGGAATTAACGGAATCTTATATCTAAATTATTTTTTCAATTGAGAGAGGGATATTTTCTTTTACCCTCTCAATTTTTGATAAATATTAAACCATTCTCAATAATCCATCCACCTATTCACTATTTTTTATTGAAATTAATATTATTTTATTGACAAATACCTTTATTTTATCTAGTTTCTTCTCTTTCTTTTTAATTTTAAATTTTTCATGCTACAGTTTTTATGAAAAGAAAAGGGAGGTTAGGAAAATGCGGCTCTGGCATGAAGCACTTATTCCTTTATTACCACGTCAACAATTACTTGGTCAACATAGAGAAATTGCGGCATTAAGAGGAAAAGGTTGGGGGAAAAAACATAAAACAGTCAATTATGTCTTTTCCTATTCACCATTTAAATTGTTTCAATATCATCTTTTAGTTATGTATGAAATGCAAAAGAGAGGATATCACCCAAACTCCTTGTGGTTTAATCCTCTTTATCGGGGGAAACACCTATCCTCTTATAATTTCTTAATCTATGAACCAATTACTTCACCTATCTATCCAGAACATGATGAACAATATTTAATAGAATGTTTAATCAATCTAGCAGAAAAAAATATTTTTCCCTTTTCAGTTATTTAACTTTTTATTGATTAATTAGTATACCTTGCTATGAACTGTATAGGTATATTGTTAGAAATAAATCATTTTATTTATTATTGTTTGGTGGATTATTTTTATTATACGTAACAACCTTTGAATTTTTATAGTGGGCTATTTTTTGCGCACGAGCCATTGCTTCTTGTTGTGTTGAAAATGATCCTGCTGGATGCTCAGCTCCCTTTGTTTCTACATACCATTTATTATCTTCAAAGTAAACCATCACATCACTATTCCATAATTCCGTATTTACTCTTTCTTTTCTATGCGGACTATTTTTTTGCGGATTTGGCTGTTTTGCAAAATCTTCTTTTTTGTTTGTGGAAGCATCTCTTTCCCATCTTTCCGCTTCAGCTGTAGCAATTGGGATAGCATGACTCTCCGGATAACCTTCTTCAATCAAAGCATTCGCTATATCAATTGCTTTTTTTCTAAGTAATGGATCAAAGTTTTTGAATGAACGTGGATAATCATTTAAATCCCAAGGCACTCTTCTTCCTCCCTTATTTCCCGATCTAATCCTACCAATGATGTGAAAAATAATAACAACGGTAGAATAAAACAAAAGAAGTTGACTAATAGAATAGATTTAACTATTAGAATATCCTGCTTGTTTATTCTACCGTTCAGTTTATTTTACATTAAAGGAATCTACCACCTGTTACACCATAAATTTGGCCTGTAACAAAGCTAGCTTCTTCTGAAGCTAATAAAACATAAATAGGCGCTAATTCAGCTGGTTGACCTGCACGACCCATTAGATCAGCTGGTCCATGACCAAAAGTAGGAATATTTTCAGTTATTTGTCCACCACTAATTTGTAATGCTGTCCAAATTGGTCCAGGTGCGACCGTATTAACCCGAATTCCTTCTGATGCTACCTGTTCAGAAAGTCCTTTACTAAATGCAGCAATTGCAGCTTTTGTAGCCGCATAATCGACTAATGGTTCACTTGGAGAAAAAGCTTCAATTGAAGTAGTAGTTACAATGCTTCCACCTGCTGGCAAGTAATCTAAAGCTTCCTGAACAATCCAATACATAGAGATAATATTTACTGTAAATATATCTTTAAGATGTTGACTAGGAATTTGTTTAATATTACTATAGGCAGCTTGTATTCCAGCATTCAATACTAACGTATCGAGTCCACCTAACTCCTTGTGTGCATTGTGTACGAGTTGACGTGTAAAAGTTTCATCTTTCAAATCACCTGGAAGTAAAACAGCCTTGCGGCCAGCTTTTTCAATCCAACTTTTTACTTCTTGTGCATCATCTTCTTCACTTGGCAAGTAATTAATGGCTACATCTGCGCCTTCTCTTGCATAAGCAATAGCCACTGCTCGACCTATTCCTGAATCTCCACCTGTAATTAATGCTTTACGCCCCTCAAGCTTACCAGCACCTTTATAAGTAGACTCACCACAATCAGGTACTGGATTCATTTTTCCTTGTAAACCGGGATATTGTTGTGTTTGTTCCTTAAGTTTTGCATCAGGAAACTGTGTTCTAGGGTCTTTAATTTTTTTGTCCATACATTTTCCTCCTATCATTTTAGTTATTAAGAATAAATGAAATAAGCAAAAGAACATTCGATTGCTATTTCTTTTCTTTAATGAAAAAATTGGATTCAAAACCAATTTCTATTTTAAGCTTAGTATAGAAAAAAGCCATTTTCAAATGATATGCATAGAGATTTTATCCATTCAAATTTATTTCATAAAATGGTATTTTGATCATTCACTAATTATTTATACTATAATTATCATTCATCATTTGATCTATCTAAATTTAGCTAGAAATATTTACTTACTTTTATTTAATGATTATATACCTATTTTTCATAATCTCTATTACAATTAGGCAAACAAAAAAGCCTTATATAAAGTAAACTTACTCTACATAAAGCTTTTTTACAAAAAATTATCTATCTAAAAATGAAAAATATCCAAATAAATTATACTAAATTGATTAAACATTTAAGTAAATTTATTCTACTGCCAAAGTAGTTGAGAAAAAATAGATTATTCTATCTCTATTTTTATTAAAAAGACTACCTATCAATCGACTAGCCAACAGATATCAACTATAAAACATAGTTTATAGTTCATTCTATATAACTTTACTTGCTTAATAGAGAACAACATTCATTTTAGTTCTATTCTTTAGATCATAATCTTATTGTGTTTAGTTAGTAATAGGGAATCGAGCTTCTACACGATAAATAGTTTGATTTTTAGCCACAAATTTTTCTTCATATTCTGTCATCACGTTTCCTTCATAATTGCTATTATGTAAGTCTAACCAAACTTGCTCTAAAATCATACCATATTTTGAAAAACTACTAAGCGAATATTCAAATAATGCACGATTATCTGTTTTAAAATGTATCTCGCCATTTGGTTTTAAAATTTTTTCATCTGTAGCTAAAAAATTTTTTGAAGTTAATCGTCGTTTTTCATGTTTTGCTTTTGGCCAGGGATCAGAAAAATTTAGATAAATGCGATCAATCTCACCTTCTGCAAAATATTGTGTTAATGTTCTTCCATCCACATGTAATAATTGTAAATTAGGTAATGGGTTTTCAATCAATTTATCTAATGCCATTGATAACACACTGACTTGCATATCAATCCCTATATAATTAATTTCTGGATGTAATCTTGCCATTTCAATAATAAATTGCCCTTTGCCTGTCCCTATCTCAATATGTATTGGATGATCATTTTTAAATCGTTCATACCATTTTCCTTGCCATTTTTCTGGTTCATTTGCCACAAATTGGGGATACTCAGCTAGAAGCTGAGCGGCTCCCTGTCTATATCTTACACGCATCTTTTCTAAATTTCCTCTCTTATATAAGTATAACGTCAACATAGGATTAAACATTATTCAAAAATAAATTATCAAAAAGTATTTTTCATGCTTTTTGATAATTTATTTTTGTTAATGACCGAATATTTTCTTTAACTGGAGAATTTCCATGTTTGTTTCTTTTCTTTCACCAATTTTATAATGATGAAAAATTTCTTGTAAAAAACTAAATAATACATACCAATAAACGCGCTTCATTACTTTATCTGTAGGTCGTAATCCATAAGCTAGTAACCATTGATTCCAGTTTGCTTGTGAAACATGGTGTCCTAAGATCATCCCTAAGTCTATGGCTGGATCTGCCAGCATAACAGAATTCCAATCTACAAGATAGAGATAATTATTTGAAAGTAACCAATTCCTATAATTAACATCACCATGAACAACTCGGTAATCATCTGTAGAATAATCCGGTAAATTTTCTTCTAAATAATGAATAATTTTTAAAAGGTAAGAATTGTTTTTTAATCCCTTAGGTAAAAGTTTTCGATAGTTATCAAGCATTACTTGAGGTGTAACTATCTGACCACCAATTTTTCTTAACATTTCTTTTAACATATAAGAATGATGAAGATGATACAACACATCAATAACATCGTTTCGTTGTCCAATTTCATCCGTTTTTAATAACCGACCATCCAACCATTCTTGGGCCGTTAGAACATCACCATTAACTGTTCGTTTTGTCCAAACTAGCTTAGGAGCAATTCCTTCCTTGGATAGCGCTGCTAAGAGTGGAGAAGTATTTCGTTTAATGAACACTTTTTCTGTTGCTCGTGTTCCCATGTAGGCTTGACCAGTTGCTCCTTTTATTGGTTGTAACTGCCATTCATTATCCAGTTGAAATTCCATGGAAACTAACCCCTTATCCTACACTTTTATTAACTCTTTTATCGCAGCGTCTCTTATTGTATCTTCCCTCTATTGCTACGTCAAGTTTATACCAAATTCTTTTATAAATTTTGGTAACTTTTTATCTAGTATTTTTTATGAAACAACTTTTATAAATTTCTTCTACATTTATTATACTGACTAACTATTTTTTTTGTAAAAAATAACTCTTAAAAGACCAATAAAATTTCAATTATTAAGATAAATTATTCTTATTTAATTGACCTGTCTATCATTTAATCGTTGATTTTTTTTAATCGATAAGCCACATACCATTTAGAAAAAATTAAAACTTCAACTATTAAGAGACCGAAAATAAAGCATGCCTCTAGTTTATTCGCTAAGGCAACCAATAGACAAATTCCAAACAAGATAACAGCTATTAATAAAAGTCCCGTAATTAATTGATTCACTGCCTTCTTTTTCTTCTCTAATGGAACAGGATACAATTGTACCATTACCATATAGTCAAATTGAGTATAAATCGGAATTAACTGGAATCCAATCAAATAGATAAACAATAAAGAGACGCCAAGAGCAAACCAGAATTCTTGAATGAAAAATAAAAGAATCATGCCAACAATGACTAAACGAATAAACAGTCCACTATAAGCCGAACGTCTAATAAAACTATGCATATACAAGTAAAGATAGGTATTCTTTGATTTTTGTTTTACTTGGTTAAGAAATGGGTCAAAGACCTTTCTTCGTTTTATACTACTTGTCACCTCAGGAACATCGGTAAACAGATGAATAAATTGATAAATACGATAAATACGATTTTTCTCTTTTTGAATCATTTTTTCCCAATCTAGCAATACTTGATTTTGTGTTTTCTTCAATAAGAAATAAAAAATGAATATTTGTAAAAAAGCCAGTAAATTTCCTATATATGGAAAAAGATATAAACTAAGAAAGATAGCTATTGTACTGATTATAAACCATAAACTCCACCATATTCTATAATGAAATGAAGAAATTTGGTATAACCCATATTCCTGTAAAAATAAATGGCCTATTTTTAAACAAATAAACATAACTAAAAAGTAAAAGAACGTATCAAAAGTTAATTTGGTTGAAACAACAAGCAAAGGTAACATGATTCCACAACCAAATATGTACAAAATAAATGGAAAAATGAGTGAATATTGACAAGCTTTCTTAAGATAGTCTGTCATTTTCTTTTCTTTTGGTAAAATAAATACTTCATCAGCTGCTTTTGCTAGCGTTACAAGCCGTCCAACTTGCAACATCAACAACCAAACCACTAAAACAATAATTCTGCTCCAAAAAAAATTTTTTGGTAGTTGTTTTAAAATTTGTGAATAATAAAATCCAAAACCACCAAATAAGAAAATGCAAACTAATACAAAATGGTCATTTAGTACATAACGCATATATTTCATCATATGTTTCAAATGATAGGATAGACGAGTGTTATAAAGATTTTTCATAGGTTTCTTTCTTCTCTCCTTCTTTTGTTAATGCAACATAAATATCATCAAGTGAAGAATTAGGTAAATTGAATTCATTTCTCAATCTATCAAGAGAACCAATTGCACGAATCTTTCCTTCATGTAAAACAATAAATCGATCACAATATTTTTCTGCTGTAGCTAAAATATGGGTAGACATTAGAATATCAGCTCCCTGTTTACGCATCTCATCCATTAATTCTAATAACGAACGAATAGCTAAAGGATCTAATCCCAAAAAAGGCTCATCAATGATATAAAGACTGGGCTTAATTAGAAAGGCACAAAGAATCATAACCTTCTGCTTCATTCCCTTGGAAAAATTTGTTGGAAACCAATCCAATTTATCTTCAAGTCTAAAAGTCTCCAGTAAGGATTCTGCTCTTTTAAAAGCTTGATCTTTTGGTATATCATATGCCATTGCAGTAATTTCTATATGTTCACGTAATGTCAACTCTTCATATAATGCAGGGGTTTCTGGAATATAGCCAATTTTCTTTCGATAACTTTCTGGTTGTGTTTGCAATGTTTCTCCATCAATTGAAATTTTTCCTTTTTGAGGTGTCAACAAACCAATAATATTTTTAATTGTTGTACTTTTTCCAGCCCCATTTAATCCAATTAAACCAACCATTTCACCAGCATTCACTTCAAAATTAATATCTTTTAAAACAGGAATATGGCCATATCCACCTGTTAAGTGTTCTATTTGTAAACTCATTTTTTTCCTCCAAAGTTAAGCATACTTTTTTTTATTATACCATGAACATTTCTAGTCGTTTATATTTTTTCTCCCACTTATAAAACAAGTATGTTAAAGTAAAATAAATGGTAAAGAAAAGAGGTTTAATTAATGGAAAATTGTATTTTTTGTAAAATTATTCAACAAGAAATTCCTGGCTATAAAATTTATGAAGATGATCAGGTATACGCCTTTTTAGATATTACCCAGGTAACAGAAGGACATACATTATTAGTTCCTAAACAACATGTTTCTGATATTTTCAGTTATAATCAAGAAATGGCAGCTGCTATTTTCTCATGTCTGCCAAGGATTGCTAAAGCATTAGAAAAAACTTTCCCAACAATGAAGGGACTTAATATTCTTAACAATAATAAAGAATTGGCTTACCAAAGTGTTTTTCATTCTCATATTCATTTAATTCCTCGTTATACAGAAAAGGATGATTTTTCAATTCATTTTGGTAATCATCAAGAAGACTATACCCCTGATTTGATGACAAAAATTGCTGATTCTATTGCAAGCCAGGTAATAAATGATGCGTAAATTAACTAGTGGATTATTATTCGGCTCAACTATTGGTACTATTACTGGTCTTTTTCTTGCTCCACACTCTGGCAAAGAAACTCGAACAAACATTAGAAATAGTACAACTGATTTTATATATTCAGTTCAAGATACCCATGAAAAAATCATCAACGTACAAAAGGCAATTGGTGAAATAAAAGAGGTAAGCAAGACAACTATTCCTATTTTAACAAAAGAATTAACTAGAGATATCGAAAGATATCATTTTCAAATGGAACCACGTATACAACGGGCAACACAACAAGTTAAAAAGATTCAATCAGAATACCTAAATGTTGAAAAGTAACGTAATAATTAACAATATTGATAGTATAGAATTATTTTTATTAACAATATTTTAATATTTAAATAATATCTTTTTTTAAAAAAACAAACTATTTTTTCGAAAAAATTTTAATTGAAGTATGAAGATTGTTTGAAACTATAGAAATTCACTTTCTTTTATTAATTAAATTGTGGTATAGTTACTAATGTGAAAATTATTTAAAAAAACTAGGAGTGCTTAATAAAATGAAGAAAAAATTAGTTTTAGCTGCTGCAGGCGTATTCAGTGTTTTTGCTCTCGCAGCGTGTTCATCATCTGATAAAAATGAAGATATCGCAACAATGAAAGGATCAACAATTACCGTTCAAGATTTTTATGATCAAATCAAACATGAACAATCAAGTCAACAGCAAGTAATGCAAATGATTGTTTACAAAGTTTTTGATGATAAATATGGCAAAAAAGTATCTGACAAAGATGTTGATAAACAATACGATGAGACTGCAAAAGCAGCAGAAGCGCAAGGAACTACTATTGAAGATTATTTAAAACAAAATGGTCAAACAGTAAAAGAATACAAAAAAACAATTAAACAAGGTTTAGCTTACCAAAAAGGTATAGAAGATCATATTAAAATCTCAAACAAAGATTTGAAAACAGCATGGAAATCATTCCATCCAGAAGTAGAAGCTCAAATTATCCAAATTCCTGCTGAAAAGGATGCTAAGGATATTAAGAAACAACTTACAGATGGTGGAGACTTTACAAAAATTGCAAAAGAGAAATCAACAGATAATCAAACCAAAAAAGACGGTGGTAAAATCAAATTTGATTCTCAAACTCAATCTATTCCTCAAGAAGTGAAAGATGCAGCATTCAAACTAAAAGATGGTGAAGTTTCTGAACCTATTCAAACAACAAACAGTTCTACTTACCAATCTTCTTATTATTTAGTTAAGATGAATAAAAACAAAGCTAAAGGCAATGATATGAAACCTTATAATAAAGAATTAAAGAAAATTGCCAAACAAACAAAAATGAATGACCAAGCATTTACTACAAAAGTCATTGGTGATGAATTAAAAGATGCAAATGTCAAAATCAAAGATGATGCTTTCAAAAATATTTTAGCAAACTTCACAAAAACAAATGATTCATCAAACAAATCTTCAAATAACCAATCTAAAGATGTAAAAGACAACGCTAAAACAAAAAATTCTAATAAATAAGATTAAATAAAAAATACAGAGAATAAATTATTCTCTGTATTTTTTATTTATAATTTGTTAACCAATCATACATATAAACAATAACTTAGACAATCAACGTCTTAATCATTCAATAAAAATCCTACACTAAAAACAAAACCAAATTATGCTATTTTTATAATTAATTTAGACAGTAGATCATTCATTAGTATTAACTATTTTATTCAAAGTTAAATTCTTCAAATCGTTTTAGGCACATAAAAACTGCGTTTGTCCATTCCAAAAATTCGTTCTGTATATTTACCAGGTTCTGTTTGTTGAATTGCCTGTTTCATCATTTGAATAGAAGCATCCATTGTGTCAATTTGATGTAGAACTTCAGCTTCCATAATTCTTGGACGTACTGGTGAACCATATTCTAAGAGTCCATGATGTGCTAGTACCATATGTCTTAAAAGAATAACGTCTTCTGTTGATTCATCAATTTTAAGTGAAATACATGCCTTTGCGATTTCTTCATCGACTAAAACCAAATGGCCAATCAAATTTCCAGATAAGGTATATTCGGTTGTCAGATTTCCAGATAATTCAATTACCTTACCTAAATCATGAAGAATAATTCCTGCATAAAGTAAGGAGGCATTTAGTATAGGATATTCATTGCAAATCGATTTACCTAAACGAAGCATTGAGAGAGTATGATAAGCTAATCCACCAGTAAATGCATGATGATTTTTTTTAGCTGCTGGAAATTGATAAAATTCTTGCTGGTATTTTGTTAATAAATATCGAACAATGCGATTCCAATTCGGATTGGTAATTTCAAATAGTTGCTGATTAATTTCTTGCAGCATATCCTCCTTTTTCAAAGGGGATTGTTCCATGTAAGACTCCGGTTGGTTCGGCTCATCTGAATGTGCTAAGCGCATATGTATAATCTTTATCTGTGGTCTTCCTTGATAATTCTCTCTTTTACCATTCAACAATACTACCTGTCCAGAAACAAAATGATTGATTTCTTCCTCTGAAGCATCCCAATATTTTCCATCAATTGTGCCAGAGGTGTCTTGAAATGTAAATGCGATAAATTTTTTGCCATTTTTAGCTACACGTATTTCGGCCACTTTAATCAATACATAGGATTCAAACAATTCGTCTACACTTAATTCATGAAGTTTTTTCATTTTTTTCTCCTTCTAGATAAATAATTGGTTGACTTAACTCTTGATAATAGCTTAACATTTCTTGATCAGAAGAAAAACAAATGATTTGATATTTTCTCCCAAATTCTTTAAATAACATTGCTAATTGATATTTTCTAGTTTCATCATAATGTAACCAACCATCATCAATAATGATTGGGCAAAGAGGTTTTTCTTGTAAGGATAAAAAAGCAAATCGAACAGCCATAATTAATTGATCTTTTGTTCCAGATGAAAGATCATAAATAGTAAAATATTGTGAATTTTTGTCAATAACATAAATTACATTATCAATTATTTGTACAGTTTGATAGTTATCGGCAGTTAATAATTGAAAATAATAGGAAGTTTGCTTCATCAATGCAGGCAATTGTTTATCTGATAGCTCTGTTAACAGATCCATCAATAATTGACCCGCTAATTGATTAATGGTCCATTCCTGTGCCAATTCATCTATTTCTGCTTTTAAATCTGCTTGTTGCTGATAAAGTTCATCCAAAGAACCATTTGTTAGAAATTGTTGTTTAGCATAAAGTAGTTTTTGTTCATCTTTTCTTAAATCTTGTGTTTGATTGATTAACTCGTTCAATTCCCCGTTTAAACGTTCAAACTCAGTAGCTAACTCTTCTTTTGTTATGATTTCTTTCTTTTCAAAAATTCCTGTCACCATAGATTCTAATTCTAATTGATGTCTTTTTTGTGCTTGTCGTTTACGCAAATATTTTAACTTAGATTCAATCATAGTTACAGAAGAAATATGATAGCGAATCAATAAAGGCTGCAATGAATCTAATAACTCTTGTTTTTGATTTTTCAATTCATTTATTGTATGTTTTTTAATTTATCTAATTGATCATCTTCAGCTATACGAAAACTTTCCATCTGCTCAGCAAAATTATTAATAAATTCTAATTGTTCATCTAATGACTTACCTTGAAGTGGTAAATAATCGGTTAGCTGATTGATCTGTTTGATAAACTGTTGAACAAAGGCTGCATTCTCTTTACGTTGGATCGTTAAATCATCAATGGTATGTATCAGAAAATGATAGCGTTCAATATCTTGTTTTTGATTTATCCAAAAATCAAGCTGATCCATTCTCCCTAAATGATTTGCTTTTGCCTGTTGTTTAATATTATGCATTAATTGTTTTTCTTTTTCTTTAATAAGTTGTAATTGTTCCTGTAAGACGTGTAATTGTTCATTTAAATAATCAATTTGCGAAAGTTTTTCCTGCCATTGTTTTTTTTCCTCTTTTAACAGATTCTTTGTTTTCATTTTAAATGTATATAAAATAAACATAATAGGAAATATTTCAACGATTAAGCCAAAATACTTGATTGGATTTGGCAATAAAAAACTAATAAAAAGAATACAAATAACACCAAAAATTCCCAAAAAATAATATTTTTTCTGCTTGTTTGTTATGATTTTTGGATGAAACATTTCTTGATGTTCAGCTTCAAAAATAGTTAAACTATTTTCCTTGACATTAAGTTCTTCTTTTTTTATTTCTAGTTGATTTTGTAACTGTTGTGCATGTTTTTTATATTCAGATAACTGTTTTTTTAAATTTTGAATTCCTTCCACGTTCATTGTTAATTGGGGAGGATATGCTCGACTCCACTGCCAACATTTTTCTAAAGATTCTATTTCTTTTTGATGTTTAATACAAGATTGCTCTAACCATTCCTGATCTAAAATTAACTGTTTGATCAACTTTTTTTGTGACAAAAAAGATTGAATTGTCTCTTCTTCTTTTAAATAAAATTGGTAATCATCAATTAATTTTTTATCTACTTCTTTTTTGACTTCTTTTTGCTCAAGTTCCAATAACTGACTGGTTAAAAATTGATATTTCTGATAGCCTTCTTCTAATTGATGCCAATCTTGCTTATTAATAGTTATTGGTTCATCAAGAGATTTCAACGTTTGAAGCTCTTTATAAATAGCAAAATTTTGTTTCTTACTTTCTACCTTAGCTAGCTCTTGTTTCTTTTTAGTAATCAACTGTTGGTTATTTTGGATAAGCGTTTGTTTTTCTTTAATATTCTTTGTTATTTGTTGAAATGAATATTGCTGTTCTTCTTGTTGGTTAATTTTTTCTTGCAATTGTTGATAATTCTTCAACTGTTGATTTAAGGGTGGTTGAATTCCTTTTCCACGATAAATCATTTGTGCTGTCTTAAGATATTCAGCTTTTTTTATTAATAGATTCTGACTACCTGAGATACCAAGAGCTAACAACGATGTCTGCAATTGTTCTTCTGTTAATTTTCCTAATTCGTTTAACTGTTCTTGCTGAAAAGTAAAGACTTCTTGAAAGAGTTCTTTTGTAAGTGGATAAAGGATTTCTTCTAACTTTTTCTCATCCCCTACCTGTCCATTATAATAAACTTTTGCTTGTCCTTTATTTTTGTCTTTAAAACGTTCAATCTGGATAATTCCATAAGTAGTATGTTTAATCCATAATCTACCACCATAAGCACCACCATTTTTGGGCAAAAATTCTCTCTTTTTTTTTCCTCTTGCAGGAAATCCAAATAGAATGGTTTGGATAAATTGATAAATAGTCGATTTTCCCGCTTCATTTTTTCCATTTACAAGTTGGTTGTTTTCAGTAAAATTAATTTTTTTTTGCTGCCATTTACCAAAGCCCACAATCTCGATTGCTGTTATCTTCATGAAGGATCCTCCTGAATAATAAAATCCTCTGAAATTTTTTTGTATGTTTGATCCACACATTGTTGTCGCCATTTTTCATCAATCGTAAGAATTTTTGATCCTACTGGATTTTCTGTTAACTCTCTTGTTATATCTGAAAAAATTGTTGGTTGCAAATAATTTTTTGCGAGTTGGTGAATTAACTCAGAAGTTGCATTAAGGTAATATTTATCATCTTTTTGGTTATTATTAATAACAACATCTGTAATCCATAAATTATTCAATTGATTTTGTAACAATGCCTCATGCAGATAACTTAAAAGTTCTTTATTTTTTATTGCTATTTGAAATGTTTCATTAAGGTGCTCGATATGGTTAATCTGCAATTCTACCAAACAGAATTGTTCAATATCTATAAATTTTTGTGCTAAATAATTCATTAAAAAAGACAATACTTCTTGAAGACTTTGACATGTTTCCAATGAACAATTGCATTTATGCCAACAAACTTCAGCCACCGACTCAAACTTGAGAGTTGGTTTTGCTTGATTAAATTCAACAATTGCAATTCCCTTGACATCTCGCTCTTTTTTTGTATGTCCTTGTGGTGTGCCTGAATAGGCAATCAGTGGTTTTGTGCTGAGAATTTGTGGTTGATGGATATGCCCAAGTGCCCAATAATCATATCCCTTAGCTTTCATCTCACTTAAAGAAAAGGGAGCATATCTTTGTTCACTGCCTCTTATTGAATCACCATGATAAATACCAATATGAATAGCTGCTTTTGAATCTCTTATTGGAAAATTTGTTAATTTATCTTCATTAATCCAAGGATGTTCATAACTAAAACCAGAAATTGCAATTGTTTCCTTTTGTTTGCTTAATAAATGAATTGTTTCTACCTGTTCACTAGCAAATACGAAAACATTTTCAGGAAAAGCAAACCAATAACGATCCTTATTATAATAATCATGATTACCAAAAGTTAATACTACAGGTATATTGACTTCCTCTAGTCGCTTTAACTCATTAATGAACAATGATTGCATCTGAATAGACGTAAGGCTTTGATGAAAATTATCGCCAGCAAAAATAACTAAATCAACATCTAAAGCTATTGCCTTATTAACAATTTTTGTTATCAATGTCTGATTTGCCTGCTGTAATTTTTTTATAATGACTTCAGGAAGATTTTTCAATCCTTCAAATGTACGATCCATATGAAGATCTGCTGTATGTAAAATTCTCATAATTTTTCTCACAATCGTTTGAACTTTTTTCTATTTTATCATTTTCTATTGAATTGGTTAAGTAAATATACGAAAATTCGTTCGTGCATTTTTTATTTGTAATTCATTTATTCTAATCTAACTTACTTATAAAACATTTCCTTTCAATTATCTCATGAATAATAACTATTTTATAGTATTATTTATCTATATATATTAAACAATATATAAATATATTATAGACAATTTTAATAAGATATAATCATATAGCTATCTAACAAACAACAGATTAAATGTCTCTATAAATAAAGTGAACAAATCTGCTAAACAGTTGTTCACTTTAATCGTATAAATAATGATAGTTTATCCTAAGTAACATTTCTATATAAATATTTTTCAGTATTGAATATTACCTTCTATATTTATATTAAAAAATTCCATAGTTGTTTAGACTATGGAAAAAGTAAAGTATTAATGCTTTTTATAACTTAAATAGTAAAAACCTGATACAAAAATACTACCGCCAATAATATTACCAATATAAACAAAAATAAAATTTTGTATAAAACGAAGCCAACTTAAATCTCCCTCAAAAATAGCAGCTGGAATAACAAATGCATTTGCTACACTATGTTGAAATCCAATGGCTACAAAGATCATGACTGGAAACCAAATTCCTAGCAATTTTCCCGCTGCATCTTTTGCGCCATAGCAGAGCCATAAAGCAAGACCAACGAACCAATTACAGCCAATTCCTGATATAATTGCTTGTCCCCATGAAGCTTCCACCTTGTGTTCTGCTAAGGATCGAACTTGATTAAGATAGACACCAGTATGTGTTAATCCTAAAATATGACCAAAAAAATAAGCAACAAAAAGTGCACCAACAATATTAGCAAAAGTAATTGTAAACCAGTTTATTATCAAATCTTTTAAAGAAATTTTCTTGCCCATATAAGCACAGCTAACTGCCATCATATTTCCTGTAATTAACTCTCCACCAGCCATTAAAATGACAATCAATCCGATTGGAAAGACAGAAGACCCAATTAATGCTTGAATGCTTGCTAGATTTGCTGGAATGGAAGCAGACACACGAATATAGGCTAAATAACCTAATGAAATCATTGCGCCACCAATAAAACCTAAAATCAATTTAGCTAGTAGCGGTTTTTCAATTTTTTTCTTTCCATTATCAATACTAATTTCTAAAATTTCATATGGTGTAAACACTATTCTCTCTCCTCTATTATTCCTTCTCCTATCACTTTACCGTGAAAAAAAAATAATGCAAGATGTTTATTGGTTTTAACAACGCTTACAATCAAATTTTTTCTGATACTTAGTAATTTTTAATTAATTATTCTTAAATATTTAATAAAAATAATCCATTTAAGAATAAAATTCCTAAATCTTATCTCTGATCTATAATTAGCTGAAATAAAATAATTTTTCATGATTAATAATAAAAAATTTCTCTTACCTCAATGGATAAGAGAAGAACAATCTATTAATATATCTATCTTACTTCAGCAAAACTAAAAACGGCAAATCTAAAATGTTACATCAAACTTTTTAGTTCTACCTTTGGATATTTATCTGCAAACCAACACATGGCAAATTCATTTTCAAATAAGAATAAGGGTTGATCAAACCGATCTTTTACTAAAATATTACGACTAGAACTCATTCTTTCATCTAAATCAGCCGGTGAAATCCAACGAGCAATCTTATTTCCCATTGGTGTCATAATAACTTCTGCATTATATTCATTCAACATACGATAGCGGAAGACTTCAAATTGTAGTTGACCAACGGCTCCAATAATGTATTCATCAGTTAAATAAGTTTTATATAATTGGATAGCTCCTTCTTGTACAAGTTGATGAATGCCTTTATGGAAAGATTTTTGTTTCATCACATTTTTTGCTGTTACTTTCATAAATAATTCAGGTGTAAATAAAGGCAATGGTTCGTATTCAACATTTAATTTTCCTTGGTATAACGTATCACCAATTTGATAGTTACCTGTATCATAGATACCAATAATATCACCTGCAACTGCTTGATCAACCGTTTGTCTTGCATCAGCCATAAATTGAGTGACATTACTTAATTTAATTTTCTTATCGGTACGCTCAAGTGTAACATCCATTCCTCTTTCAAAAGTTCCTGAACAGATTCGGACAAAAGCAATCCGATCACGATGAGCGGGATTCATATTTGCTTGGATTTTAAATACAAAACCAGAAAAATCCTTCTCATATGGACTAATCTCCTTGCCAGTTGTAGTCTTATGCGAATAAGGAGCAGGTGCAAACTTTAAAAATGTTTCTAAAAAGGTTTGTACACCAAAATTAGTTAAAGCAGAACCAAAAAATACTGGTGTCTGCTCACCCTTAGCAATTTTTTCTTCATTAAAAGCATCGCCTGCCTCAACAAGCAATTCAATATCTTCTAATGCTTGTTGATATACACTGTCTTGATGAAGAGGTAAATCACTAGCAATATCACCATTTTTTAAGGGAATAAACCGTTCATTATTACTTGTTTCTGGACGATAAATTTCTATTCTTTGATTATAAATATCATAAATACCTTTAAATCCTTTTCCCATGCCGATTGGCCAATTCATTGGATAAGATTCAATATCTAAAAGTTCTTCTAATTCTTCTAACAATTCTAAAGGTTCTCTTCCATCACGATCAAGCTTATTAATAAAAGTAAAGATCGGAATCCCTCTTTTTTTCACTACTTGAAATAGTTTTTTTGTCTGTGCTTCTATTCCTTTAGCGCTATCAATAACCATAACTACACTATCAACGGCCATTAATGTACGATAGGTATCTTCTGAAAAATCTTCATGTCCTGGAGTATCCAAAATATTGATATGTTTTCCTTGATAGGCAAACTGCATAACAGAACTAGTTACCGAAATCCCACGTTGCTTTTCAATTTCCATCCAATCAGATTTTGCAAAATTACCAGTTTTTTTGCCTTTAACAGTTCCAGCTTGACGAATTGCGCCACCAAATAATAATAATTGTTCAGTCATTGTTGTTTTTCCGGCATCTGGATGAGAGATAATAGCGAAAGTTCTTCTGCTGTCTACTTCATTGTTTTGATCTATACTCATTTTTTTCTCCTTATATAAATGGTTTAAAATAAAAAATTTAATAATCGTTCATTTTTAATCGTTCATTTTTGTTATGAAAGTGCAACTATTTTCAACTCTTGCTAGTATAGCATGAGTTAAAAATAGAATAAAGAAAACTCAGTATTTAAAATATAACTCTTTTAATTAACTTTTCTGAAATAAGCGAATTAAATAAAAAACTCAAAAAGAGACTGAGGTATTAATACTCAGTCTGACATTTTATAAATGAGAACAAGAAGATAACCCAATAACTTTTCTCAATATTAAGAATGATGCAAATATTAACTATTTGTTTTTCTATTTATCGATGGATAAAACCTGCCATCTAAATATGTTCTACATTCTCTTGATACTTCTAGCGATGATTTTCCCCAGGTTCTTCATCGACATTATGATCATGAAAAATAACTCTTAAAACAAGTAACCGTGTACCTTCCACCTGTTCAGAAGTTAGCGTTAAATTATTGACATTAAAAGAAAGCTTTTCTTTTTCATCTGGAATAGTTCCTAAAGCAGTGATTAGATAACCTGCCATTGTATCTACATCATTCATATGGAGATCTGTTTTAAACACTTCATTAAATTCGTCAATTAACATTCTCCCTTGGATAAGGTACTCATGTTCATTTACCTTTGAATAAAGATTTGCAATTTCATCGGATTCATCATCAATTTCACCGACAATTTCTTCAAGCAAATCTTCCAAGGTCACTGTACCAACTACACCACCATATTCATCTAGTAAAATAGCCATTTGGTTTTGTGTTCGTTTTAACTCATAGAGTAAATCATCAATAAAGACAGTTTCAGGAACAAATAAGGGTTCTTGTAAAAGTTTCCTTAAATCGATATTCGCAAATCCATCTTTATAAGCCGCTTTTAATAAATTGTTGGTATGTAATATACCAACAATCTTATCTTTATCTTCTTTGTAAACAGGAATTCTTGAATAATTTTCAGTTAAAATTGCATTAAGAACTTTTGGCACATTATCCTGAATATCAACCATGAAGGTATCAGTTCTTGGCACCATTACTTCCCGAGCAACCTTTGTATCCAAAGAAAATATTCCTTGAAGCATCTCAATTTCATCGTTATCCAAACTACTTTCTGTTTCAAGCATATATCGAATTTCTTCTCTAGATAGTTTTGGATTTTCATCAGTAAATGTTATCGGTGTTATTCGTGTCAATAAGTCTGTAGAAACAGACAGTAACCAAACAAATGGTTGTGTAAAGAATCCAAGCACTGTAATCAATATAGAAGTGAAATTCAATACTTCTTCAGGTCGATTTAATGCGATTTTTTTAGGATACAATTCTCCAAATACAATTGCTATATATGTCAATAATACTAAAATAAAAATGCTTGAAAGACTTTTAGCAAGTGGCGTATTACCAAAAACAACTGCCAATCGACCAGATAGCGATTCTGTCAATGACGCTCCCGATACAATGGTCACTAAAGTAATACCTATTTGTGTCGTTGATAAATAATTAATTGGATTTTTAAGAATACCCAATAGTTTTTTTGCCTTTACATTTCCCTCTTCTGCTTTTTGCTCAATACGGTTCCGATTTACAGAAGCTACAGCTAATTCAGAAGCTGACAAAAGAGCATTGAATAAAGTAAAAATAATTAATAATAAAATTTGTAAAATAAGCGACTGACTATCAGGGTCAGCATTGTTCATAATTTTTTCTCTCCTTAAAAGTAATAAACGATAGCAATGTAACTGTTTTTATGCAGTCACGGTGAAATCGTACCATAGTTAACCAACAAATTCAATTATTATTCATCACTTTGTTTTTTCCCAATTAGCTGGTTTTCATTACCAGTAAATTCAGAAGTTACTTTTTCTAATCGACTTGTTTTTACTACATTAAATAAATAAATAAAAACAATTCTACAAATTGCATAAAAAGGAACACCAAGAAAAATTCCTAATAACCCTGCTAGATTACCTGCAACCAATAGAATTAAAATGATTGTAAGTGGATGAATTTTTAGTGACTTTCCAATTACATTTGGATAAATAACATTCCCATCAATTTGCTGAATAATAATAACAACTATACAACATAAGATAGCTTTAAATGGTTCACTAAACACTGTAACCAAAACAGCTGGTGCAAGTCCAAGATAGGGACCTATATAGGGAATAAGATTTGTCAATCCAGCAATAATCCCAAATAAGAAAGCATAACGAACTCCCAATAGAGAATAACCAATAATAGTAAATGTACCTACAAAAAGACATTCAATGACCTGTCCACTAATATAATGTGCCAAGGTTTCATTCATTTGATCTAAAAGTTGGATAAGTTCATCGCGCCGCTTGGACGGTAAAAAATGACGTATGCTTGGAATTACCCGATTACTATCTCTTAACATATAAAATAAGATAAATGGAACAGTTATAATTGTAATGGTCGTTGAGGTCACTGTAGAAACAATCATACCTAAACGACTGGATAATCCACTTAAAAATTGTTGAATAATTTTTCCATAGGAAATGTTTAATTTATCAATATAACTCGTTAAATTGACCTGTCTAAAAATTGGTAAACCAGCAATATGATATACCCATGTCTTTACCTGAGCAAAAAAATCAGGCATATTTGTAGCCAAACTAGCAAGTTGCTTGGCCAAACTTGGAATAATACTCACCAAAGCAAAAAGAATAATAACAAATAAAAGCAAGAAAACCAAAAGAATAGCATAAAGACGTTTTATTCGCATTTTCACCAATATATTTACAATTGGATTCAAAACATAATAAAAGAAACCAGCAATTAAAATTGGTGCAAATAAAGTTGAAAAAAATGTGCCAATTGGTTCAAACAAAAAATTCAAATTTGTTAAAATAAAAATAAAGGCAGCAATAATTAATAACTCTAAAGACCAAAAAAACAATTTAGATTTTCTCAATTGATCAAGCAATCAATAATCCCCCCTATAATAAATAACATCGGTTAGAATAAATCTATTTCTTCATTCAATAGATAGTTTTTTCTAATCTATTTCATCTATTTTTAAATGAATAATATTTTTTTCTATCTTTATTTCATGTATAGCTAAGTTGTCAAACAAAAACTAGAAAGAAGGTTGCTCTATATGAAAGTAGTTCATACAAAAGATACAACTAGTGATACCTATATAGATGCCTTAAAAATAAGGCAGCACGTTTTTATAAATGAACAACATATAGCTAAAGCTATCGAAATAGATAAATATGAAGCAATCAGTATTCATTTTGTGCTTTATTTGAGTAACAAGAAAGCAATAGCTACCTGTAGATTACGCCCATTGGAAGATGGAAAAATCAAATTAGAAAGAGTCGCAGTGGAAACCAACTATCGAAAAAAAATTATGGGACTATTTTAATTAAAGCAGCTGAAACATTTGCCAAAGAACAAGGCTATCATCAAATCACTTTAAACGCTCAGCTACCAGTAGTTAATTTTTATCATCAGTTAGATTATCAACAAATGGGTAAAGCTTTCTTAGAAGCAGGTATCAAGCATCTACCGATGGAAAAAAATTTATAAATAATTGAAATGATAAAAGTGAAAGAGAAAAAAATCTCTCTTTCACTTTTATCAAACTACATCACATCAATCATCGCTTTAATAACTGTTGATAACGCTGATACCAAATATCTACGTAAGCATCTGAGAATGGTCCTAAATGATTATCCATCCAACTGACTAAAATTTTGACATTTTCTTTAAGAATGATATCAATTTCCTTTGGATAGTTCATTCGTTCACTATGAAATTCATATTCATCAACATCCAACAATCTTTTTTCACCATCTGGAAATATCTTAATGTCTAAATCATAATCAATATACTTTAAGGCTTCTTCATCTAATAAATAAGGTGAAGCCAAGTTACAATAATACGAAATTCCTCTTTCTCGAATCATCGCTATGATGTTAAACCAATATTTTTGATGGAAATAAACAATTGCTGGTTCACGAGTTACCCATCTTCGACCATCAGATTCAGTTACTAATGTATGATCGTTTACACCAATCAAAGAATACTCACTAGTTTTTAGTACCATTGTGTCACGCCATGTTCGATGTAAATGTCCATCATGTTTATAACTTTGAATAGTTATAAACTCGCCTTCCTTTGGAACTCCCATAAATATCCCAACTTTCCCCATAAGCAGAAATAATTGGTCGGGTCTTCTCTGCATTGGTATCATGTATAAGTATATCATACTTTTTAACTTTGCATACTAGGGAGTTTATTTTATTTATATTTACTTTTTATTCAATAAATAATTCAATTTATTTCTAATATAATATATTGATTTTTATTTCTTTTGCTTTTTTAATAACTCAATCATTTTTTTTTGAGATTTAGGAAACACAAAGTCATTAAATTGTTGTTCCGTCACAAATAATTGATTATCCTCATTAGAATTTGATCCTATTAGTCGACCATAAAAAACTAGAATATGCCATTTTAGATGACTAAAAACATGAGTAACCTCTCCTAAAGAACGTTTTTGCCAAACTACTTGTGTTTTTTTCGCTAAAATTTCTGGTATAATTTCTTCAGCTACCAAAATATCTTCCTCTTTATCGATAGACAAAGTTAGTTGTTCCACAGTCTCTTTCACCCAATTTTTTTGAAGAAACGTAAATTGTTGTTTTGATATTTCTTCAATTGGAAAAAGCCACATATTCGCTAGCAATCCTTCTGAACCACGTTGTTCTATTAAAAATTCTTTATTTTTATTTTCAATAATTGTACCTATATAATAAACATCTTTTGGTTTACTTTTTTAGTTTTGACTGGATAGTTTAACATTGATTGATCTTTAAATCCAAAGCAGTAAGCTTGAATAGGACAACTTTCACATTTAGGTGTTTTTGGTGTACAAATAGCAGATCCTAAATCCATCATTGCTTGATTAAAGTCACCAGGTCTTTCCTTATCCATAATTGTCCGCATGGCTTCATCAAATATTTTTCGACTATTTGCTTTTGTAATATCAGCATCAATTTTAAAAAGTCGACTCACTACTCTCATGATATTTCCATCAATTGCTGGTTCTGGTAAATGATAAGCGATACTTCCAATAGCGCCTGCAGTATAAGGTCCTATTCCTTTTAGTTTACGGATTTCATCTATTGAATCAGGCATTTTGCCATCATAGTCAGTTAAAATTTGTTGGGCAGCTATCTTTAAATTTCTTGCTCTTGAATAATAACCCAGCCCCTCCCAAGCTTTTAACAATTTATCATCTGGCGCATTGGCTAAGTCATAAATAGTAGGAAACCAATCCATAAATCGATAAAAATAATCAATAACTGTATCTACTCTTGTTTGCTGAAGCATAATTTCTGATATCCAAATACGGTAAGGATCTAAATTGACTCGCCAAGGTAAATTCCTTTTCTCCAATTCATACCAATGTAGAAAATCTGATTGAAAATGATCAATTGTCGAATGATTCCATGTTTTCCATAATGCTTTATTCATCATTCTCTTCCTCTAATTCTTTTTCATTTATATAGGTTTGGATTAATTCATAATCAAATCCCTTTCGAAATAATCCTTGCTTGACCTTTATTTGTTGTTTTGCTAATCCAAGTTTCCGACTTTTTTCCCATAACTGATCACCATATTTTTTTAGCAATTTCTTTTCTTGTTCTTCATCTTTTTCAAGCTGAAAATTATCCATAACTAAATCAATAATTTCACTTTTGAATCCTCGCTGAAACAAATAAACTTTTATTTTTTGAATGGCTTCTTTAAAACTCTTATTCTGATAACGTTTAATAGATTTTTCTACAATATGATTTGCAATACTTATTTGTTCATCTGGTGTAAAAATAAATAGTGCCTGTTGAATGAGTGTTTCATCTATTCCTTTCTTTTTTAAATATTGTTGAATGAGTTGTGGTCCCTTCTCACACATTTGAATAGCTGTTCTTACATAGCTTTCGCTATACGTTTTATCATTAATCAATTGTAATTGTTTTAATCGTTCAATAATTTTTTGACAATCAGTCACTGAATATTCTTTTTGTCTTAAATAATCAAAAATTTCTTTTTCAGAACGTAATTGATAACTTAAATAATTAAGTGCCAATTCCAACCCACTATCAAAGTGATTAGATTTTTCAATATGATTGATCAATTCATCAGATATCTCTTGTCCTTTTAATAAAAGATAATTAATCAACGTATCTTCCGATACGTGTAAAATCTTTCCAGAAGAAAGAGTTAGTAAATAAAATGGTGGTTTGTCCTTTGTAATATGTGTAATTGTATCCGTCATCTGTCTCACCCCGGTATAAGAACATACATTCTACTATATCATAGAATCCTTTAAAGCTAAACTAGTAAAATTATGTTAAAATAAAAAAAACAAAAGAAAAAAGGAAGAAATCAATAGTGCAACAACTAAAAATTGATCAAATTATTCGATTAAAAATCAAACGTCTAGGTATTAATGGAGAAGGTATCGGTTACTATAAACAATTTATTGTCTTTGTGCCAAATGCTTTACCAAAAGAGGAAGTTGATGTTAGGATCGTTGTCATCACTCCAAAATTTGCAGAGGGAATCATTAAAAAAATACATAAAAATTCACCAGAACGCATAACACCGGATTGTCCAGTTTATGAAACATGTGGAGGTTGTCAGCTCCAACATTTATCTTATGAAGCACAATTAATTTTCAAACGAGATTTATTGAAGCAAGCTTTGGCAAAATTTAAACCAGAAAATTATTCTAATTACCCACTTCATAAAACACTTGGAATGAAAAATCCTTGGAATTATCGAAATAAAGCACAATTCCAATTAGCACAAACAAACAATAAAATTTATAGTGGTTTATATCAAGCAGGATCGCATCAAATTGTAGCTATTGACAATTGTCCAGTACAACAAACTGTTATTAACGACATAATACAAAAAATTATCAAAATTCTAAACAATTATAATCTCCCTATTTATAATGAACAAAAAAACAGTGGAATTTTTAAAACTTTAATGGTTCGTAATAGTATACAAACAGGTAAAGTTCAAGTTGTCTTTATTACTCAGTCAAAAAAATTTCCAAATAAATTAGCAATTATACAAGAAATCATTCAAAAATGACCAGAGGTTATCTCGATAATGCAAAATATTCAAAATGAGAAAACTTCAGTTGTCATGGGTGAGGAAACTATTCACCTTTGGGGAGAACATCAAATTGAGGAAAAAATCAATCAAGTAACGTTTAGGCTTTCTTCACGAGCTTTTTTCCAATTAAATCCTAAACAAACAGAAATTTTATATGGTGAGGCAATTAAGGCATTAGATCCTCTTCCAAGTGATAAAATTATTGATGCTTATTGTGGTGTTGGTACTATTGGAATAAGTATTGCTAGGAAGGTAAAAGAGGTACGTGGAATGGATACTATTCCACAAGCTATAGAAGATGCTAAACAAAATGCAAAAAAAGTTAATGCAACAAATACTTATTATGAAGTTGGAAATGCAGAAAAGCTATTACCTAAGTGGTTAGAACAGGGATTTATACCAGATGGTATCATTGTTGATCCACCAAGAGTTGGTTTAGATAAAAAGTTGCTTCAAACAATCTTGAATTTTCCACCTAAAAAACTTGTATATATTTCTTGTAATGTTTCTACATTGGCAAGAGATTTGGTAAGCTTGACCAAAGTTTTTAAGGTTGATTATCTTCAATCTATTGATATGTTTCCACAAACCGCACGTTGTGAAGTTGTTGCCAAACTTACAAGAAAAAAATAAATTTCCATTTAAAATCTTTATAGAAAGTTCAATTACATCACCTAATACTATTATAATAAGTATTTGTTACTGTTACCAATTATAAATATATAGTACAAAATTTTGATAGTTAACAAAATTTTATAGCTTTGTATATTGTAAATTTGTTGATCTTTACTACTTTAATTATTTAGCTGAATTTTTATAAAAACAAATATAGGACCTAAATTTATTAATTTAAGTCCTATCTTTGTTTTTGATTTAAATAAATGATATTATGCAATAGTTTTTTAGCCAAAATACAAAAATTTTTGTTTTAAAATCTATCTATTTTCTTTTCTTATTTCTTCATCTTTAAAGCTGTTATTTTGTATCTGGATCAATTTCTGGTGCTTTTCCTAATTTTGCCTGCAACATCCAGATATTTTTCTCCAGAGCAGCCTTATGTGCAATTAGTATATCCTGTGTAGATAAATCATTTTCATTACCTGAAACTTCAATACCTTTTTCATATAAACCTTCTAAATAACGATAACCTGCTACCAAGTTTTCCATTCGTTCTGGAATGGTACGATTCCAATTACCAATTTCATCTTTGATTTTAGTATTATCAGCAAACTCTTTCAAGGTGGCATAAGGGGAACCATCAAGAGTAATTAAACGTTCTGCTACATCATCAAGTTGTGCATTGATTTCAGCCATATAATCATCCATTTTTGGATGAAGAGTAAGGAATTCTGGGCCACGCATATACCAATGAGTTTGATGAATAACCACAGCAAATTGACTCAAATCAGCAACCAATTGATTTAAAATTTTTTTCGTTTGTGTATATTTCATTCTATATCATCTCCTATAATTTACTAACCAAATTATAGTATGAATAGATGAAAAAGTATAATTAAATCATTTAATTTAAATAAATTTTAATTAAAACTTATTTTAATTGAAATTTTACAAGATAAATTTAGAATAATCATTTATCAATTCACTTCAACTTTACTTAGTTTAAGCATATTTAAAAAATAAAATAAACAATTTTACGTAATTTACTGTTAAGGAGGTTGATAATTATTTCGTTTAATTATTATTGTTTTATATTTATTTTTGGTTGTTGCTTAGGTTCTGCAAGTGGTGTTATCGCAGAACGATTACCTATGAAACAACCAATATTTTTTACTCATTCACAATGTATTCATTGCAAAAAAAAGCTTGCATTTATTGATCTAATTCCTATAATTTCATGTTTAATTCAAGGTTTTCACTGTCGTTATTGCCTTAAACAATTGCCCAGTATCTATTTAGTAGAAGAATTATTAGGTGGATTTTTTTCCTTGCTAGTCTTAAAAAATGGTATTGATTTTTCTTCCTTTTATATATATATTTTTTTGCTTCAGGCTTTTTTATTATCACTAACTGACTTTTTATATTGGAAGGTAGAACCAAAAATCCTCTATCCACTATTCTTATTTTTATTAAGCTTACACCTGTTTTTAAATCAAACACTATTTTGGAAAACGGGTATTGGTATCTTTCTTTTATTTACTTGTTTTACCTATTTTACTAACAACAGTATGGGATATGGAGATGTTATTTTACTCAGTTGCTGGAGTATCCTATTAGGTCATATAGCCATCCTTCATATTATTTTTTTAGCCAGTATTAATGGACTACTCTTTTGTATTATTAATAAATTATTATTTAAAAAAAATTATCGAAAAATTCCATTTGTGCCTTTTTTAAGTATAGGTTTATTTTTTTATTTGTATATATAATTTAATTTAAAGTAAATAGATAAATAAGAAATTAAGTTTATTTAAAAAAGCAAAAATTTTAACAATTATTGCCTAAATTTACACAGTTTATCTAATTATGCTTAAATAAATTATTGTTATCATGTTCATTTTTACGAATTAAAACTGTCGGAACGTAAATCCCATTGATTTTATTCCGACAGTTCTAAATAATTTTTATTTTTAATCTTCTTTGTTAGTTTTCCAATTTTTACGAATAAATCTTGCTCTTCCAGATCCTTCTCTATACATATTGTAGTGTAATGAATTTTTTTTATAGTAATCTTGATGATAGTCTTCCGCTGGATAGAATGTTTTAGCTGGTTCAATTTGTGTCACAATTTGTTTATCAAAACGACCACTTTTTTGTAATTTTTCTTTTGATTTTTCTGCTATTTCTTTTTGTTGCTCATTATTATAATAAATAACTGGACGATAAGAATCTCCTCTATCAGCAAATTGACCAAATTCATCTGTTGGATCTGTCTGTTGCCAATAAATGTCAACTAATTGTTCATATGAAATAATTGATGGATCGTAAGTAATCTCAACTGCTTCTGTATGTCCAGTCGTACCAGTTGTCACTTGTTCGTACGTTGGATTTGACACATCACCACCGGTATATCCAGACACAACTGCAAGAATTCCAGGTTGTGTATCAAAAGGTTTTACCATACACCAAAAACAACCACCAGCAAAAATTGCTTTTTCATAATCTTTTGCCATTATTCTTCCTCCCTTATATTACAGTTTTTACCATTATTCTTAACTTTATCATAAATTCTTACAAGAAAAAATTAATTAATTTTGAACAAATAAAAATGATTCATCAATAAATTAAGCAACATTCTATTAATCAAATTAAAAATAGGCTAGTTTGTTATACATGAATTGCTAAAATAAATATATAATCAAAGTTAACTTTATCTATATCTAATCATTTTTATTGTTAATAAAAAAACAAGTTAGTAAAACTAGTAAAGTTTTACAACTTGTTTTTTTTAAAAATTATTTATTTAACTCATTTAAAGCATCTTCAGCTGCCATTTGTGCTTCAATATCAGAAATGCTATACACATTTTTACTTGTTTCTTTTACTTCTTTTGGTTCCATGTTCCGGTAACGAGCCATTCCTGTGCCAGCAGGAATGATTTTACCAATAATTACATTTTCTTTCAAACCAAGCAACGGATCTTTCTTTCCACGAATTGCTGCATCTGTCAATACACGTGTTGTTTCCTGGAAAGAAGCTGCTGATAAGAAGCTATTTGTTTCTAATGAAGCTTTAGTAATACCTAATAATACTGGACGACTTGTTGCTGGTATACCACCAACAATTAATGTATCATAATTACGATCTTTAAATTCTGATATATCCATTAAAGTACCTGGTAAGATTTCGGTATCACCTGGATCCATAATACGAACTTTTCTCAACATTTGACGAACCATTACTTCAATATGCTTATCACCAATTTCCACACCTTGCATGCGGTAAACTCGTTGTACTTCACGCAATAAGTAATTTTCAACTGAAAGAACATCACGTACTTGTAATAATTGTTTTGGATCGATGGATCCTTCAGTTAATGGTGTTCCACGATGAATATTATCTCCTTCAGCAACCTTCATACGTGCTGTGTAAGGGACAGTATAAGTTCTTGTATCTGTATCGCCTTTAATTGTTACTTCTTTCGTACGAGTTGCTGGGTCCTCAGTAATTGCAATAACTTCACCGGTAACTTCAGTAATTACAGCTTGACCTTTTGGATTACGTGCTTCAAAAATTTCTTGAATACGAGGTAACCCTTGAGTAATATCATCTCCAGCAACTCCGCCTGTATGGAAAGTACGCATAGTCAACTGTGTACCTGGTTCACCGATAGACTGAGCTGCAATTGTTCCAACTGCTTCACCAACCTCAACATCAGAACCGGTTGCCAAATTACGTCCATAACAATGATGACAAACACCGTGTTTAGTATTACAGGTAAATACAGAGCGAATTGTTACTTTTTCAATGCCAGCATCAATAATTTCTCTAGCAATGTCTTCAGAGATCAATTGATTTTCACCAATAATTACCTTTTTAGTTTCTGGATGGATCACTGATTTTCTCGTGTAACGCCCAATTAAACGTTCTTCTAAGGATTCAATAATCTCGTTTCCTTCACGAATTGCCTGAATTTCAAGACCTCGATCTGTACCACAATCATCTTCACGAATAATAACATCTTGAGCAACATCGACTAGACGACGTGTCAAATATCCAGAATCGGCTGTTTTAAGTGCCGTATCTGTCATTCCTTTACGAGCACCATGAGTTGAGATGAACATTTCTAATACGGATAGTCCCTCACGGAAATTAGAAATAATTGGTAATTCCATAATCTGTCCATTAGGAGCTGCCATCAATCCACGCATCCCAGCAAGCTGAGTAAAGTTAGAAATATTACCACGAGCACCAGAATCAGACATCATAAAGATTGGATTTTTAGCATCCAAACTTTCCATCAATTCCTGTTGAATTTCATCTTTTGAAGCATTCCATACAGCAATAACTCTCTCGTAACGTTCAGTGTTTGTAATTAATCCACGACGAAATTGTTTTGTTATGATGACATCAACTTGCTTATGAGCTTCATCGATAATTGCTTGTTTTTCATGTAAAACCATGATATCAGCAATCCCAACTGTCATTCCAGCATAGGTTGAATGTTTATATCCTAAATCCTTCATTCGATCCAGCATTTTAGATGTTTCCGTGACATGGAATCGTTTGAAGACTTCTGAGATGATATTTCCTAGATTTTTCTTCTTAAACGGCAGAATTAATTCCTGTTCTTTAATATGGGCAGGAATGTCTACCCCTGCTTCAACAAAGTATTTATCTGGAGTTTGAACAGTCAGATTATAATCTGTTGGTTCATTTAAATAAGGAAATTCCATTGGCATGATTTCATTGAAAATAATTTTTCCAACGGTTGTAATTAAAATACGTTCTTTTTGCCATTCAGTAAATGGTTTTTCGCCTAATAATGTTGTTTGAACACCAATTCTTGAATGCAAATGCACATAACCATTCTGCCAAGCTAATACTGCTTCATTCATATCACGGAAGATCATTCCTTCGCCTTCACGATCTTTTTCTTCCATTGTCAAATAATAATTTCCTAAAACCATATCTTGTGACGGCGTAACAACTGGTTTTCCATCCTTAGGATTTAGAATATTTTGAGCAGCTAACATTAACATTCTTGCTTCTGCTTGAGCTTCTTCATTCAACGGTACGTGTACCGCCATTTGGTCACCATCAAAGTCAGCATTATAAGCTTCACACGCTAATGGATGCAACCGAATGGCACGTCCTTCAACCAATACTGGTTCAAATGCCTGAATACCTAATCTGTGCAGTGTAGGTGCCCGGTTTAATAAAACCGGATGTTCTTGAATAACTTCTTCCAAAATATCCCAAACTTCATCTTCTTGACGTTCAATTTTTCGTTTAGCATTTTTGATATTCGTAGCAATTTCACGCTGAACCAACTCACGCATCACAAATGGTTTGAATAATTCAAGTGCCATTTCTTTTGGTAGTCCACACTGATACATTTTTAAAAATGGACCAACAACAATAACTGAACGACCCGAATAATCAACACGTTTTCCTAATAAGTTTTGACGGAAACGACCTTGCTTTCCTTTCAACATATGTGATAAGGACTTTAATGGACGATTCCCTGGTCCAGTTACCGGACGACCACGTCTACCATTGTCAATCAATGCATCTACCGCTTCTTGTAACATACGTTTTTCATTTTGAACAATAATGTTCGGTGCATTTAAATCTAATAATCGTTTTAACCGATTATTTCGGTTAATTACACGTCGATATAAATCATTCAAATCAGAAGTAGCGAAACGTCCACCTTCAAGCTGAACCATTGGTCGTAAATCAGGTGGAATAACAGGAATAACGTCCATAATCATCCAACTTAATTGATTACCAGAAGATCGAAATGCTTCAAGTATATCCAAACGACGAATAGCACGTGTCCGTTTTTGTCCTTGTGCTGTTTTCAACTCTTCTTTTAATTCAGCTACTTCACCTTCAACATCAACATTGTCAAGTAACTGCTTAATTGCTTCTGCACCCATCGCAGCAGTGAATTCTTGTCCATATTGCTCACGTTTTTCTCTATATTCACGTTCTGTCAATAATTGTTTCTTTTCAAGTGATGTATTTCCAGGCTCAATAACTACATAAGAGGCAAAATAGATAATTTCTTCCAAAGCACGCGGACTCATATCTAAAACTAGACCCATTCGTGAAGGAATTCCTTTAAAGTACCAAATATGTGATACAGGTGCTGCTAGTTCAATATGTCCCATTCTCTCACGACGTACCTTAGAACGAGTAACTTCAACGCCACAGCGATCACAAACAATGCCTTTATAACGAATTCTCTTGTACTTCCCACAGGCACATTCCCAGTCTTTCGTTGGTCCAAAGATTCGCTCACAAAACAAACCTTCACGCTCTGGTTTTAGTGTTCGATAATTAATAGTCTCAGGTTTTTTTACTTCACCATATGACCAGCTTCTAATTTTTTCTGGAGAAGCTAATCCAATTTGCATACTTTCAAAATTATTTACATCGATCAAAAGGAATTCCCTCCATTTCCTTGATTGTCAGATGTTCAAAATAATTCCTTTACTATGAAAAATCTGTATTAAAATAAACAGCTATTTATTTTTACAGATCTTTCATATCTGGCGGGAAAATATTTTTAAACTTCTTATCGCTTTGCTTTGCTTTTTTAAAACAATTGACGTATCTATTTATCTAAATCATCTTCGGCTGTTTCAAATTTTTGAATTGTATCATCTGCTTCATCATCATTTAAAGCATATGCTTCTTGTTCCAATTGTTTTGCCGATTGCTGCTCAGCAAATTTTGTTAATGCATCAACAGTGATCAAATCGTCATCATCATCATCCATGTCTCTTAACTCAATTTCTTTTTCGTCAATATTTAATACACGCATGTTCAAACCTAAGGCTTGGAGTTCTTTGACCAGTACTCGGAATGATTCAGGAACACCTGGTTTTGGAATTGGCTCATTTTTGACAATAGCTTCGTAAGTTTTTACACGACCAACTACGTCATCAGATTTGTAGGTTAAGATTTCTTGTAAAGTATAAGCTGCACCATAAGCTTCCAATGCCCATACTTCCATTTCACCAAATCGTTGTCCACCAAATTGTGCTTTCCCACCTAGAGGTTGTTGAGTAACTAATGAATAAGGTCCAATTGAACGAGCATGTAATTTATCATCGACCATATGTGCTAATTTAATCATGTACATGACACCAACAGATATACGATTATCAAACGGTTCACCGGTACGCCCATCATATAAAATAGTCTTAGCATCACTAGCCATACCTGCTTCACGAACAGTTTCCCAAACATCTTCATCAATTGCTCCATCAAAGACTGGTGTAGCAACATGAATACCTAATTGACGGGCAGCCATTCCTAAATGAAGTTCTAACACTTGTCCAATATTCATACGTGATGGCACACCTAAAGGATTTAACATAATATCAATTGGTGTTCCATCTGGAAGAAACGGCATATCTTCTTCCGGCATAATTCTAGACACAACCCCTTTATTTCCATGACGACCAGCCATTTTATCTCCTTCGTGGATTTTCCGTTTTTGAACAATGTATACACGAACAAGAATATTGACACCTGGAGATAATTCATCGCCCGCTTCACGAGTGAAAATCTTGACATCATGAACAATGCCACCACCGCCATGTGGTACACGAAGTGATGTATCACGTACCTCACGTGCTTTTTCACCAAAAATCGCATGCAATAAACGTTCTTCTGCTGAAAGTTCTGTTACGCCTTTAGGAGTTACCTTACCAACTAATAGATCCCCATCATGAACTTCAGCACCGATTCGAATAATTCCCATTTCATCTAGGTCTTTTAACGCATCTTCTCCTACATTAGGAATTTCACGAGTAATTTCTTCTGGTCCTAATTTTGTATCTCGTGCTTCAGATTCATATTCTTCAATATGAATAGAAGTGTATACATCATCTTTAACCAAACGTCGACTCATAATAACCGCGTCTTCATAGTTATAGCCTTCCCAAGTCATAAAAGCGACCAAGACATTTTGTCCTAAAGCCATTTCTCCTTCTTCCATCGAAGGACCATCAGCTAAAATATCCCCTTTTTCAACTTTTTCACCTAAATGGATAATTGGACGTTGATTATAACTTGTTCCTGAGTTTGAGCGACGGAATTTTGTTACCATATATTTGTCTAAAGCACCATTATTTCTTCGAACACGAATCTCAGATGCATCAACATATTCAACTACACCATCATATTTACATAATAAGGAAGCACCTGAGTCATGAGCTGATTTGTATTCCATCCCAGTACCAACAAGCGGTGAATGTGGTGAAACCAATGGAACAGCCTGACGTTGCATGTTTGCTCCCATTAAAGCTCGGTTGGAGTCATCATTTTCTAAGAAAGGAATACATGCAGTAGCTACTGCAACTACTTGTTTTGGTGAAACATCCATGTAATCCACTTTCTCAACAGCAACTTCTAAGTTTTCGCTTTGAAGACGAGCCATAACAACATCCTCAGCGAAGGTACCATCTTCATTTAATGGTGAATTTGCCTGAGCAACAATATAATGGTCTTCAATATCAGCAGTTAGATAGTCTACTTGATTTGTTACTTGGCTTGTTTCACGATTCACTCGTCGATAAGGTGTCTCAATAAAGCCAAATTTATTTACCTTTGCATAGCTAGATAAGCTATTGATCAATCCAATATTTGGACCTTCGGGTGTTTCAATTGGACACATACGTCCATAGTGAGAGTAATGAACATCTCGCACTTCATAACCAGCACGATCACGTGTTAGTCCACCAGGTCCTAAAGCAGATAAACGACGTTTATGTGTCAATTCACCTAGCGGATTTGTTTGATCCATAAATTGTGATAATTGTGAAGAACCGAAAAATTCTTTAATACTAGCTACTACAGGGCGAATATTAATCAACAATTGAGGTGTTAGTGTTTCAGTGTCTTGGATAGACATCCGTTCACGAACGACACGCTCCATTCTTGCCAAACCAATGCGAAATTGATTTTGTAATAATTCACCAACCGAACGAATTCGGCGATTTCCTAAATGGTCAATATCATCAACATTACCAATACCTTCCATCAAGTTGAAGAAATAACTCATTGATGCAATAATATCAGCTGGTTGAATTGTTTTTACATCATTTGTTGGATAATTATTTCCCACTACATTAATTACTCGTTCTGGATCTTTAGGCGAAACAACCTTAATTGTCTGAACTGTTACAGGTTCAGTCGCTACACCATCCTCACTTGGATAGTAAGTAATGCTGTTTAGGCCATGATCAAGGGCATCATTCAATGTTTCTATTACTTGATGAGTTAGGATTGTTTCCTTCTCAGCAAGAATTTCACCTGTTTCTGGATCAACAAGGGTTTCACCTAATGTTAGATTTAATAAACGAGTCTTTAAATCTAATTTTTTATTTACTTTATAACGACCCACACTTGCTAGATCATACCGTTTTGGATCAAAAAAGCGAGCATTTAATAAGTTACGTGAACTGTCCGCTGTTTTTGGTTCACCTGGACGTAAACGTTCATAAATATCTTTTAATCCTTCTTCAGTACGTGAATCATTTGTATTTTTATGTAAATCTTTTTCAATTGTATTACGTAAACTTTCACTATCTCCAAAGATTTCAAAAATCGTATCATCTGATCCAAATCCTAAAGCACGAACAAGAACAGTCAATGGAATTTTACGTGTACGGTCAATCCTTACATAAGAAATATCTTTTGCGTCCGTTTCTAACTCTAGCCAAGCACCACGGTTTGGAATAACAGTTGAACCAAAACCTTCTTTGCCATTTTTATCAACCTTGCCATGAAAATAAACACCCGGGGAACGAACTAACTGTGAAACAATTACCCGTTCTGCTCCATTAATAATGAACGTACCCATTTCAGTCATTAAAGGAAAATCACCAAAGAAAACTTCTTGTGATTTTATTTCACCCGTCTCACGATTGGTTAAGCGTAAGGTAACATGAAGGGGGGCAGAGTAGTTTGCATCATGCGCACGTGCTTCTTCTACTGTATATTTTGGCTCTTTTAGTTCATAATCAACAAACTCTAAAGAAAGCTTTCCTTGAAAATCTTCAATAGGTAAAATGTCCTCGAACATTTCTCGTAATCCTTCATCTAAAAACCATTGATAAGAGTCTGTTTGGATTTCGATTAAATTTGGTAATTCTAGCACTTCACTGATACGTGCGAAACTTCTACGTTCGCGATGTTTTCCGTATTTTACTACGTGTCCAGCCAAGTTCTTCACCCCTTTGAGTATATTTCTACCAAAACTGACCTAAAAAATTACATTTAAGTTACTTTGATTATAATTACGTAACAAAAAGCATTTTTTGCGGTTTTTAGGCAAAAAAAACCAAAAATAGAACATGCCCTCAAGACTAATTTTCATGAGTTTCTATTTTTGTTTTCCATATAAAAACCGGAACGGACAATATTTCGTTCCTGCTTTAATATTTTAGATAGTTTTCGCATTCTTCATTCTACTATAGCTTATATAATTTGTCAACTGTTTTGATGCATTTTATGCGGTGTTATTATTGGAATTTATTAAAAACGTGAATAATCATTAATAAAATATAAAACAATATGAAAGCTACCAAACATTTAATGAAAGAATAACGCTAACCGCCTTTATGGTTATCTATATTTATGAAAATTGCATTGTAATAACAAAAATTATTTATTTTTAACCTTATCAAGCAACAAAAATAGGATGTAGCTATTACTTAGAAAGTCAAAATAGGATTAACAGTGATTCGATTAATAGAATGGTTTCATAGAAGTAGTCACTAATTTACTAGAAGAACAATTCATTTTTAAAATGAATTTATGATTTGTTTCTCTCCACATCTCTATCTTATAAGTTCAAAATAAAAAAATAATTGCCCTACTCAATTATTTTTTCTATTGTCTTATTCATTAATTGCTGATAAGATTTGAATAATCCACACATACAAAAAGTAAATAAAGCAATCATGGGATCAATGCTAAAAATTTTTAACGGTTTATTATTTAAGGAGTTCTTATGTCTACAAAAAATGATGTCTTAGCCTTTCTTATGAAACATGCACCTGAACGTGTATCAGGGGAATACATGGCAAATGAATTAACCATTTCTCGAACTGCTATTTGGAAAGCTATTAACCAATTACGGAAAAGTAGTTTTTCAATTGAAAGTAACTCACAAGGTTATCTTTATAAAGAGACTAACCTGCTATCTATTCCTGGTATAAATGCCAATCTTTGCTCTACTGCACCTACCTTAACAATAAAAAAAATGGCGAATTCTGAATCAACTATGAAAGATGCAAAATTAGCGATTTTAGATCAGACACCTGCACACACTTTATTGGTCGCTGATATGCAAAAATTTTCAGTTGGGCGCTTTGGCCGTCCATTTTTTGCAAAGCCAGGTGCAGGTATTTATATGAGTTTAATCCTTCATCCAAATCAAAAATTTAGTGAAATTACAAATTATACCATTATTACTGCTGTTGCAGTTGTACGCGCATTAAATAAGCTATTAGATATTTCTCCAAAAATTAAGTGGGTTAATGATATTTATATAAATGATAAAAAGGTCTGTGGCATTCTTACTGAGGCGATCAGTGATATGGAAGCAGGTCAAATTTCTAGCATTATTATTGGTATTGGATTAAATTTTTCTATTAAACAAATTGAATTTCCAGATGAATTACAATCAAAAGTTACTTCTTTATTTCCAAATGGTCAATATACCGTTACAAGAAATGAATTAATTGCAGAAATTTGGAATCAATTTTACAAAATATTAGTCCATTCAACGAATGAGCAAATCATCGATGAATATAAAAAATATTCATTGGTCTTAGGAAAAAAAGTTTCTTTTATGCAAAATAAAAAAGAATACACAGGATTGGCAGAAACGATTAATTTAAAAGGTGAGTTAGTCGTTCGATTAGTAGATGGCACTAAAAAATTGCTCTGTTCTGGCGAAATTAGCTTACAAGCAATTTATTAGTATGTGTCTTTTATTTAAAATAGAAAAAGAATTAGGTAGTCTTTCAGCTATAGACACTAAAATGTTGGTTAGGATATTGGTTATTCTCAATTTCATCTACCATAGCACGTGCATAATCACCATAACTAATATAGCTATTTCCATCTTGATTATAAGTCAGTTCATCACCAGCTGTAAAATAATGACCAGTGACCTCTCCATTTGCATCAAAGGTTTTTGCTGGACTAATATATGTCCAATGAACATCTTTTGATTTTTCTAGTAATAATAAACTCTCAACCATGGCATTTCCTATTTGATAGGTAGTTTTTGGAAAATCAGGTGTATCTTTTAATCGTTCTGTATGTTCGGAGTTAACAAATAAACTACTAGCACCACCAACAACAATTAATCTTGTCTTTTGCCCAGTTAAAATAGTGATCAAATGCTCCATAGAAGTTGAAAATTGTTGAAAATTTTCCCAAAATCCTAAAGCACTTACCAACACATCAAATTTTTGAATATCTTCTGTTGTTAATTGGTAAACATTTTTTTCTAGGATAGGAACATCATTAGTTATTTTTTGTCTATCTCTCACAATAGCTGTAACGTTTAAATTTCGTTGTTTTGCTTCTTTCAAAATGAGAGAACCTACTCTACCACTTGCACCTACAATAGCTATTTTCATTGTTATTTCTCCATTCTTAGTGAAAAAACAAATTTTATATATTTATGATTTTGTCCTATATCAAAATCAATAGCAACCACCCTTATCCAAGACTTAGGATAAAAATTTCTATTTAATTTATAATTACATAAAACGACTAACTTTTTTTAGTTCATCTGTTACTGAAATAGATACAATATTTTCTACACCACAAAATGGACAATTATAAAATAAATTTAATTTATTATCTAATATTGTTTCTTTGCTTTGTAATTCAACTTCATTATTTCCTAATTGTAATGTTTCAAATGGAATATTTATTCGATAATTTCCTTTACTATCTGTTCGGATGTTTAACAAAAATCTACCTATGATGTCTTTTGAACATCCTTTACATGTTAAGTTTAAAATTATCTCTTTATCCATAATTATCTCTCCCTCATTTTCCTTCTTCAAGAAGTCTACACATATTAAATTTTAGATGATTTTTATAAAAATTACGATTGATACGACTTATGATAGGTTTTTAGGTAGTTAACAAAATTATTTCAATAACAGAAATTATCTTTTTCAATGAATCACTAAATTTATTTAATCAATAAAAATCAATTGCATTGATTTGTTTATTCAATAGCCATCTATCAAAATTTCTTTGTTATATTTGCTTTAAAGTTTGATAATTATACCAATAAAAAAATAAGACTAAAATTTTCATAAGAATCTACAACCGAATAGTTATCAACAAATTTAAAAGAGAGTTATCTAGATAACTCTCTTTTAATAATAAGCAATGGTTCATTTTCTATTTTTCTATTTATTCTTCAATCTTTCTATTCATTCTTCAATCTCTAATTTAATCATATCATATGCAACATAACCATTTGTTTGAAAATGAATAACATTGTTATCTATTAATTGTTCAGCTGATATTTTCATTTGTAATTTTTGGGTACGTCCACCTGTTACACTTGAACGATAAGCGCTTCTGTCATTTTCAAAAGTATACGTATTCAAAATTGTATCATTTAATTTCACTGTGTATTTTATATCTGTTCCTGCTTGTTCACTACTTGCTTGATAGGACGTTCCAGCTAAGCAAACGGTTAACAAGTAATTTTTAGCTGTTTGTTTAGGCTTTTTAAACTGAATCATCCATTCTCCGCGATTACTTTGCAGATAGTACCAATCATCTTTACTACCAATTCGATAGTTAAGAGTTGCAGGTGTTAAATCTTTCCAAATATGATTACGTAATTGATCGCCAAATTTAAATGATTCAGTTGTTTTGGAATAGCCACCTATTTTCCAAATTAATGGTTTCTCTTTGTAATCAACGATTAATTTATCTAGATTTAAATTTTTATTAATCTTATAACTACCTAAATAAAATTCTTCTGAAATACCTGTATGACGAATATATGCATACATATAATAAGTGTCCGGCTGGATGTGATTCATTGTAAAGTGATTACTTTTCTTTGTTTCTGCATAATAGATGTGTCCTGCATTATGATTATAGTAGTCTCCTTTTTCATTAGTTAAAACAACCATCCAATCATAAGTTTTATCTTCCTGATTCAGTTGAAGATTACCTGTTAAAGTAAATACTTGTTTTGGATAGTTTTTCTCCTTTGATGATAACCAAGTGTTAGGAAAATGTACTTATTCCTGTGCAACTCTTTTCTTTACATCGGTTATTTTATCATTTCCATCATTTATATAGATACACCAAGGTCCATATAATTTTTGCCAATTCGGTGAGGCGTTAAATGAATCTACACCATAATGTGATCCACTTAAACAATTTAGTGTAATTCCATCATAATGAACCAATAAATCTTGTCTTAAAGGACCGGAGGCATACCCACTTTTATCAATTGGAATAAACCAAAAACCGTATTTTTCACCATAATGTCCCCAAAAATCATTGTCTTTGAAATATCCAGAGTAATCATATTTAGAATAAATATTACTATTCGAGTATTTCCCACTATCAGGTAATTTAAATGTTTCATCTTGAAGCTTTTCATGTTTAGCCAAATATTTTTAAGAAGGTTGCAGTCCTTGACGTTCATGATTATAGGCAATTGGAAACAATGTTCTATTCACCCGATAAACAGTTCTAAATTGGCCAATTTCATGCCCTACATCTTTTGTCGAAGCAATAACATAGCCATAGATGGCTGGGTCATTGTTTTTAACAAGTAAATGATACTCTAGATTTACTGGTGTTTTATCATCAATATAGGCAATGTGTATCCAGTTATTATTGTTTTCAATTACTTTTAATTCTGTTGGTGTGACGCCATGAAGTTGTCCATCAAAATAATCGCAATAAAAACTATTTCCTTCTTTAGGACTATTTTTGACATCAATCATTTCTTTTCCTTTATATAATAGTGAAGTTGCTCTCACTTTTGAAGAAAAGGTAATCTCTATTAGTTGGTTTTTTATTTTACAAGCAAATCCATTAACAATTAATTCCATTCTTTCACCTCATTCAATTTCTTATGTTTCATTCAAATAATAAGTAGCTAAATGATTATTTTCTGTATCAATATTTATTGAAAAATTAGTTTTATATCAAACTAGTTTATGAGATATTTTCATTCAATCCATCAAGTATAATCATTCTAGCTAGTTTCATTGATAGATAGATTTTTTGATCATAATACTGAAAAGTTGATTTTCTTATCTATTCAACAGTTTGATCCATTATTTCATTAATTCAGTAAACAATATAAGTAATGTGCATTTACGCTTTATAATTCCTCATTTTTATCAACTTATCTAAACAATTTATCTTTTATATGCGCTTTCCTCCCTTCTTCTATTAGATTTTCTATTTATACGTTTACTGTGTACGAAATACTTAAAAATAAACCCATCAAGAAAGACAAAAAAGCATTTAATATTTTTTAAATAATTTTATTTTACTAATAATATTTATTTTATAATTTAAAAAATAAATAATAATCTTATTTTTTTCCAAATTATTTTTTTCTAATGCAATTAAATAATTATAAAGATACTTATTTTGTTAAAAATCTATCATTCAATCCATTTCAATTGATTTTAATTAGAATAATTTGTTTTTAAATAAACTAGTAAATGAATTAATTTTAGAAATGAATATGGCAAAATTAAATTATCAATTATTAAATAATATTTTAAAATATAAAAAATATTATTTTAAAGATAGAATTGTCTTACTTTTTCTTATTCTTATTATTGCGAATAAGAAATAATATTTTTATATAAAAAAAAGACTAAAATCCTTAAAAATAAGGATTTTAGTCTTAAGCAATGTTATTTAATTATTTTACAGTTACTGATGCGCCAACTTCTTCTAAAGCTGTTTTTAATGCATCGGCTTCGTCTTTAGGAATATTTTCTTTAACTGGTGCAGGTGCGCCATCAACAACAGCTTTTGCTTCTTTCAATCCTAAACCAGTTGCTTCACGGACTGCTTTAATAACTTTCACTTTTTGATCACCAGCAGAAGTTAATTCAACAGTAAATTCAGTTTGTTCTTCTGCTGCTGCTGGACCTGCTGCTGCTGCAACTGGTGCTGCTGCTGATACGTTAAATTCTTCTTCAATAGCTTTAACTAAGTCGTTTAATTCTAAAATTGTCGCACCCTTTAATTCTTCGACAATATTTTCAATGTTCAATGCCATTTTGTATTTCCTCCAATTTTATTGTTCTTTATTAATTTAATGAATTTATGCTGCTAAAATTAAGCAACATCTTCTTTGCTGTCTGATACTGCCTTGACAGCATAAGCCACATTGCGTACAGGTGCTTGTAGCACAGATAGCAACATAGATAATAATCCTTCGCGATTTGGAAGTTTTGCCAAAGCAACGATTTCTTCAACTGAAGAAATTTTACCTTCAATAATGCCACCTTTAATTTCCAATGCACTTGCTTCGTTTGCAAATGTATCGATAATTTTTGCAGGTGCTACGATATCCTCATTACTAAATGCAACTGCCGTTGGTCCAGTAAATACTTCTTCCAATCCTTCTAAGCCAGCTTTTTGTGCTGCTCGTGAAAGAATCGAATTTTTGATTACTTTCATTTCAACGTTTGCCTCACGCAATTGTTTACGTAAATTGGTAACTTCTTCAACAGTTAAACCACGATAATCAACAATAACTACTGATGCAGCTTGGTTAAATTTTTCAGTTGTTTCATCAACTAAACTTGCTTTTTTTGCAATTGCTGCTTCACTCATTTCTTTCACCTCCTGATTGATGATACGGAATTTTTTCATCATTGCTTAAACGAATCATTTAAAGTTTAACTCTCGAATAAATAAAAAAACTCCATGTCACCGTAGACATAGAGAACGACTGATTATTGTTAACAATCATGATTGTCCTCGGTAGGAATGATTAAGGCAATCGCCACCTACTGTCTTCGGTACATTACTATTTAGCTTTACTCATCATATCATACATAATATGATGAGTAAAGCCGAAATTTCAATAAATGGATATAGAATTTCTTTTCAAAATTCTAAGTATTCTTATTTCATTAAATTAAAATGAAAATTGATCAACGTGAATACCTGGTCCAAAAGTTGTTGTAACTGAGATGTTTTTGATATATTGTCCCTTAGCTGTTGATGGTTTTGCTTTTAACAAAGTATCATTAATTGTATTAAAGTTTTCAATTAATTTTTCTGCGTCAAAAGATACCTTACCAATTGGTACATGAACATTTCCAGCTTTATCTACACGATAAGTTACCTTACCGGCTTTTACTTCATTTATTGCTTTTGTTACATCCATTGTTACAGTACCAGTTTTTGGATTAGGCATTAATCCTTTAGGTCCTAATACTCGACCTAATTTACCAACTTCAGCCATCATATCAGGTGTAGCGACTACAACATCAAATCCAAACCAACCGTCTTGAATTTTCTGTACCATGTCTGCTTCACCAACATAATCAGCTCCAGCTGCTTCTGCTTCTTTTGCTTTTTCACCTTTGGCAAATACTAAAACAGTTTGTGTTTTACCTGTACCATTAGGAAGAACAACAGCACCACGAATTTGCTGATCCGCTTTTTTAGGGTCAACGTTTAATCGATAAGCTACTTCAACTGTTGCATCGAATTTTGCTGTGTTTGTTTCTTTTGCTAAAGCCACAGCTTCTGTAACTGAGTAAACTTTTGTTATATCAACTTTTTTTAATGCATCTTGCATCTTTTTGCTTTTTTTAGCCATTTTGTTTCCTCCTTGATTGTGGTTATAACGGTCGAACCTCCCACGTAATTCATATTTTTCAATATGAAATAAACAGAGAAGCTACTTCCCAAGATTACTAAAATTATTCTACAGTAATCCCCATGCTTCGTGCAGTTCCTTCAACCATGCGCATTGCTGACTCAACGTTAGCAGCGTTTAGGTCTGCCATTTTTAATTCAGCGATTTCTTTTACTTGATCACTGGTTACTTTGGCAACTTTCGTTTTATTTGGTTCACCTGAACCCTTATCGACTTTTGCTGCTTTTTTTAATAAAACTGCAGCAGGTGGCGTTTTTGTTACAAAGGTAAATGAACGATCTTCATAAACAGAAATAACTACAGGAATAATAAGACCTGCTTGGTCTGCTGTACGTGCATTAAATTCCTTTGTAAATCCCATAATATTAATACCTGCTTGACCTAATGCTGGTCCAACTGGTGGAGCTGGTGTTGCCTTTCCTGCTGGAATTTGCAACTTAACGATTTTTTCTACTTTTTTTGCCACGAGACATACCTCCTTAAGTCCGTGATGTGGTTAATGGAGAGTCAGATTTCTCCTCCCACCTTTATAGTATAGTCTAAAACAAAAATGTTTTATGCATACATAGATTATTCTAACAAACAAGGAAAAATTTGCAAGACTTTTTTGCTATCTCCATAGGAAATCAATGATTTCCTGATCTATTTTTGGGTTCTCATGAAGTTGACTATGTTGCGTTTGTTTTCCTTTGTAAACGTGCTGTTTGATAGTTATACCTTGATTTCTTAGCAATGAAAAAACAGCTAAACTACTAGATAAAGGTACCCGGCCATCTGTTAACTCTTTCCGGCTCAATTGATCAGCTAGTAAATCAACCTGCATTGTTTGAGGATAATTTTCTTTCATAGATATGTAATCTAAATATCTTGGTGATTGTTCATTCGGTCCATTCTGTAATAAATTTTTTAGTGATTGTTTGGACTCGATAAATTCATTAAAAGGCGCAGCAATTGCAATAAATTTACCTATCTTTGGTAAATTTTGATCTTTTCCATAGTTCCCGAGGTAACGTAAAGTACTGACTCCACCCATCGAGTGACCAACAATATTTACTTCCCTAACTTGATCATTTTTTTCTAGGTAAACAAGTATTTGATGAATCCACTCAGCTTGATTCCATTCATGACTTTTATTATTAGAAAATAATACCTGAATCATCGGATTATTTTTTTCTTTCCAATTCCCCTGACTATGAATACTACCATCATCATCGATAGTTAAAGTTAGCGCCTGTTTTGCAGCACCTGTTTTTTCAATCCGCTGAATCATATGTCCAAAAGAAGATTTTCCACCCGCATATCCATGAATAAACAAAGTAGGTATGGATTTTTGTTTATAGAGAGGAGCAGAATGTTCAATTGCTGTAGAATGTTTAGGTAACTTGGCTGTATTTTTGTCATATTCATTTTTACTACAACCCACACAACTAATGATAATACATAAAGAAATCAGGAAAACGACTAATTTTCGCACAACAATTCATTCTTTCTATCTTTTATTTTTTGTTAAATTTAATAATTAGTTATTAAATAACCATTATTATAAAAAGGAACAAATAAAAATATTCAGTAAAATAAATTTTACTGAACTAAAAACTTGTATAAAATTTTTGAAGATAATCTAAAGTTGCTTATATTCGATTTAAAAATTGCTTCACATTTAAATAACAAAATAAGAAAATTTAGAGTGTTATCTTAATTCTTTGAAATCAATCAATTCAATCTATAAAAAGGAAGTAAACTTAAAGGTATATAATTTGCTATTAATTTTTTGGCCAACTATTTTAATCAAAAGATAGCACCTGTTTAACAAATGTTAGCGCCCGAATTTTTTCTATTTGTTGTTTATCCAATTCGTTTGTTTTAACGATCATAATCGCTTGTTTATCATCGATCAAATGACTTAATGGTAATTCTTTTTTATTTATTTTTTTCCCAGTTAACAATTTTTGTAATTGATTTGTTTCATTAATTTCACCTTGATAAATAATTGATGTAGTAGCATGTTCTAGAGGAAGTGTCAATTCTATTCCTTGTTTTTGTTTTGAAATAACCAATTGAACATTTTCAATTTCTCCCAATTTACCTTTAATTGTTAAATTTTGATCCATTTTACTAATTTTCAACCATGAATTATTAGTTGTAGTAAGTGTATGATCTTCCTTATGCTTATCCTTTTGGATAAATAATACTTCTACTCCCTTTTCATAAGCAGCCTTCAAAGTATTATCTATCCCGGAATCATTTAAATCGATTGCCAATATACCACCAATTAGAGCAAAATTTCTACTTGTTGTCTGGTAGGTAATATTAGCCATAGATTCATATAAATACACATCAATTGTATCTGGTTGACTAGCTAAAATTGCACGTGCAATTTTACCAATTTGAATAAATTTGGCGGTATTTGGATTACTTTTAATACCAGTTCCTGGACTAATAACATCAAATACACTATGATAATTTTCATCTTTCATAATCATTCTCCATTTTAGTTTATTTAACAAGCAACGATAACCGTAGAAATTTCAAAGCAACTAAAAAGCAGAAATTTTTTATCTACTAGCAAGTAAATTAAACCAGACTATTCATTTTACTTGCAGTCTTTTGACATTATAAATAAAGCAGCAAATTGTCTATAATTAAATATTTTTACAAAATAAATTAAACGGTATATTCTTTCTAAGTTTACAGGTTATTCATACTATATAAATATTTACTATTCTTTTCTTCTATTTAAAAATAGCATTCTTTTATTCAATTAACCTGTTATTGTGCTATTGATAAAAGCTTATCTCATTAAAAGTAAGATAAACATTTAAAATAATATAAAAAATATAAAGGAGCAACTAATTGAGTAATGACAAAATTGTAAGCATGCATTTCTTTTAATGAAGCCTGATTTAATTACTGATTGTTAATGCTAATCAATTTCATCTATTTGTTCAAAGTCTAGCTCAGTGCTTGTTTCTCGACCAAACATATTAATATTAACTTTTAGTTTTTGTTTTTCTTCTTCTACTTCAGTTACTTCTCCTTCTAATCCAGAAAAAGCTCCCTCAATAATCTGAACCATATCACCAACAGCTACCTTTAAATCACTTTGATGTGTACTCATACCGATCGAACGTAAAATATGATTAATTTCTTCGGTTAAAAGTGGTGCCGGTTTACTTCCTGCTCCATGAGAACCAACAAATCCTGTTACACCTGGTGTATTACGAACAATATACCAAGAATCATCTGTCATAACCATTTCAATTAAAACATATCCAGGAAATGTTTTGTGAATTGTTTCCTTTTCTTTACCATTTTTAATTTCTTTTTCGGTTTCTTCAGGAACAACTACTCGAAAAATATAGTCATCCATCCCCATACTTTGTGCACGTGATTCAATATTTGCTTTTACCTTATTTTCATATCCAGAATAAGTATGTAATACATACCAATTTTTTTCAAAAGTTTCCATACTATTAATATACTCCCTTAATGTTATTTCTGTTTATTCTTCAACAAAATAAAAAACCTCAGATTGCCCGAAGTTTTTCTCTTTGTTATTATATCATTACCATTTATAAATTACCAACAAAAACTAACCTAGAATCCAACCAAAGACCGTTTGAATTGCTGTGTCCACTACAAAGAAAAATACAGCAAAAATTACAGATGTTTCAATTACAATCAATGTATCTTTTCGTAATTGTTTTTTTGAAGGCCAGGCAACCTTTTTCATTTCTTGATAAACATTACGTAAGAATTTCACTGTAAATGCCTCCTTTATTTTGTCTCTTTATGTAATGTATGTTTTTGACAATATTTACAGAACTTCTTAATTGTTAGTCGTTCATTACGGTTTCCTTCACTAATTGACTTGGAATAATTTCTGGAGCCACAAACAGAACAAGCAAGTGCTGCTTTTTTTACACCCATATGTTCTTCGACCTCCTTACCAAAGACTTACTAATTAACAGTATCATTAATTTAAAATTATGTCAATAAGTCATAGAACAAACTATAGTTTTCAATGAATCTATGATATGATAAAGTTGTTAACAAATCTAATTGGAGGAAAAAATATGCTAGTAAAGTCTGTTATTAATAAAAAGAAAGACCTAACAATTGTTAATGAATCTTGTACATTAGAAGAGGCTTTAAAAATTCTTGAAGATTCAGGTTATCGTTGTGTGCCAATTTTAGATGAATCAGGTCAAATATTTCGTGGAAATATTTATAAAATGCATATTTATCGTCATAAAGCAAATGGTGGTTCAATGGACTTGCCTGTTACCTATTTATTAAAAAATGCAACAAAATTTATTTTTACAAATACGTCCTTTTTTAAAGTTTTCTTTACTATAAAGGAATTACCTTATATTGCCGTTTTAGATGAAAATAATCATTTTTATGGTATTTTAACTCATAATAAATTGCTTAATCTCTTAGCTCAATCTTGGAATATTGAACAAGGTAGTTATGTTTTAACGATTGCCTCTCCCGGTACACAAGGGCATCTAGCTACCATTACAAAAATTATTTCTCGCTATAGCGATATTTCCAGATGCATTACTTTGGATAATCAAACCGATGAAGTTGTAAGAAGAATTTTAATTACTCTACCATCAGAAATAACAGAAGAAACCTGCGCAACGATTGTTGAAAATTTAGAACACAAGAATTTTAAGGTGATCGAAATTGAAGATTTAAAAAATAACACAAGTAACTATTAAGGTTAATGAATAAAAGAAAAAATAAAATCTAATACACCTGGATATATTATGAGTAGTAACTACTCATAATATAAATAGATTCAGTTATTTTAAAAAAATTAATCAATAATACTTAATCATAAATAGATTATTTATACCTAGTTTGTGCTTGTAATAAAACTTATTCTCTCCTAATTTTTTATTTTTAATAGGATGATTTTATTTAGAATTTATTCTAGTTGTCTAATTATCAATGCTCTCCTAGATTGATTTGTATTAATGGGTCAATCATTCTATAGTGCTTAATTTGATTAAAATAAATCATTTATTTATCAGAACAAATTATTAATCCTTGGTCTTTTCTCCAATAATTTGAACTTCGGTTTGCAAAGAAACATCAAATTTTTTCTGAATGACAGACTGAATATGTTCAATTAGTTCTAAATAGTCTGTTGCTGTAGCATTATTAATATTCACAATAAAACCAGCATGCTTTTCAGAAATTTGGGCACCTCCCCATTTTAATCCCTGAAGACCTGCTTCCTGAATTAATTTTCCAGTAAAATAGCCGGTTGGTCGCTTAAATACACTACCACAAGATGGGTATTCTAGTGGCTGTTTTAATTGACGAAGTTCAGTTAACTCTTCCATTCGTTGCTCTATTTTTTGATGATTTCCTTTTCTTAGAGCAAATGTTGCTTGCAGAATAATGCCATGTATTTCTTGCATACGACTATGACGATAAGAAAAATTCATCTCTTCCTTTGAAATATTTTTTATACTGCCATCAGCCATCATAAACCTTGCCGATTCAAAAATATTTTGGATTTCACCATCATAAGCACCTGCATTCATATACACAGCACCACCAATACTACCAGGAATTCCACAAGCAAATTCAAAACCTGTCAATTGGTGTTCTAAAGCTGCATAGGTGGCATCAATTAATTTAGCGCCTGCATCTACAATCAGTTTATCATTGTTTATATGTATTTCATTCATTTCTGTTAAAATAATAACCATACCACGAATGCCACCATCTCGAACAATCAAATTACTCGCATTGCCTAAGACAGTCCATGACAAATTTTGTGTGCGGCAATACTTAATGAGTCGTTGTACTTCATCTTGCGTTTTAGGTAATGCCAAAATATCTGCAGGTCCACCTGTTTTTGTAAATGTAACATTCATTAATGGTTCATCAAAAAGTAGGGTAATCCCATTTAATTGCTTGGTTATCTCTTCTTTATTCATAATAGTATCCCTTTCCTTCTAAACATCTTTTTATTCTAGCATGGTCGGTAAAAACTTGCTAGTTATATATAGGTAAATTTGGTTTTAATGATTTAAAATTAATTAGCATAAAACAATTGACACATTTTCAAAATAACGACCTTTTATTGTTTTTATTTCACCAGTATTAATTTTTTATTTCATATTTATCTAAAAAGCATTAAAATAAATTATATTACAGATTTAAAAGGAGTTTATCTATAATGAAATGTATCTCTTGGAATGTCAATGGTCTTCGTGCAATTGTTAAAAAAAACTTTATATACGTCTTTAATGAATTAGATGCCGACTTTTTTTGTGTTCAAGAAACTAAATTACAAGATGGGCAAATTGATTTAGAATTACCTGGTTATCATCAATATTGGGATTATGCGATAAAAAAAGGCTATTCTGGTGTTGCCGTTTTTGCTAAAGAAGCCGCCCAAAAAGTTTATTATGGTCTCAATATGGAAGAACATGATCAGGAAGGGCGTCTACTTACTTTAGAATATCCAAACTTTTACTTGGTCAATTGCTATACACCAAATTCACAACCGGAATTAAAAAGACTTGCTTATCGTATGACATGGGAAAACGCTTTTCGTGACTATTTAATTAAATTAAAATCAAAAAAACAAGTGATCCTATGTGGTGATCTGAATGTTGCTCATCAACCAATTGATTTAAAAAATTGGCGAACCAATCAGCACAGTGCAGGTTTTTCACCTGAAGAAAGAGAAAAAATGACTAAATTACTCGATAATGGTTTTATTGATACCTATCGTTATTTTTATCCAGACAAAGAAGGTGTCTATTCTTGGTGGAGTTATCGATTTAATGCCAGAAAGAATAATGCTGGTTGGCGCATTGATTATTTTATTGTTTCAGATAATTTAAAACCCACTTTAAAAGAAGCGACTATTTATACTGAAATTACAGGCAGTGATCATTGTCCCGTTGGTGTTGAACTTGATTTATCTTACAAATAAAATAAATTCTGTTTTTATACAATCGACTTATAGAAGCAAAGATAATATAATTAATAAAATCAATTGCTTTTATTAATTACTTATACAATAACCTTAATAAAAAATTTTATTTAAAATTAATCAATTTTCTACTTGGTTAATTTTAAATTTTTTTTAATTAATGAATGAGTCATAGAAAATAACTATTTATTTATTATAATTATATAGTATTATTAATAATATTACATAAAAATTAAAACATCTATAGTTTAAAAATTGATTGATTTTTTATTCTAATCTTATTTTTAGTAGTCACTCATAGATATGATATAAGCGAGGAATCTTTATGAATTTCATAGCAATGGATTTTGAAACAGCTAGTCATGAAAGGCATAGTGCTTGTTCACTGGCTTTAGTAAAGGTCGAAAATAGTCGAATCGTTGATGAATATTACACACTCATTCAACCTGAAACTCAATTCTTCTGGAAAAATATTCAAATTCATGGCATTCATCCAGAAGATGTAACCGATGCACCAAAATTTCCAGAAATTTGGCAAGGAATACAATTATTTTTCCAACTGAATCAATTAATTGTTGCCCACAATGCAGCTTTTGATTGCAATGTATTAGCCAGTTGTTTAAATTATTATAAACTTCCACAACCAAATTATTTATCTTTATGTACGGTAAAAACTAGTCGAAAATTTTTTCGAGAATTGCCTAATCATAAGTTAGATACTATTTGCCGTGCACTCAATATTCCATTAAATCATCATAATGCTTTGGACGATAGTCGAGCCTGTGCTAAAATTTTACTTTATCAAGAGAAAAATTTTGGCATAACACCACTAAAACAACTAATTACAATAAAATGAATCCTCCAGAAAATAATTGATGGATTTAAAAATGATAAATATGAAAATATCCTTAGAGATAAGAGTTAATTCATCTATATCTCTAAGGATTATAAAATTAGGTATTTGTTATTACTGAATAGCTTGATTGTTAAAATTTAATGTAAAAATTCTAACTTTAGTAGTCAAACTTCATAAGAGATAATATTTTATAATTGGAAATGCAACTAATCGGCCCAGCTATCTAAACTATTAATAATTAATGGACATAATCATTAATATCTCAAAAAAATCAATAAATTAATTCTTTTAACTACCAGCCAAAACATTCTTCGTTAAAATTTCTACAATTTCTTCCATGTTCTTTGAACCGAAGATAATTTCTTCATCATCAATTACCATAGCTGGTACACTCATAATTTTCTTTTCTTGTTTTAATTCTGGGAAAAGAGCTGTATCAATCATCTCAGCTTCAACTTGATGATTGATTGAAGCAATCCGTTGACAGATCGCTACAACATCTGGACAGAAATGGCAACTCAAAGAAACAAAAATTTGTATTTTTTTCTTAGGTAACTCTGCAATTTTTTCTTGTAATTCAATTGGTACAGATTGACCTTCACTACCAATATTATAAACAGCTAGAACAAGTGAATTTACTTCATGACCACTTGGAATTCCACTAAATTTAATTCCCGTATACTGATTTGCATCATCCAAAATCACTACACATGGCATTTTATCAACATGATAACTTGCTTCTAACTTCTTATCCGTATCCTTGATGATAGATTTTAATACAATCTTGTCATTCATGGCAGCAAATTCTGTTAAAAATGCATTTAATTCTAAGGATTTTTCTTCTTTTTCATCTATAAATTGACATAAAGTAACTTTTTTTGTTAATTTATTAAAAATAGTGCTTAATTGTTTTTGCATTTCTTCCGGGAACCAACTATGTTTACTTGTTGTCTTAACAGATTCAACGTTTGTTGAATTTGTTGTTTGTTCATTTTCTAATTCTTTTGATCGATTAGCCAAACGTTGTTCCAATCTTTCATTGATAAGCGGTAAGTTTTGACGATTTTTTTCATTTGTTACATACTTCTGTGCATTTGTTGCAGCAATGGCACCATCTGCTACAGACGTAACAATTTGACGTAATTCTTTAATGCGTAGATCACCTGCTGCATAAATACCAGCAATATTGGTTTCCATATTTTCATTAGTTGGTATATAACCTCTATCTAAAACAATCTTATCTTCAAATATTTTAGTATTTGGTTGACTTCCTGCAAAGACAAACATACCAAACGTACTGTTTTCTGGCGCTTCATAGGTAGTTTCTTCGCCCGTTAGATTATTAATAAAAACTGCTTTTTGCACAAAATCTTTTCCTGTAACTTCCTTGACCTCTGTATTATAAACAATTTTAATATTGGGGTGTTGTTTTGCTGCTTCTGCCGTTAATTTTGCACAGGTAAAATCAGGTTCACGAATAATCATTGTTACTGATTTTCCATAACGAGTAAGATAAACAGCTTCTTCTGCCGCTGCAAAGCCACCACCAATAACAAAAATATCTAGTCCTTGGAAAAATTCGCCATCACAAGTAGAACAATAAGCAATTCCTCTCCCAACAAATTCTTTTTCACCGGGAAAACCAATCTGACGATGTGAAGCACCTGTTGCAATAATAACTGCATAAGCCTGATAGGTTTTGTTCATTGATTTGATAATTTTAATTGGTTGATTAAAATCAACATCGATGATTTCATCATTAGTAAATTCAACACCAAAGTCTAAGGCCTGCTCATACATATCTTCCATTAACTTTGGCCCAGTAGTTGAACGAATCGCTGGATAATTGACAATTTCTGATGTTGTTATTGCCTGTCCACCAATTTTATCTTTTTCGATAATTAGAGTATCTAACATTGCACGGCCCGCATAAATACCAGCAGACAAAGCAGCCGAACCACCACCAATTACAATAACATCATAAATTTCTTCTTGACTCATTTGTTGTCCCTCCTATATTGAAAGAGTGCAGGATTCGAACAAATGATCCTACACTCAATTTTATTTTATTTAATTAACTGACTAAGTATGTTACCTGTCATTGATTCTTATATTATGAATTTTTATTTAAGATTTATTCTTATTTGAGAAATCAATGATGTTCATGTAAAAATCTCAATGAATTAAATTTTACCTACTAAATCTAAACTTGGTGCAATTGTTTCTTCACCTGGTTTCCATTTTGCTGGGCAAACTTGATCTCCATGTTCTGCTACAAATTGAGAAGCCTCTAATTTACGGATTAATTCATCTGCATTTCGGCCAACGCCCATGTCATTGATCTCATAAGATTTAATTTCACCTTCTGGGCTAACAATGAAAGTTGCACGGTAAGTCTGACCTAAATTCTCATTTAGTACACCGAAAAAGCGACCCAATTTGCCAATTGGATCAGCAAGCATTGTATATTTAATTTTACCAATTGTATCAGTTGCATCTGCCCATGCTTTATGTACAAAATGGCTGTCTTCTGATACTGAGTAAATTTCACAATTTAATTCTTTTAGGTGGTCGTAGTGATCTTGCATATCGCCTAATTCTGTTGGACAAACAAATGAAAAATCAGCTGGATAAAAGAAGAAAATTCCCCATTTTCCTAAAACATCCTTTGTTGAAACTTCAATAAATTCGCCATCCTTATAGGCATCACATTTAAAATCAAGTAATTTTGTATTAATCATATTCATCGATAATTCCTCCTATAAATTAAATCTTTTATATGTTTAGAGTAGCAGTTTAAAACAACTTCGTCAATAGAATTATTATAAATAAATAGTCTTATACTTACTATTTATCTCATTTAATTGAGAAAAACACGATTATATTATCAATTAAAATAAAATTCCTATTGCTGTTCTTTTATTAAAGAATAATTCGTAAAAAAAATACAGCATTTTTTATTATTAAGATTAGTAGGTATTCTTCTACTTATGATTAAAAAAGGTCGATAAAATGCTATTCAATGCTCTTTATTTTTCATTATTATCTTTTTCGCTTATTTGGATGCTTTCTTTGTCTTTCGTTATTAAAATTAAACCATCACCTAAAGGAAGTAGCGTTGATGTTAAACCTGGATGATGCATGACAACCTCTAAAAATCTGTTTAAATTGCTATGAATTGCTCGATTGCCACGTGAAATTTTATCCTTCGTTTCTAAAATTGTCCCACCTTGAAATATATCATCAACCATTAAAATGCCACCTATAGGTAATAAACGTAAACACTCAGGTAAAAATTCAATATATTTTGCTTTGGCACTGTCCATAAAAATAAAATCATAGGTTTCTGTGAGTGTTGGTAAAATCTCAGCTGCTTGTCCTTCTAATAAGGTGATTTTTTCAGTTAAACCTAAACGTTTATATGTCTGTTGTGCTTTTTTTATCATTAGATCATACCGATCAATTGTTGTTACGTGCCCGTTTTTTTCAATCAATTGTGCCATTAAACTAGAAGAAAAACCAATAGCTGTACCAACTTCTAAAATATTTTTAGGTTTTAGTTGTTTTAAAAAAAATTGCAAGAATACAACTGTTTCATGTGGAATAATCGGAATCCCATCTTTATGTGCCTCTTCTTCAATTTTTCCTATTTCACCCATTAATGGTTTTTGTTTTGTTCGCATAAAATTAAGCAATTCAGGTTTTACTATTGGTCGGTGCATCATTTCATTTTGCATAATAGATTCAACTGGATTCCTTTCCATCTTCATTCTGTAATTTATGTATTTTTAAATAAAGAGCAGATTCCTTATAAAGAATCTGCTCTTTATTATACAATAAAAGCAATTAATATAATAATTGTACAAAGGTTTCCTTTTCAAGTGCACCAAAATATTTTCCAATATCAATCTTATCTACTATAGTTTCTATTACTTCTTTCTTATACTGGATGCCTGTCAAAATTTTCTCAACATCTTGAATATCTCCTAAGCCAAAGAAATCACCATAAATTTTTACATCATTAATAAAACCTTCAACAATATTCAAACGTACATCAATAGAACCAACTGGAAAGCGCTGATGGCGCTCTAAATTAAAAGCAGGTGACTTTCCATAATTCCAGTTCCAATTACGATAATATTGATCAGCTATTTCATTGATTCGTTGCCAATCTTTTTCAGTTAAGTCATATGTTTTAACTTGTTCAATGGCTTTCACACCAAAAATTTTTAATAAAATTTCTTGTTTAAACTCTTCAATTGTCATTGTCTGTTTTTCTTTTGGTAAAAAAGGTTTTATATTTGTTACACGCGATCGGATAGATTTAATGCCTTTTGATTCAATTTTATCCTTACGAACTTTTAGCGTATTGACGACTTCATCGATGTCACTATCAAACAAAAGTGTTCCATGTGCAAACATTCTTCCCTGTGTTGCATACATTGCATTGCCAGAAAATTTTTTATCATCAATCACTAGATCATTTCTTCCTTTTAATTTAGCTTTTGAGATCCCCATATCATGTAAGGAATCAATGACTGGTTGTGTTAATTTTGCGAAATCTCTAAATGAATGGCCATCATCAGGGAGGATAAAACTAAAATTTAAATTTCCATAATCATGATAAACGGCACCACCACCACTTAATCTGCGAACAACATGAATACCGCTTTCTTCAACATAAGATTGGTTAATTTCTTCAATTGTATTTTGATTTCTACCAATAATAATAGAAGGTTCATTAATATAAAAAAGGAGAATAGGTTCATTGATTTCCTTTTCTCTTAATAGATAGGTTTCTATTGCTAAATTAACTCTAGGATCATGCTTATCATTTGGTACAAAAATCATTCTCTAAATACTTCCTTCTTTATTTATAATTTATTCTATCTCTAAAACAAGATTTCTTTTTGCAACCAGAACAGGGAGTACATAATCTGCTGCTAGTTCTGCTTGTTCTTTTAATTCTTTTAAGGAACCTTGTTGTGGTAAATGGGTTAAGACTAATTTTTTTACACTAGCCGCCATTGCTAATTCCCCAGCTTCTTTCGAAGTCATGTGTGCTTGATGATGCTCATTTCCAGCAAATAAATATGTATCTACTAGAAAAACATCTGCATTTTGAGCAAATTCAACAAATTCATTCATATAACCAGAGTCACCAGTATAAACTAAAATTTTTCCAGTTTTTTCTTCAACAATCCGCATAGCATAACAAGGTGCTGGATGGATTGTTCTCATGAAAGTGATCAAAAATGGTCCTAATTTTAATTCTTCAGCTTCAAAATACGGGATAGCTTGTGTGACACCTTCCATTGTCAGTTCTTCAAAATGATTTTGATCTTCCGTATGACCATAAATAGGCAAAACTGGTGTTGGGTTCATTGCAGGATAAAGTTGTCTATAATATTTAAGTACACCTATATCTGCAATATGATCATAATGGTAATGGGAAAGGATTGCAGCATCTAAGGTTAAAGGATTTAAATGATTTTCTAAATTGATTAGTGTAGCACTGCCTGCATCGATTAATAAATGAAAATTCTCAGACTCTAATAAATAAGAGCTTGTTCCCTCATTATTGTAAGGATAAGCACCAAGACAACCCAAGACAGTTAGTTTCATTTTATCACCTTCCTTGATTGTTATTATTATAATCGATAAACGATCTAGAATAAATACAAATTAGCTATTTTCTTATCAAATGGTAAGATTGGAATAGCTGAATTTTGTTCTGTTTTTCTCTATATTTTTCAATATTTATAATTCATTATAAGTTATAAAGTAAAGCATTTTTAGGCAACTGCTTGTCCTTTTTCTTCACGAGCTGTTTTATAAAAGCTACTAATAGCCACGTTATGATAGGGAACTATCCATAAAAGACCAATCCCAATGGTTAAAAAACCAACAATATACCAACCAACAAAGGAAAATTGCAACCAAACATATTGCCAAAAACGTCCTTTCATTAGATATAAAGCATTTTTGAATATTTCATTGATATTAGCCGTCATATCATCAAATTTTAACCATACAGAAAATTGAAAAATACCTTTTATAAAGATACTAATACAAATTAGTATTACTAGATATAAGAGGATAAAAATAACAAGCAAAGCCATGTTTGTGTAGTTAGGAAAATGTGTTGGAACTTTTTCAATTTGTGGTCGATTAAACATAATAAAAGCAAAATAAGCATTACTACCTAGGATTAAAAAAACAGGCAATAATGTAATTAAAGAAAGAAGCTTTTCAACAAAAAACTGAATTAAATTTATTAGAAATAGAGGACCATAAAACTTCTTATCAAAAACAGCCATCAACATATTGGGCATAACCCTTTTTCCCTTAATTACCTGTAGAGCACAAAAATAGGTACCATAAGTAATGGCAAAAAAGATAAATAGCCCACATAAAATGTTTATAATACTGCTTCCAAAAGATCTTATAAATAATTGATTAATCAAAAACCCAATACATCCAGGAATAAAAAAACTCAAAAATGTTATCCAAGCCATCATTCCCCATTGATTTTGTAGAAATTCTCGTGCTTGTTTACGGTGTTGTGAATTTGAGATAGCACTTTTCATTTCTTCCACTCCTATTCCTATACAAGATATTTTTTAATAACTTTTTAAATTATTGACAGTTTTTTTATCTAATTGCTTAATCACTTCTGTTACCAACTTAACTGTATTTAAATAATCATCTTCATGGATCATTGAAGTATGTGAATGTAAATAACGTGTTGGAATCGTAATGGCAAGAGATGGAATTCCATCTTTGGTTAAATGCATTTTGCCAGCATCTGTTCCACCACCAGAAATTGTTGTATATTGGAAAGGAATCTGTTTTTCTTCTGCTATACTAATTACAAAGTCTCTAAGTTTTTTATGAGGAACCATACTTGCATCATAAATGATAATCTGAGGTCCCTTACCAAGTTTTGAATCTGCCTCTTCTGGCTTGATTCCAGGTGTATCCCCTGCTGTTCCTGTATCTAGTGCAAAAGCTAAGTCTGGATTAATTAGATGTGTACTTGTTTGTGCACCACGTAGGCCAACTTCTTCCTGAACATCACTACCTGCAAATAAAATATTCGGATGTCCAGTTTTAGCTAAATTTTTTAAAACTTCAAGTGACACAGCAGTACCAATTCGATTATCCCAAGCTTTTGCCAACAAAAATTTTGTACCATTCATTCGACGATATTCAATATATGGTGTAATCATATCTCCAGGTCGAATTCCCCAAGCCATTACTTCATCATTTGTAGAAGCACCTATATCAATAAACATATCTTCAATTTTATAAGGCTCATTCCGAGATTTTGGAGATAAGATATGAGGAGGTTTTGACCCGATAACACCATGAAAAATTTTTCCCTGACCTGTTTTGATTTCGACCTGCTGAGCTAGCATAACTTGTCCCCACCAACCACCAATTGGCTGAAATTTAATAAAACCACTATCTGTGACTCTCGTTACCATAAACCCAACTTCATCTAAATGTCCAGAAATAAAGATTTTAGGTCCTGTTGTATCCCCTTCATGTTTAGCAATAATACTACCTAATCCATCATATACTATTTCATCTGCATAAGGATTTGCATAATTTTTAAATAACTCACGTACTTCATCTTCATTGCCAGCAATTCCTCTAGCATAGGTTAATTGTATTAACATTTCTTCTTTATCTTTATTCAATTATTTAGCTCCTCTCTGCCTATTATTTTTTCTATTATAACATTTTTTAAAAAGAAAAAATAACTAAATGAAAAATTTGACCGACTAATATAGAGAAAATTCTAAATATTTATAGTAATTTATGAATAAAAAATAATAAAGGTGCCTTGTTTATTACACAAGGCACCTTTATTGAACAAGTGATTAAAAATCATAATATAATTAAAATCATAACAGCATAACTGATTTTAACATATATTATTAATTATTTACCATTTATAATCATCTATTAAGCAATTGATTTTGCTTGAATAGTCTTTAAAATATTACGTGAAATAGGTCCAACAATGAAAAATTGTAGAGGAAAAGCACAAATTGCATTTGTTAAAACTGTTTTAAAATACTGCATTAATATGTGATCTGAAAAATTATGTTGCATAACCATACCAAATACAGACATACATAAAACCATTCCACAAACCATGCAGCCAGGAATAGCAAAAATTTTATGTAATTGCTTTTCTTTATTGATTGGCAATTTGAATGCTACTTTTTTCGCATTAGGTCCAACTAAAAATATATCAAGTAACAAGGCAACAATAAATCCTGGTATAAAACCGATACAAGTATTGATCAAAAGATGTGATTGGATACCATTATGTAAAATTTCATTATAAAGACTCATGAAAAAAACCATTAAAGCACACATGGTTATTGTAAAAATGATACCTTCTTTTTTATTCGTCGGCATACAAAATTCCTCCTTAAATTTAAATAACGAATAGTATAGTAGCATAAAAAATTTTTTTCGTAAGCTTTTTTCAATAATTTACTGAAAATTATCAATTAATAGTAGAGATTTGATTAAAATTTATATTGTTATTTTATCAACTTTCTTCTTTTTAATTAAAAAAGAAGAAAGTTAGATATACATCTAACTTTCTTCTTTAAATGAAGTTTATTGATTAAAAATCCTATCTAAAAACCAAAAGAATTTTTATTCTTCAACTGCTGTTTCTGTAATAGCATCAACCGCTTTTTTCATACGAATATCATGTTTTAACATGTCTTCAGTTAAAATGCTACGTACTTGTTCTTCTGGCATATTGTATTGTTCAGACAGATCTTTAATTTCTCCATCAATTTCTTCTTGAGGAATTTCAATTTTTTCTTGAGCTGCAATGGCTTCAATTACAAGATTTGTTTTTACACGCGTTTCAGCATCTTCTTCAAATTGTTTACGTAAATCCTCTTCTGTAGTATTGGTTAATTTATAGTAAGTATCCGGTTCAATTCCTTGACGTTTCATATTATTTAAAAACTCATCCATTGAACGATTGATTTCTTCATGAACCATGACTTCTGGAAGTTCAACAATTTCCGCATTTTCTACTGCTTTATGAATAGCTTCCTCATTTTTAGCTTCATCAGCAGATGTTTCTTTGGCTTCTTTTAGTTCTTTACGATATTTTTCTTTTAATTCTGCTAAGTTATCAACAGAATCATCAATATCCTTTGCAAATTCATCGTCTAATTCTGGAACTTCTTTAACTTTTACTTCATGAACAACTACTTTAAAGTTTGCTTCTTTTCCAGCTAAATCTTTTGCTTGATAATCTTCAGGGAAAGTAACATTTACATCAACATGATCGCCAGCGCTTTTTCCGATTAGTTGATCTTCAAAACCAGGAATAAATGAATTAGAACCTAATTCTAGGGAATAATTTTCTCCCTTGCCACCTTCAAATTCTTTTCCATCCAAGAATCCTTCAAAATCAATAACAACTGTATTTCCTGATTCAGCTGGTTCGTCTTCTTTAATAACCAATTCAGCTTGATTTTCTTGTTCACGTTTTAAACGATCTTCGATGTCTTGGTCTGTGATTTCACGGTCCTGTTTAGCTATCTTTAATCCTTTGTAATCACCTAATTTTACTTCAGGTTTTACAGTTACAGTAGCTGTAATTACCCAGTCTTCATCTTTCTTCATGCTTTCAACGTCAATCTTAGGTTGTGAAACTGGTTCGATTTTTGCTTCTTTTACAGCATTTTCATATATTTCTGGTAAGACTGCATTTAACGCATCTTCATATAATACTTCTTCACCATACATACGATTAAAAACCTGACGTGATACCTTTCCTTTTCGAAAACCAGGTACATTTAGATTTTTTTTCACTTTATTAAATGCTTGTGTTAACCCTTTTTCAATTTCTGAACGTTCAATTGAAAAAGTCAAGACACCATCATTTGTGCCCTTTTTTTCCCATTTCACAGACATTTGTTTCCCTCCGAGTAGTTTTAATTTTATATAGCATTAATCTGATGCATACCCTTAAATAGTACACTATCGTTAGAAAAATGTAAACATTTTAAGCAAGAAGAGTACAGAAGAAGCATAATTCCTTGCTATTTATTACTTTTTAAAATGAACTTATTAAACGAATAGTTATCCACTAAATTTTTTATTATAATAAATATTATTTTTCATGTTATTTAATGAACTTTAAACGAAAATAAATTAATTAAAAATATCATTGGATAATTAAACATAATGTTCATTAGAAAATTAATCGTTAAATAATTATTTCCCTAAAAATTATCTTATTGTTCAATAGTATATTCCAACAGGTAATACAGATAACTGAAAAACTTTCTAATATGCCTCTTCCGGCATCAAAGAGTTCTTTTTCTGTTTTTCTAATTCTTTTTTGATTTTTGCTTCTGGTGCATATTTTTCTTCCCAATCTCCTGGTTTCAACACCTTATGAGTTATAGGATGATAATGTGGTTTTCCATCTGGAAATAGCTTGCCCATATTTGCTTGATGAACAATTGAAAAAATCTCTGTTGGGTCAACACCCATCATTAAAAAGGATCCATAAGTAAAATAAAGCAAATCGGTAAGCGCATCTACTTCATCCACCAGTGGATCTGTCACAGGCATTTGTTTATTTATTATTTTTTCTTCCGCTTGGTCAATTGCAACTTTGAATGTTTCTACCAATTGATGAAATACTTGTTGATCATTATTCGCTGCACCATACAAAAATTCTACTAATTCTTCGGCTTTAAATTCTGCACGATTGATAGCCTCTTGTGGTGAAAATGGTGTTGGTGTATTCGATTTTGCTGGTGCAAATACATTATGAAATTCTTCTACTAATTTGAAAGGATTTGTTATTTTTTCCATCTTTCCTGTCCTCTTCATATTATAAAAACCAAAGTGATAAATAATTTAAAAATTTTTGATTGTTTACTTTAAAAATAAACTTGCTATCAATGAATAATTATTTATTTTTTATACTTAATTTTCTTCAATCAATTCCTCAATCGAAAGTCGTCTATTTTTCATTAAAAAAATATCCTTTCATTTTTTAGTCAAATAGACCAAGTTGTTTGGGATGATTTAATTGATTATTATGCTGCAAGTTTAACCTAGCTTTCATTGCTAGAACATTATCCGCTGCATCGCCACCAGAGTTATTATTAAATATTACGCCAACTTCTTCTGACTCAAGAGATAATGCTTTTACTGTATCACTCAATTCTGAAATTTCTTTTGAATCATAACGATAAAGTGTCCTTTTTTTACGCCAGTCTTTATCGTTAGCTAGCCATCCTGTAGCATTACGTCCATGAAATCGAAACAAAACTTTTTCCTTATTTGTTATATAGGGAAAGAAGGGCACAGGATTCGTTGGGATTTGTGGCTCGTCAACAATTACTAGAGAAAAATTTTTTTCTTTCATGAAAGATAGCATAGATTCTTTGTAATTCTCTGAATACCAAGTACTATTCCTTAATTCAATTGCAACAGGATATCCGATAAACCATTGATGAATTTTCTCCAAATAATTAACATTTTCTTTCGTACAAGTAAATGTACCAGGAAATTGAATTAAAAATGCAAATAGCTTTCCTGAATTTACCATCGGTTCCATATTTTTTAAAAAGGTAGTTATCATTTCGTGTTCGCTGCTAAAATATTGATCCCATTTCCCTTGACAACTAATACCACTATAGACTTTCATTACAAAACGAAAATCATTTGGCACAGCATCTGTCCAAGTCTGCACTCTCTCTTTTTTTGGAATGGCATAATAAGCTGTACCCATTTCAACCAGGGATAAATAATTTGCATATTCATGTAAAGTAGCGCGTTTTTTACCTGTCAATGTTTCATGCTCGCTAAAAGAAGTTAAGCCTAACCGAATCATCTTGCAATCACTTCTTTCTATTATAAAAGTGTTTATTAATTTGAAGCATGTATTATTTTATAATAAAATGCAAATAAGTAAAAATCTCTGAACTTTAAAATAAAAGCTAAAGAAAAAACAAGAAAATCAATTTATTTTTTAATTTTATATTATGATAAAATAATTAGTAAAAGTGCATTGGGTAAATTAATCATTATTTTTTAAAGTATTTAATCATGTATCTTCCAAAAAATATTTGCCGTACAGCATGTCTGCTGGCCAATTCGAATTTCGTGTTTTGTTATCTTTTCTGTTTCATTCTCTTCTATTTCATAATGACTTTCAATTTCTTGACCGTATTCTACCTCTTTATCAAATCGAATATTAATTTTGGTTGGTTGATAATTCATTAAAAAATCATAATCAAGTACATCTAATAACCAATTGAAATAAATAGCATTATTTACATGCTTATTTCCATCAATATCAAAAAAGCGAACTTTATAAAATGAAGATGAGGAATGATCATTTCTTATTTTTTGAATTTTTTCTCCTCGATAAATATTTTTAATTTTTTCACATTCGAAAGGTTCGATTAATTCTGGCAAAACATTATGCATTTTTCGATTCTTTTGATCCATCAATACAAATGTTGATTTAACGAACACACATTCATTTCCTAGCTCATCATGAATCCAAAAATTTCGATAACAGAAATACTTGTTATAGGCAGTCGCTTGTGTAGTAATTGCTATTTTTTCACCAGATTTTGGTATTCGACTGATTTGAATTTCATAATTTGTAATAATCCATCCTAACCCAAAAGAGGCGACAAAATCTTCTCCACAACCCAATAGATCACATTGATCTTCTGATGTTTTAATGATTACTGACAACATAGAAGGAATTTTCATTGAACGGGTCACATCAACATCATAGTAAGCCACTTCATAATAATTTGTAAACTTTTTTGACATTTTATCTCCTTCTCGACTTTATACTTTAATTCTACTTATTGTTTTTTATTTACTATAAAAACGTGTGGCCGAACTTCTTAATAATGGAAAAGAGAAGTTTTACCACACGCTTTTTAATGGCCATACTATTTATGCATTATTTTTAATAAAATAGCTGTCTAAAACGAAAAATCACTATCCGCTTATCCTTATTCATTTAGATTTATCTTAACCATTGTGTAAAGTAAAAATAATTAAGCCAAAGCTCCCATTGGATCCCATGGAGCTAAAACAGTTGGTTTTTGTTCCCATGCTTTTTGTAGTTCAAGTGACAATAGATCTTTTCTAACAACAATTTGGTAAGTATATTGATCCATCCAAGCATCACTCATAACAAAGAAACCCTTGTTCCCAACTTTTTCTCCCCAGCTGTTCTCTACTTTCCATTTTTTTGTCTGGCCATCTATAACATCAACGCCTGTAAGTACCATGGCATGTGTCATTAGACTTTCTCCATAATCCAAGCGTTCTGCCTTTGTCATTGTAAAATCATTATCAAACAAATCGTTTGTATCAAAGACATCTAAAGCCATAATGCCCGTATCTCTAGTTGATGATTGACCAACATCACAACCAAACCAAACAGATTCGCCTTGTTCTAATTGTGCTTTAGCCAGTTTTTTTAATATAGGCATCTCTACGTTCAAATATTTCACTTGCTTACCACCAACAACATTACCTAACATGTCAACTGTATAGGTTTGATTAAAAGGTTTGTCTGTTGTTGGTGCATTAATTACACTAACATAATTATTTAAATCAACACCCAAATATTTTTCATAAAATTTTTGAGGTGTCAAATTTTGATCAATATAATAATTTTTATCGTCATCACGATATTCAAAATCAAATGTTTCAGGAGGTGTGCCTAAAGAAATAGCCAACAGATTATAAATTCCTTTTAGCATATCTTCTTTAGCTTTTTGTACTTCTTCTTCAGGATGTCCATCAGTAATCATACCACGTAAAATTGCTGCATCTTTTCTTAATTTTTTATTTAAATACTCATTTAAAGAGCTTGAGTTTGAACTATTACTTGCTTCAGGCATAGCTGATTTAGGAACTACACCATACTTTTGAAAGAGAGAGACGATCATATCCCATTGTCCACCATCTTGTTGAGGTGTTGCTAATAAAAAGCTAACTTCACGACTGGTTAATGGCTTACCCACTGTAGCAATGATATTTTCATAGAAATAATTTGCTTTTTCATATTTATCCCAGAAAAATGTATAGTTTTGTGATAATTCAAAGTCTTTTAATTTAAATCCATTTAATATTTTGTGACGAAATGTGTTCAATGCAGCAAACATCCAACAACGTCCACTTTGTTTTTGATTGGCTACCTTTCCAGTAGATAAATCAATCGAAAAAACTGGTGTATTTTCTGAATAAGCCATCTGGTTTTCAGCAGAAGCTAAAATTCCATTTTTTACTACACTACGTTGAACAGCCATTTGCTTATTATTCTTTAAAAATGCTTGACGGAATGATGCAGTCATAGCAGGATCAATTTTTGACATTTTCCCATCTCCTCTAATTTTCTATAAAAGCTTCTTTTTATTATTATAAGCTTCTCTTTCAGTTCTCTCAACATTTAATTATTATTTTATTTTTTATTAATCAAAATAGCTAAATTTCAATTATCTCTTTAGTTATTTCATAGAAAAGCACTGATTCGTTCATTAATTTCTATAATAAATTCAAATAAAATTTGAAAATGAAGTGTTTACTTTTATATATAAAAGATTCACATAAAATTTGAATATATTCTCATCATTTTCTTATTAAATATTTTTTAAAATAACTAAATAATTTAAGTCAATAGAAGATTTTCTACTTATCTATTACTTTATATTTTGTATCTTTTAATGCATTTTTTAATTCATTCGTTGAAATTTCTACTTCACTAATAATTGTAACTTCCTTTTTATCTAGATCTGTCTTAACTTCCTTAACAGAAGCCAGATGATTAAATTTTTCTTTGATGGTTTTTGCACATCCATCACATTTCATACCATCAATTGTAATAACTTTTTTAAACATACTAATATCTTCCCTTCATTTATTATTCTACTTTATATTACTTATTTTGCATGGGGCTTAAATCTTTTTAAGCGTAAGGCATTCAACACTACAGAAATAGAACTAAAGCTCATTGCTGCACCTGCTACCATTGGATTTAAAAGTGGGCCACCAAATAAGTAGAGAATGCCCATAGCTATTGGTACTCCTAAAATATTGTAAATAAATGCCCAAAAAAGATTTTCTTTAATATTTTTAATCGTTGCCTTGCTCAACAAAATGGCAGTTTGAACATCAAGCAGATCACTATTCATCAGAATAATTTCGGCTGATTCGATCGCAATATCGGTGCCAGAGCCGATAGCAATACCTATATCGACTTGTGCTAAGGCAGGTGCATCATTTATACCATCACCGACCATTGCAATTTTTTTTTCTTTATTTTGTAACTGTTTGATCGTTTCCGCCTTATTTTCAGGCAATACTCCACTTACAACTTGATCAATCCCTACCTGCTTTGCAATTGCCTGAGCAGTTGCTTGATTATCTCCTGTTAGCATAATTGTATTTATTTTCATTTTATGGAGTTGTTCAATAGCTTCTCTACTTGTTGTTTTAACCGGATCTGCTACTGCAATAATTCCTAATAATTGTTGTCCTTTTGCCACATACATTGGTGTTTTTCCTTTTTTGGCTAATTGATCAAAAATTTGATTGAATTCCTGACTATCAATAGAAAATTTAGTCATCAATGCCTGATTTCCCAATAATAAATTTTGTTCATTAATGATAGCCTGAATGCCATTTCCAGGAATTGCTTTAAAATTAGAAGCAGAGAGAAGAGAGAGCTTCTTTTCCTTAGCATATTGAACAATTGCCTCTCCAAGTGGATGTTCGGAGTAATTTTCTGCAGTCGCTGCAAATCTCAAGAGTTCATCTTGAGTAATTGATTGTGTTGTTATAATATCTGTGACTCTAGGTTTTCCCTCTGTAATTGTTCCGGTTTTATCCAAAACAATTGTTTGAATTTTGTAAGCTGCTTCTAGTGCATTCCCACTTTTAATTAGTATACCATTTTCTGCACCTTTTCCAGTACCAACCATGATAGCAGTAGGTGTAGCAAGTCCTAAAGCACAAGGACAAGCAATTACTAACACCGAGATTGTAATCGTTAATGAGAAAATCCAAGATTCATTTCCAAAAAAATACCATGCCATACCAGACAAGAGAGCTATAGCAATAATAATTGGTACAAATACACCAGAAATTTTATCTGCTAATCTAGCAATTGGTGCTTTGAAATTTTGTGCCTCTTCAACAAGTTTAATAATTTGAGATAAAGCCGTCTCTTTTCCTACTTTTGTTGCTTTAAACTGAAAACTACCATTTTGATTAAGACTAGCACCAATAACTAGATCTCCCACCTGTTTTTTTACAGGCATACTTTCTCCTGTTAGCATAGATTCGTCAACAGAAGAATTTCCGGTTGTTAACACACCATCTACCGGTATCTTCTCACCTGGCTTTACAAGTAAAACATCACCTAAATTAACAGAGGTGACAGGAACTTCTAACTCCTGATTATTCTTAATCACACGGGCAGTTTTCGGAGAAAGATCTATTAATTTTTTAATTGCTTCTGACGTTTTTCCTTTTGAGAGAGATTCAAAGAATTTACCCAAAGTAATAAGGGTCAAAATAACACCAGTAGATTCATAATAAAGATTCATTGTAAAAGAATGGTTTCCCTGAATGACCATAACAGTGCCATATAAACTATATAAAAAAGAAGTACTTGTACCTAAAGCTACCAATGAATCCATTGTTGGATAGCCTTTTAGTAATGATCGAAAACCAGTGATAAAAAAACTTCTTCCAATATATAGAATCGGTAAGGTTAATATTAGCTGAACAAGCACAAAATTTATTGGATTGTCTGATGGACTAATAAAAGTGGGAAGCGGCAAATTAACCATGTGTCCCATAGCAATATACAATAATGGAATTACAAAAATCAATGAAATAAAGAAGCGATTCTTTAAGTTATCTTTATTCTTTTTCTTTTGATAGGTAGTTTTTTTCTCCTCCCCATCATATGTTTCTATTGCTTTATATCCTACTGAAGATACTGCCTCCATAATATCAGCTGAGTTTGTCAATGTTGTATCATACATTACTTGCATTTTCTCTGTTGTTAGATTGATAGAAACTGTACTGACTCCTTCAATATGACTGATAGCTTTTTCTACAGCTTGTACACAAGATGCACAACTCATTCCCTCTATTACATAATTTCTTCGTATGTTGTTATTTAAAAGATTATAGCCGACACTTGTCACTGCCTGCTGAATTTCTTGGTAAGATAATTGTTGTTCATCAAAAACAAGCGTTAATTTTTCTGTCGCTAAATTAACTGTTGCCTCTTTTACACCGGGAAGCTTTGCGGTTACTTTTTCAATCGTTTGTGCACAAGAAGAACAACTCATTCCTTCTATCTGAAATACTTCAGTTGTTTCCATTATTCGCTTCCTCCTTTTTTACATACCAATTTGTTGTTTCATTAAAAAATATAGGCATTAATCAAAATCAATAAATTACTGTAAAGATAACAAACAACTTTAATTTGAATTTTCTAACTATTTAGAAATTAACCATTTTACCAAAATAATAGTAAGCCAAAAATAAATCGATTAAAAATTTATCTTAAAATATTCTTTTAATCATCAAGATACATAAACTCCAAATTGCAAGATATCAGAAAGAAACCTCCAATATAGTTTTTTAATCAATCATTTAATTAATAATAATATGATAATAAAATACATAATGGTGAGCATTCAATTTTTATTATATACCTATTATTTGCAAATTCTTAATAAATAAATTTAAATTCAAAAATCATAGGCTAACAGTAGTTATATGAAGATAACAGCTGTTCAACAACTATCAATTAAATAAAAATTCATTTAATTACCAAAAATGAGTATGCTTAAAATAAGTCCATCTTATTACTTTTTTGCATTCTGTATTTTAATCAACATATCAATTAAAAAAAATTACTAATAGATTAAACAGGATAATTTTTGTTTCAAAATCCGAATAGTCAATTTTTAATTTTATAATAGGATCCATAAAACAATACTTCAAATTGTAATTGACTGACAATATATATTAGTAATATTAAATTAAATGCTAACATAACTTTAAAAATATATTGAAATGAAAAATACCTCGTCTAATATGCTTAATTCTTAAAAATTAGGTGCCGTGAATAAATACTACCTAACATTTCAATTATAGTTAAGCTATTTAATATTGAATGCAATTTAAATCGTTTATTAATTCAAAAAATCAATAAAATAAAACCAATGGTATAGTCCTTTAAATTTGGGGAAGAAGTTTATCGGATATGCCATTGGTTTTAATTATTACCCTATTTATTATACTGCTTTTTTTTAAATTTTACTATATTCGTCACAAAATCAATCTATTTTTTAACGAATGTTTACCATTTTTATCCTATTTATTAGACCATGTGAATAATAAAATTACTATTTACTATTTTTATATCTAAAAAACAAATTTAATTAGAGATAAAAGGAGTATTTATTAAAATGGTCTAGGTAATTTTTATATGAATTTTTAATAAAAATCTTCATTGTTATAGCTCATCTAGAAAATTGATTATAAATACCTATTTAGTTGAAGAATAATTATAAAAATGAGTAAATTGTAAATAATTATGATAAAACAACACACCTATATCGTTTTAACAAGCGAATACCAATAAAGAAATTACCAACTATCAATTTATATCATCTATTTCCAATATCCTTCATGAACGTTTGCTATTGCTTCCTCAATCTCCGAAAAAGGCCCAATAACTTTAATATCTTTTTGTCCATGCACCAAAATCGCTTCTGCCGGTAGGTCAAATGTTGGGTTTTGTGGATTATTTCCTGTAAATTCTAAAAGCCTTCGTTCTGTCATACCAAAAACAATTGTTCCAATGTTTCCCCAATAGATTGTTCCTGTACACATAGCACAAGGTTCAGCAGTTGTATATAGTGTGCATCCCCAAAGGAAATCTTTTGAATATTTTTTTGATGCACGTGCAGCTAAAGTTGTTTCTGCATGTCCTGTACATATATGCTCTGTGATTTCAATATTTTCTTGCTCAAATAAAATATTGCCAGCATCATCAACTAATAAAGCACCAAATGGCGTATTTCCATTTTTTTTTGCCTGTTTAGAAATTTCAATGCAACGTTTTAAGTAATATAAATGGTCTTTTTTTATCTTACTCACTTCCAATCAAATATTTTTATTAATCATCTATATAAAAAAACTAGGAAAATGATGATTACAAAATGAAAATCGATGGATAGTCGTTCACTATCCAAATTGACATCTCTTTCATTTTATCCTAGTCTTCCAAAATTATCTATATTTAATTGTATTTATAAAATTTTCTATTTAGTTTTTATCTCTTTTAATCCTTTTTCTAGATAACTAGTATCATTGATTTTTTGTATTTTGTATTTACCATTTTTGTACCTTATTACACTAACACTTGCATTCTTAAAGCCTTCCTTTGGTGGAGAAAAACTATTATCTAGTGTATTCAAAAGTGCCGAAATACTTAAGCCATGTGAAACAATTAAAATATTTTCTTTTTCTTTCTTTTTAGATTCTTTTTTTGTAATATCATTTAATCCAGCTGTTAAGCGTTTGGTAATTGTTTTATAATTTTCAGCTGGCCAATTTGTTCCTGCTTTTACATTATTTTTATCTAATTCAGCAACACTGTTTGCAAAGAATTTTGGTGTCATTGTATCAAGGAATTTTTGTACAGTAATGCCTTGATGATCTGCAATTGCTTTCCACATATGTTCATTTAAATCACATTCATAGCTGCCAAAATTAAACTCTCTTAACCGTTTATCTGTTTGTAAATTTAATTTAGTCGAATGTTTACTTTGTTTAAGGATCAACTCAGCAGTTTGAACAGCACGACCACTATCACTACTGTATGCTCCCTGAAAAGTAATTCCTTTTAATCCCTTACCAGCTGCTTTGGCAGTCCTTTCTCCTTCTGGTGTCAAAACTGCATCAGACCAACCTTGCACCCGATCAGTTGTATTTAACATTGTTTTTCCATGTCTGACTATATAAAATGTCAATTCTTCAGATTTTGTTTTCTTTGAAGCTGCATTTGTCTCTTGTGCAGTGTTAAAACCTACCATTACCAATAATACCAACAGTAACATTCCTGTTTTTATTTTTTTCTCATCTTTCTCTCCTTTGATTTAATTACATAGCACTTTAATTATTTGTTAAATCTTCACCATTTGTTGCAATCACTTTTTTATACCAGTCAAATGATTTTTTTTTGGATCGTTTCAATGTCCCTTCTCCTTCATTATTTCGATCAACATATATAAATCCATAACGTTTTGCCATTTCACCTGTTCCAGCACTAACTAAATCAATACATCCCCATGATGTATATCCTAATAAATCAACACCATCTTCTTCAACTGCTGCTTTCATTGCTTTTATATGTGCCGCTAAGTAGGAGATTCTGTAGTCATCTTCCACATAGCCATTTTCATCTGGCATATCTACAGCACCTAGGCCATTTTCAACAATAAATAAAGGTTTACGATAGCGCTCATAGAGTTCATTCAATGTGATTCGTAACCCTAATGGATCGATCTGCCATCCCCATTCACTAGATTCTAAGTAGGGATTCTCAATAGAAGCAAATATATTTCCAGCTGTTTGATCTGTTATGGCTGGATCTGCTGATGCAACTCTTGATGAATAATAAGAAAAAGAAATAAAATCAACTGTATGTTGTTTTAATAATTCATCATCACCCTCTTCTGTTTCTAACTTGATACCTTTATGTGCCATTTCCTTTAACGCATATGCTTGGTATTCACCATTAGATTGAACATCAATAAAAAGGTAACTTTCACGATCTGACTGATGTGCTGTCCAGACATCTGTTGGATTACATGTATAAGCATAATGAGGACCAGCAGCGAGCATACATCCAACCTTATTTTCTGGGTCTATTTCATGTGCAATTTTTGTTGCAATAGCACTAGCTAATAATTCATGGTGTGCTGCTTGATATTTGACTTGGTCTTGATTTTCACCTTCTTCAAAATACAAACCAGCTCCCATAAATGGGGCATGCAAAATCATATTTATTTCGTTGAATGTTAGCCAATATTTTACTAAACCTTTATAACGGTTAAAAATAACAGTACATAGATTCTCATAGAATTTAACTAATTTACGATTACGCCAGGCACCATATTTTTCAACTAAATGCATTGGGCAATCAAAATGGGTAATCGTTACTAGAGGTTCAATCCCATATTTGTGACATTCCTTAAATACATTCTCATAAAAAATCAATCCTTCTTCATTTGGTTCTATTTCATCGCCTTTTGGAAAAATTCGACTCCAAGCAATCGATAGACGATAGACTTTGAAGCCCATTTCACCAAATAAAGCAATATCTTCTTTGTATCGATGATACATATCAATTGATTCCTTAGCCGGATAAAAATGTTCACTATCAAAGTGAAACATTTTCTTTTTTCCTGTAATAATTGAAAAACGATCTACACCAATTGGAGCTAAGTCTACATTTGCTAATCCACGTCCTCCTTCATTATAACCACCTTCACATTGGTTAGCTGCTGTAGCTCCACCCCATAAAAAATCTTTTCTAAAAGGCATAATCTTCCTCCTGTACTATATTTTTATATAAAAGATTCTTATAGGTAATTCATTATTATCTCTTTACCCTAATCGACCTTTATAGCAACAAATAATTAGGTTCAATCTGTAAGATTGTAAGATAGATTATTATTCAATTTTTAATCAAAATAGGTAACTCTTTATTTAAATAGGCTTGCTATTCAATTAGTTTATTAATACTACTACCTATCTCTTTATGTTATTATTTGATAATAAATAAGACAAATTAAAAATCTTATAACAATGATTAAAATAGAAAAAAACCTAATTTTCTCAGCAAAATCAGTTGCCTTAAAAAATTAGGTTTAGCTTGTTTAAAACAATAACTATCCAACTATTGATTAATCTTATAAGTTAAGCATAATTGATTTTCATCAATATGTCAACGTTTTCAAGGGAGATATAAAAAATAATTGTTCCTAAAAAAACAGAACAACTATTTTAGTTTTATTTCTTTATATACTTTACTTAAAAAATTGTTAATTATTACACCTATAAATTATGACCCGTACGGGACTCGAACCCGTGTTACCGCCATGAAAGGGCGGTGTCTTAACCGCTTGACCAACGGGTCTAAAACTTATTAGTAATCAATCCATTTGGACAAAAAAATAGTGATTCATAAGATCACACTATTATGTGTATAGATTATTAAAAATAATACGGAGAAGGAGGGATTTGAACCCTCGCGCCGGTTTCCCGACCTATACCCTTAGCAGGGGCACCTCTTCAGCCACTTGAGTACTTCCCCAAAACAAAAACTAAATAATTAATAATGCTTAACATTTAGATAATAAGCTTTTATTTCTATGGGCCTAAATGGACTCGAACCATCGACCTCACGCTTATCAGGCGTGCGCTCTAACCAGCTGAGCTATAGGCCCATTAAAGCGGGTGACGAGAATCGAACTCGCGACAACAGCTTGGAAGGCTGTGGTTTTACCACTAAACTACACCCGCATAGATATCAATGGCGCGGGACAGAATCGAACTGCCGACACATGGAGCTTCAATCCATTGCTCTACCAACTGAGCTACCGAGCCTCTCTATTTAAAACGGTCTGGACGGGACTCGAACCCGCGACTTCCTGCGTGACAGGCAGGCATTCTAACCAACTGAACTACCAAACCACTAACTATTCTTTTAGAAATTTTCTAAAAGATATTGCGGGGGCAGGATTTGAACCTACGACCTTCGGGTTATGAGCCCGACGAGCTACCTGACTGCTCCACCCCGCGATATTATTATAAAAAGGAGGATAAGGGATTCGAACCCTTGCGTGCTTTTACACACCTGACGGTTTTCAAGACCGTTCCCTTCAGCCAGACTTGGGTAATCCTCCAAAAATATGACCCGTACGGG
>NC_015516.1:1852500-1891014 GCF_000270185.1 Melissococcus plutonius ATCC 35311
TAAAGCTCCATGGGGTCTTTCCGTCCTGTCGCGGGTAACCTGCATCTTCACAGGTACTAAAATTTCACCGAGTCTCTCGTTGAGACAGTGCCCAAATCGTTACGCCTTTCGTGCGGGTCGGAACTTACCCGACAAGGAATTTCGCTACCTTAGGACCGTTATAGTTACGGCCGCCGTTTACTGGGGCTTCAATTCGGAGCTTCGCCGAAGCTAACCCTTCCTCTTAACCTTCCAGCACCGGGCAGGCGTCAGCCCCTATACGTCATCTTTCGATTTTGCAGAGACCTGTGTTTTTGATAAACAGTCGCTTGGGCCTATTCACTGCGGCTGACTAATATCAGCACCCCTTCTCCCGAAGTTACGGGGTCATTTTGCCGAGTTCCTTAACGAAAGTTCACTCGCTCACCTTAGGATGCTCTCCTCGACTACCTGTGTCGGTTTGCGGTACGGGCCGTTGGTCTCTCACTAGAAGCTTTTCTTGACAGTGTGACGTCAGGAACTTCGGTACTTATATTTCCCTCCCCATCACAACTCATCCTTACAGAGTAAAGCATTTTACTCTACTCAAGACTCATTGCTTGGACATACCATCCAATCGTATGCTTTCCTTAGCCTCCTGTGTCCCTCCATTGCTCAAACAATTCCAACGGGTACAGGAATATCAACCTGTTGTCCATCGCCTACGCCTGTCGGCCTCAGCTTAGGTCCCGACTAACCCTGGGCGGACGAGCCTTCCCCAGGAAACCTTAGTCTTTCGGTGGACAGGATTCTCACCTGTCTTTCGCTACTCATACCGGCATTCTCACTTCTAAGCGCTCCAGTAGTCCTCACGATCTACCTTCTTCGCCCTTAGAACGCTCTCCTACCATCACTTTCGTGATCCACAGCTTCGGTAGTATGTTTAGCCCCGGTACATTTTCGGCGCAGGGTCACTCGACTAGTGAGCTATTACGCACTCTTTAAATGATGGCTGCTTCTGAGCCAACATCCTAGTTGTCTGTGCACCCCCACCTCCTTTTCCACTTAACATACATTTTGGGACCTTAGCTGGTGGTCTGGGCTGTTTCCCTTTCGACTACGGATCTTATCACTCGCAGTCTGACTCCCGGCTATAAATCATGGCATTCGGAGTTTATCTGGATTCGGTAACCCGAGAAGGACCCCTCGTCCAAACAGTGCTCTACCTCCATGATTCTTCTGCCGAGGCTAGCCCTAAAGCTATTTCGGAGAGAACCAGCTATCTCCAAGTTCGTTTGGAATTTCTCCGCTACCCACACCTCATCCCCGCACTTTTCAACGTACGTGGGTTCGGTCCTCCAGTGCGTTTTACCGCACCTTCAACCTGGACATGGGTAGATCACATGGTTTCGGGTCTACGACTACTTACTCTTTCGCCCTATTCAGACTCGCTTTCGCTACGGCTCCGTTTCTTCCACTTAACCTCGCAAGCAATCGTAACTCGCCGGTTCATTCTACAAAAGGCACGCCATCACCCATTAACGGGCTTTGACTTGTTGTAGGCACACGGTTTCAGGATCTCTTTCACTCCCCTTCCGGGGTGCTTTTCACCTTTCCCTCACGGTACTGGTTCACTATCGGTCACTAGGGAGTATTTAGCCTTGGGAGATGGTCCTCCCGGATTCCGACGGAATTTCTCGTGTTCCGCCGTACTCAGGATCCTCCTTGGGGAGAAACGACTTTCACCTACGGGACTTTCACCCTCTTTGGTGGATGTTTCCACATCCTTCGATTAGTCGTTTCTGCTCCCGTTCTGGAGTCCTACAACCCCAACAAGCATGCTCGTTGGTTTGGGCTCTTCCCGTTTCGCTCGCCGCTACTCAGGGAATCGATTTTTCTTTCTCTTCCTGCAGGTACTTAGATGTTTCAGTTCTCTGCGTCTTCCTCGAATAGCTTATGTATTCCACTATTCGTAACATCCTATAACAGATGTTGGGTTCCCCCATTCGGAAATCTCCGGCTCATTGCTTACTTACAGCTCCCCGAAGCATATCGGTGTTTGTCCCGTCCTTCATCGGCTCCTAGTGCCAAGGCATCCACCGTGCGCCCTTGTTCACTTAACCTCTTTGACCTTTCGGTCTTGGGTGACCTCTTCTAGCGATAGAAGCGTCCTTCCCTTTTTCATTCAGCACATTCCTGTGCTCAACGCGGTGTCTCGGTTTTTGATTGTTTCTTCAATATCCAGTTTTCAATGAACAACCGATGATCTCTTTCAATCATCTATGGAGCCTAGCGGGATCGAACCGCTGACCTCCTGCGTGCAAAGCAGGCGCTCTCCCATCTGAGCTAAGGCCCCACATACCACATAGTAAACCTCTCAAAACTAAACAAAGCAAACTGACCTCTGTGTTTCCGTTATTCGTCCTTAGAAAGGAGGTGATCCAGCCGCACCTTCCGATACGGCTACCTTGTTACGACTTCACCCCAATCATCTGTCCCACCTTAGGCGGCTGGCTCCCTAAGGTTACCTCACCGACTTCGGGTGTTACAAACTCTCGTGGTGTGACGGGCGGTGTGTACAAGGCCCGGGAACGTATTCACCGCGGCGTGCTGATCCGCGATTACTAGCGATTCCGGCTTCATGTAGGCGAGTTGCAGCCTACAATCCGAACTGAGAGAAGCTTTATGAGATTTGCTTAACCTCGCGGTCTTGCGTCTCTCTGTACTTCCCATTGTAGCACGTGTGTAGCCCAGGTCATAAGGGGCATGCTGACTTGACGTCATCCCCACCTTCCTCCGGTTTGTCACCGGCAGTCTCGCTAGAGTGCCCAACTAAATGATGGCAATTAACAATAAGGGTTGCGCTCGTTGCGGGACTTAACCCAACATCTCACGACACGAGCTGACGACAGCCATGCACCACCTGTCTCTTTGCTCCCGAAGGAGAAACCTTATCTCTAAGGCGTTCAAAGGATGTCAAGACCTGGTAAGGTTCTTCGCGTTGCTTCGAATTAAACCACATGCTCCACCGCTTGTGCGGGCCCCCGTCAATTCCTTTGAGTTTCAACCTTGCGGTCGTACTCCCCAGGCGGAGTGCTTAATGCGTTTGCTGCAGCACTGAAGGGCGGAAACCCTCCAACACTTAGCACTCATCGTTTACGGCGTGGACTACCAGGGTATCTAATCCTGTTTGCTCCCCACGCTTTCGAGCCTCAGCGTCAGTTACAGACCAGAGAGCCGCCTTCGCCACTGGTGTTCCTCCATATATCTACGCATTTCACCGCTACACATGGAATTCCACTCTCCTCTTCTGCACTCAAGTCTTCCAGTTTCCAATGACCCTCCCCGGTTGAGCCGGGGGCTTTCACATCAGACTTAAAAAACCGCCTGCGCTCGCTTTACGCCCAATAAATCCGGACAACGCTTGCCACCTACGTATTACCGCGGCTGCTGGCACGTAGTTAGCCGTGGCTTTCTGGTTAGATACCGTCACGAGGAAAACAGTTACTCTTTCCCCTATTCTTCTCTAACAACAGAGTTTTACGATCCGAAAACCTTCTTCACTCACGCGGCGTTGCTCGGTCAGACTTTCGTCCATTGCCGAAGATTCCCTACTGCTGCCTCCCGTAGGAGTCTGGGCCGTGTCTCAGTCCCAGTGTGGCCGATCACCCTCTCAGGTCGGCTATGCATCGTTGCCTTGGTGAGCCTTTACCCCACCAACTAGCTAATGCACCGCGGGCCCATCCATCAGTGACACCCGAAAGCGCCTTTTAACTCCTCTTCATGCGAAAAAAAGTCTTATACGGTATTAGCACCTGTTTCCAAATGTTATCCCCTTCTGATGGGCAGGTTGCCCACGTGTTACTCACCCGTCCGCCACTCTTCTTTCCTCTTAAGCAAGCTTAATCAGAAGAAGCGTTCGACTTGCATGTATTAGGCACGCCGCCAGCGTTCGTCCTGAGCCAGGATCAAACTCTCGTATTATCCTTTGCCTTTCGGCTTTCTTGCTCATTTGTTTGCTAGCTTTCGCTTTGCTTGTTGTTTTGTCTCTTATTTCTCATAAGAGGCCCTTACACATTGGTTCGTTTGCTTTGTTCAGTTTTCAAAGGTCTACCATTACCTTACAGCAACTCTTATATCTTATCACGTTTTCGCTCGGTTGTCAACTCTTTTTTAAAAGTTTTTTCAACCTCGCTTACCGTCTTGTTTGACAGCAACTTCATCATCTTACCAGCTTTCTTGTTATTTGTCAACAACTTTTTTCGTTGTTTTTTTAACTTTTTTTGCTGGCTTTTCTTTGTGATGGGTATTCACATCACTTTGTCGTTTCAGCTGTTACTTTAGTCGTGCCTTGCGACAAGTAATAATATACCAACTTTTTTTTTCCAGGTCAACAATTTTTTCCCTTTTTTCTTTATTTTTTTTATTTCATTTATTTTGTTATATTTTTTAATTAAATTTAAGTTTTTTAGTCATTAATTCTAAAATTTTAATAATATCCTTTATATTTTAGGTTTTTTGATATTTTTTTGATAAAATAGGGATAAAGTTCTTATCGACATGGAGGGATAAATAATGAAAATTTTAATTGTTGATGATGATAAGGAAATCGTCGAATTACTAAGTATTTATATACATAATGAAGGTTATGATGTAGTGAAAGCCTATGACGGTAAGAATGCTCTTAATAAAGTTCATACGATACCTGATATAGATCTTATTATTTTAGATATCATGATGCCAGAAATGGATGGTATGCAGGTTGTTAAAAAATTACGTAAAGAATCTCAAATTCCTATTATTCTTCTTACTGCAAAAACAACTGATATGGATAAAATTAAAGGCTTAGTTGCTGGCGCTGATGACTATGTTACAAAACCATTTAATCCACTAGAGGTGATGGCTCGTGTTAAATCAATCCTAAGACGTAGCAATATCAAACCAACAACCAATGAACCAGCAATTTTAGAAGTAGGTACACTAATTATTAATAAAGATTCACATGAAGTAAAAACAATTGATGGTAAAGAAATCCAACTTACCGCATTAGAATTTGGTATTTTGTATCTTTTATCTAGTCATCCAAACCATGTATTTAGTGCAGATGAAATTTTTGAACGTGTCTGGCAACAAGAAAGTATCGTTTCTGCAAAAACAGTTATGGTCCATGTCAGTCACCTAAGAGATAAAATTGAAGAAGCAACTAATGGTGAGAAGGTCATTCAAACAGTATGGGGTGTTGGTTATAAGATCGATGCTCACTAAAAAACGAGTAGAAAAACAAAAGCGGATTACACTGACTTCTAAAGAAATCAGTGAATTGCTGGCAGAAAGTATTGTTACTATTGTCCTTTTACTTCTATTGAATATCGCTATTACACTTATTTTAAGTCAATTGCTTGAAAATAATGAATTTTTAAGAGGAATTATCTGGACAACGAAAGGCGCCTTTGTTGGAGAATTCAAAACAAATATTTTCTGGAGTTGGAACAAATTTATTTTCCCTGTTTTTTTATTATTGATATTTTGGTATTATATTGGCGTTTAACTCGTCGCTATAAACAAATGCAATTGCAACATATTATTACAGAACTTCATTATATTGCTGATGGGAATTATAATCATCGGATTACATTTGAACTTGCCGGTGATCTTGCAAAAATAGTTGCTAGTATCAATGGATTAGTAGATAGTACGGTAGAAGCAATTGAAGATGAAAGACAAATTGAAAAATCTAAAGACGAATTAATTACAAATGTTAGTCATGATATACGTACACCTCTTACTTCAATCATTGGGTATCTAGGTTTGATTGAAGAATCTCAATTTCATTGTCAGGAAGACTTATTAAAATATACACATATAGCTTATGTAAAGGCAAAACAAATGAAACTATTGGTTGATGATTTGTTTGAGTACACAAAAGTTCATCAAACAGCCGTTCCTCTTCATACGACTTCCTTTGATATGGTTCAAATGATGGAAAAACTAGCTGTTGATTTTGGATTAGAAGCTGAAAAAAATGGCATAACTATCCAGGTAATGACAACTCTTAATTCCTTGATAATGGAGGGAGATACTGAAAAACTTGTACGTGTATTTAACAACCTAATTTCAAATGCTCTTAAATATGGAAAAAATGGGAAACATATTATTATAAATTTAGATAAAGTGGGAACGGAAGCAATCATTGTAGTAAAAAATGATGGTTCAACAATTCCACCAGAAGCATTAAATCAATTGTTTGATCGTTTTTATCGTGTAGAAGAATCTCGTTCTCAAGAAACTGGTGGAACAGGACTTGGACTTGCTATTGCCCAGGGAATTATTACTTTACACGGTGGTTATATTTATGCAAAATCGGCAAATGGGTGGACCTCCTTTATTATTCATCTTCCATTAAAGCAGGATCTTGTAAATGAGCTTTATAAAAATAAAAAGAATAACTCTATTTAACAAAAATTGAAATAAAGCATATAGGTATTTCAATCTTTTAAGATACTCTTCTTGTATTTAATTGGATAGCATTAAAATGCTACCTTTTACTTACTAAATTTAAAGAAAGTTTTTCAAAAGAATTTTATAAAAAAATGATTCATTGTTTGGTTCCTATTTACCAAACAATGAATCATTTTTTAACTACTATTTATTGTTCTACAGAATAATTAGGTGCTTCTTTAGTAATTTGTACGTCATGAGGATGGGATTCTCTTAACCCATTTCCACTCATTTGAACAAATTGTGCATCTTCACGTAATTGTTTTAAATTCTCAGCGCCTACATAGCCCATACCAGCTCTTAAACCACCGATCATTTGAAAAACAATATCTGATACACTTCCCTTATATGCAACTCGTCCCTCAATTCCTTCTGGGACAAGCTTTTTAGCCTCACTTACTTCACTTTGGAAGTAACGATCACTTGAGCCTTTTTCCATGGCACCTAATGAACCCATGCCTCGATAGGTTTTAAAGCGTCTTCCCTGATAAATTTCAAACTCACCAGGCGACTCATCTGTTCCGGCTAACATACTGCCTAGCATTACAGCATGTCCACCCGCTGCCAATGCTTTTACAATATCACCAGAATATTTAATGCCACCATCTGCAATCAATGCCTTATTGTATTTTCTAGCAACAGATGCTACATCATAAATTGCAGTTAATTGAGGAACCCCAACACCTGCAACTACTCGAGTAGTACAGATAGAACCTGGTCCAATACCAACCTTAACAATATCAGCTCCAGCTTCGTATAAGGCTTCAGCGCCTTCAGCTGTTGCGATATTCCCTGCAATTAATGTTACTTTTGGGAAAGTTTCACGAATTTTGCGTATTTTATGTATAACACCTATGCTATGTCCATGTGCCGTATCAATTACAATTGCATCAACTTCTTCATTTACTAGAGCTTCTACACGTTCAAATGTATCAGTAGTAATACCCACAGCCGCTGCAACTAGTAAACGTCCATGATTGTCTTTTGCTGCATTTGGAAACTCAATAACTTTTTCAATATCCTTGATTGTAATTAACCCACTTAGACATCCTTTTTCATCAACAATTGGCAATTTTTCAATTTTATGTTTTTGTAAAATTTTTTCTGCATCTTTTAAAGAAGTCCCAATTGGAGCAGTGACAAGATGATCTTTTGTCATAACATGAACAATTGGTAAATGGTAGTCTGTTACAAATCGCATATCTCGATTTGTAATAATTCCTACTAATTTACGATTTTCCATTGTTTCTACAATAGGGACACCACTAATTCGATAGTTGCTCATCAATTGTTCAGCATCAGAAACTAGGTGCTCTGGTGTTAAGAAAAATGGATCAATAATTACACCACTTTCCGAACGCTTCACCTTACGGACTTCTTCTGCCTGCTGTTCAATGGTCATATTTTTATGAATAACTCCAAGCCCTCCCTGACGAGCCATGGCAATCGACATTTTGCTATCAGTTACTGTATCCATGCTAGCACTGATAAGTGGGATATTTAAGTTAAGAGTCGGAGATAATTGTACCTGCATATTTACATCATTTGGCAACACATGACTTTCAGAAGGGATCAATAAAACATCATCAAAAGTAAATCCCTTTTTGCTAAATTTCGTTTCCCAGTTTGACATTGATTGTTTTCTCCTCCGTTTAATTTTATCTAAAAAATTAACAGATTATTAAAAATAAGTCAACCTATTTTATCAATAACCACAACAATTTTGGCTAAAATGAATATCTAGATATTCATTTTACATTAGTAATTTATCTTTTCATTATTATGAATCTTAAAATAAATCCCATAACTCAAACAACTGATTACAGTAATAATAGTTATACCTAAAGAAATTTTTTGTAGGGAAGTCGATTCATAGTAAATGGTTGCTGTTCCCTGATCTTTTAATTCAACCTGCGTTAATCCATTTGACTTGTTCATGGTTACTGGCTGTTTTTGTGTTCCAGTCGGAGTTGTTATTTTTGCTTGGTAACCCCAATAATAAATAAAGGGTAACGTCACAGTTGTTTTAGAATTTTTTTTCTGTAACTTATACTTTAGTTTAATAGAAGAGAAATTTTTATCTACTTTCTTAATACTTATCATCTTCGAATCATAAATGATAGGTCGATTTCTAGTCTTTTTAATTGTTTCATAGTTTACTTCCTTTGGTAAATACTCTCTTCCAGCACCAATGAAATAACTGTGTGTTTGATCATATTGTTCATAAGAGATTAATCGATATTGTTCTGTTCCAATGCTATATTGTTCATAAAATATCACTGTAAAAAATACTAAGAATATCAAGATATAATAGGAAGAGGCAGATTTTTTAAATATAGCTAGGCGATCTTCAACAATTAAGTAAGCAATAAGTAAACTAACCACCGACAATAGTCTCCAGGGAAATTGAATTGTATTAAGCGGCGTATTATCAAACCATTTCCATGGGAACCAGTCAGATACCATGAATATTAGGAAGGCTGTTAATAGAATTAACGAATGATTTTGATTTTTTTTAAATATGAAAATAAGATAAACAAAAAAACCAACAATCAAAGGACAACCTATATTAGCTGTTTGACTATGAAAAACTTGATTAATAAAACTATTGCCAATTAGTGTATATAATGGATAACTACGATTAGAAATTAATGTTAATGGTGCTGCAGTTACCTTAAAAATTGTATGACTCATTTGCTCAAGAATAGGCACTAAATAAAAATTTAACAAAAGTACTGTCAATATAGCTGCTTTTACTAAGGAAAATAACTGTGCTTTTTTTAAAAACTGCCTTGGTTGGAATAAAATATACAAAGCAATGAAAAAACTAATCATCTCAATAGAAATAAAATGTGCTAGGCCAATGCCTGTCATTGCCAGTGCTAGAAAAAACCACCCAAATCGTTTATTATTTTTTATAGCAAATAAACTAGCTAGAACTAATGGGAAAAAACCTAAAGCCAATACTTCACCAATTGCTTGACGATTAATTAAATCTTGTAATCGATAAATAGATAAGGTATAAAGCAGGGAAAAGAGGTAACTTTTTTTTACCGAAAATGCCATATAACGACCAGAAATATACGTAATTACAAAAGTACAAAAATTGATAACTATAGCAAAGGTAATAAAACTAGCCGCCAATGATATGCCACAAACCCTTAAAATAGCCGGAAAATATAGGTAAAGATCCGGATAAAATAAACTACATGCATAGCCATAACCACCAATAAAAAAATAATTTACTTTTGGAAAATAAATGCCATGTTTGATTGACTCAGCTAGACCTGCAATACGATTTAGATGAAAATGGTAATCATCTCCTACTAATAAATGTCCTTGCCGAAAATAGACAATAAATAAAGATAAAAAACTTAATAATAAAAAACTACAGTAAATAGCAAATATTTGATGCCTAATTAACCAATGCTTTAGATTTACCCTCACACCTACTTCTCCCTCTCAAAAATTAATAAATAGAATATAGAAAAGGAGAAATTTTATTGCCATGATAGTCCATTTTATAAAAATCTCCTTCAATATATTTACTATACCATACATAATATATTTTTTAATTTATTTCATTGGAAAATAATATTTTTTCTATATATGATAAATTATTAAAATATTTTACATTAATTCATAAAAAAATTGTGAGAAAATAAACCTACCCACAAATTTTTATTTATTATAAAAACCATTTTATGATTGATTTGGTCTTGTCATGAAGCTACCTTTGATATTATATTTTTTCTTTAATCCATAACGACCAGCTAAAGCAATTCCACCAATAATAACAGCTACAAATGGATCTAAACTTGGATTTATCACTGGTGGCAATAACGAAGAGCCTACAAAGATAACAATCCATGCAAGCATACCAAACATAGTTATAACCCCTGTTTTAAGTCCACTATAGCGTGTTGCCTTTCCATTTATACGATTGATTTGCATTTTTGACAATAGATAAAAAACATAACCACCAACAGCAGAACCTACAAATAATGTCAATATTCCTAATGTTTGCGAATTATTCTTTGAAATAAATGTCATAACAAATACCATGATTGCCAACATTCCAAGTAATAATAGTGAATTATCTGCCCATAATAACCAGCCATTCACTGGTTTTTGTACTTTCGGTTTATTAAGAATAGCCTCCGTTCTCTCAGAAACAGTTCCAAATAGTTGACGAGCTGTTCGACCCGTTTTTTGTTCTTCAATCAAAATGATAAACATTTCATTTAAAATCTCTACCTGCTCTTGTTCGGATATGTTAGCCGTTTGCATTGATTTTTTAAAATCAAAAATATATTGTGCATTTTTCTTTGTTAGTTTTTTTTCTAATTCTTGATTTTCTGTATGCATTTCTTGTGCTGTTTCTGTTTCCATCTAGTTTCCCTCTTTGCTCTTAATAAAAATGATTTTACCTATTTTATACGTTAAAACGAAATAGCATAACATCTCCATCTTGTACGATATAATCTTTACCTTCCAATCGAACTTTACCAGCTTCTTTTGCTGCTTGCATATTACCATATTCACTTAAATCCTGGAATGAAACAGTTTCTGCTCGAATAAAGCCTCTTTCAAAATCTGAATGGATAATGCCTGCTGCTTGTGGTGCTTTTATTCCTTTTTTAAACGTCCAAGCATGGACCTCAGGTTCTCCTGCAGTAAAATAAGTCGCTAATCCTAAAAGGTCGTAGGCAGCCCGAATTAATAAGTCTAGACCAGAAATTTTTATTCCAAGCGCGTCTAGGAATTCAGCTTTGTCTTCATCATCCAATTCAGCTATTTCTTCCTCTGACTTTGCACAAATTACAATCACCTGTGCATTTTCATCTGCAGCAAAATTACGAACTTGTTGCACATAATGGTTATTGTCTGCATTAGCAATCTCTTCCTCAGAAACATTTGCAACATATAAAATCGGCTTAGTCGTTAATAAAAACAATCCCTTAACGATTTGTTGTTCTTCCTCAGTAAATTCAATAGTTCTTACAGAATGCCCTGCTTCTAGTGTTGGTTTAATCTTATCCAACACAGCCAATTCGGCTAATGCATCTTTATCTTTTGTTTTTGCAACTTTTGATATGCGAGTATAGCGTTTAGTAATTGTTTCTAAATCCGCTAAAATTAACTCTAAATTAATCGTATCAATATCAGCTAATGGATCAACTTTTCCTTCTACATGGGTAATATTGTCATCATCAAAACAACGAACAACATGACAAATAGCATCTACCTGACGAATATGACTTAGAAATTGGTTTCCTAGTCCTTCTCCCTGACTCGCTCCCTTAACTATTCCTGCAATATCGGTAAATTCAAATGTTGCTGGGACTGTTTTTTTAGGTTGAAACAATTCAGTTAATTGGTCTAAGCGATCGTCCGGTACTTCAACAATCCCTACATTTGGTTCGATTGTTGCAAAAGGATAATTTGCTGCCTCAACACCTGCTTTAGTAATTGCATTAAAAAGTGTTGATTTTCCAACATTGGGTAATCCCACGATTCCAGCTGTTAATGCCATATATCTCACTCTTTCATTCTAAATTTTTTATACACTAGTTTAGTATTTACATAAAGAAAAACAAGCTGAATTCTTAAACATTATAAAGTAAGCTTTTTTGTTGATCATCAAAACTTTTTAATAAATTGGTGATCTATTTTATATACATTACCGATTAGTTATTCACTAACAGTTATCTTTTTCTATTATTTTTTTCATTTTTTTCTCAAATTCACGTCTGGCCATCATCACAATATGATTACAGTTGACACATTTAATCTTGATATCTGCGCCCATTCGAATAATTCGCCAGCGGTTTGTTTGGCAAGCATGAGTTTTTTTCATTTCTACAGTATCGCCTAAATCATACATCATTTAAACACCTCTCTAAAAATTCTATGATATCTTTTTTAATTAAACAAAAGTCCAATTAAATAGATCAAATATAAACCTTCCAAAACTTTTACTAACTTAAAAATTATTGTATTTCTAATAAAATAGTCAAATTTTTATTTATTAGTTATTAATCCAAAGATATTAAAATAGGTAACCCAATTAGTTTAAATTCATTATTAAGCTAACCTTTTCTCAAAAAATAAAAATTTTACTCGAATATTTTTTAATTCAGTTAGAATTGAACAATCCATTCATTAATAATGAGATGATTCACTACTTTTAATGTATAAATTATTATTGAACTATTCTACTATAAAAGTCATGAATTGTATATTTGTCAGCTATCTTTTTTATTTTCATATTTAATTAATATGAGTATGAAATATAAGTGTCATTCTTAGCTCACTATTCTTCATCAAAATGAATATCTAAAATATCTAGAATACGTGCTAAATCAGATGCCGAAAGATATTCGATTTCAATTTTCCCTTTTCCCTCTTTTTCCTGGATTTCAACCGTTGTTCCAAATTTATCCATTAAATGATCTTCACTTTCACGGATATAATAAGGTTTTTCTTTAATTAATTTATTGTTTTTCTTGGTTGATTGTTTGCCTTGATTTTCATTTAATGAAGTAACGATTTGTTCTAATTGTCGTACAGTTAAATTTTCCTTAACAGAACGATTGGCTAATGAAAGGAGCTGCTTCTTGTCTTTTAAGCCTAAAAGTGTCCGTGCTTGTCCCATAGAAAGTGTTTCCCTTTGAACCATATTCTTAACTTGTTCAGGCAACGTTAGCAGCCTCAAATAATTTGCAATATAGGGACGACTTTTCCCAAGTCGTGTTGACACTTCTATCTGTGTTAACTTTAAATTTTTCATTAACATATCATAGGCTTCTGCCTCTTCCATTGGATTTAGATCTTCCCGTTGCAAGTTCTCTAAAACAGCGACCTGCATCATTGCCTCTTCATCAAAATCACGTACAATTGCTGGAATTTTTTCTTTATTTGCTAATTTTGATGCTCTGAATCGGCGTTCTCCAGCAATAATTTCATAACCTTTTACCGTTGACTTACGAATAATAATTGGCTGAAAAACACCAGATTGTTGAATCGAATTTGCTAATTCTTGTAAGGAAGTTTCATCAAATGTTTTTCTTGGTTGGTAAGGGTTGGGACGCAATTCATTCAAGGGTACTTCAATGACTTCTTCTTTTTGCATATCTACTTCTTCCAAATTAGCAAAATCCTGAAAAAGTGCATCAATCCCTCTACCTAATCCTTTATTTTTACTCATTTTCTAACACTTCCTTTGCTAATGCTTGATAGACTTCTGCACCTCGTGAACGTGGGTCATAATCAATGATAGGAACACCATGACTTGGTGCTTCAGAAAGTCGAACATTTCTCGGAATAATTGTATTGTAAACTTTTTCACGAAAATACTTGCGAACTTCTTCTACTACTTCTGCTCCTAAATTTGTTCTAGCATCATACATTGTTAACAAAACGCCTTCAATTTTTAATTCTGGATTGAAATGTTTTTGTACTAAACGAATCGTATTTAATAATTGACTTAAGCCTTCTAAAGCATAATATTCACATTGAACAGGAATCAAAATAGAATCACTAGCTGTAAAGGAATTGATGGTCATGTGCCCTAATGAAGGTGGACAATCAACTAAAATATAATCAAAATCATCTTTTATTTCATTAATTGCCATTTTTAATCGTGATTCACGTGCCATCATTGCCGTCAATTCAATTTCTGCTCCAGCTAATTGAATAGTTGCTGGTACAATGAATAAATTTTGTCTCTGTGTTTTTTGAATGACACTACTAATAGGTTCTTCATTGATCAAAACATCATACACATCATGCACTACATCGGGCTTACTTATACCAATACCGCTAGTTGCATTTCCCTGTGCATCAATATCAATTAATAAAACCTTTTTATTTAAATGGGCGAGACAAGCCCCCAAGTTTACAGTTGTTGTTGTTTTACCGACTCCACCTTTTTGATTTGCTACAGAAATTATTCGTGCCATCCCATGTTCCTCCATTTTATTTAATCGGTTGTTTGTTAGGTAATCCTGATTTTCTCGGATATTTTTTAGGTGTTTCTTTCTTTTTTTGTATAACAATAATATGTCTTTCATCTTGAGTTATTGGAAGCTCAAAAGAAATTTCTTCTTGAATTTTACCACCTAAAACGGCAATGGCATTTTTTGCTTCTAACATCTCTTCTTCACCTCTAGCTGCTTTTGGTGCTAAAAAATAGCCCTCTTTTCTTACTAAAGGTAAACATAATTCACTCAATACATTTAAACGTGCAACAGCTCGAGCTGTAACATAGTCAAATTGTCCGCGAAATGTTGAATCCTGCCCAAATACTTCCGCTCTTTCATGGTAAAGGAATACATGGTCCATTTCCAGCTGGTTCACCAACTCAGTTAGAAAGGAAATACGTTTATTTAATGAATCAATAATTGTTATTTGTAAGTCTGGAAAAAGAATTTTTAAAGGGATGCTTGGAAATCCAGCACCTGCACCAATATCACAGAGTGAGTGTCTACCCTTAAAATTCGCAAAGAATGCAAGAGAAATAGAATCATAAAAATGTTTTAAATATACTGCTTCTTTATTCAAAATTGTTGTTAGATTCATCTTTTGGTTCCACTCAATTAAAAGTTTATAGTAGCTATCAAATTGCTTCATTTGATAGTCTGTTAATGCAATATTGCGTTCACTTAACAAACGCTTAAATTCTTCAGGTGTCATAGTTATCCCTTCCTTTTGTGAAACAAAAAATGTTTCACAATTATCTTCCTTTACTTTAACGCAAATCTTCGTTTCTTGCAATGGATTTTTAGATTTATTTCTAAGTGAAAAACTATTTTGCTAAACCTAATTATCCATCAACAATCTAATATAGATTAGAATGCAGTATAACTCTTAAATTATCTTCTATCTTTAACTTTTTTATAATAAATTTTTAAATTATTCGATAAAGTCTGTTGTCTAAAACTACTTTTTTACCTATCTAGCAAAAATATTTCTTTAATGAATAGATAAAATTGTAAATTAACAAACTTCTTATCATCAAACTAGGGAATAATTTTATAACTTTAATTAACTATTTCTATAAGAAACATTGAGAACGGAATAATTTCATCCTTAATCCAAATATCAAAAAAGAATATTATCTTTATTATTGATATAAATTTTTTATTTTTTGTATTTATATATGTAGTATTTTTATAAAGATATAACCAATCTATTTATTCAAAAGCTAGATAAAGATAATTACCTATTTCAACGGCATAGATAAAAACGAAAAGCAGACAAGATACAATTTTAAATACTATAATAGCATTTTTCTATCAATATTCGTTTCACGTGAAACATTATCTAATTAGTTACTTGAAGAAGTATTAGATTGTAGGATATTTTGTTTTAAATAAAGTTATTTTTATAACTAAAAATTTTTTTAATTATAAAAAATGTTTTTTTGTTTTATTAGGGAAAGAGAGAACAGTATTAAAAATAGCGATAATTTAACTTTTAGTTGCCTTCATTAACAGATTGACCCATCTAATAATAATTTTATTTTATCCAAATAAATACCCAGTGAATGAACAAAATGGGTAGAAGATTGCCTATAATAACAATCTTCTACCCATTTTATATAAAATTTTGTTTTTCTAATTTAGTTAACCTTTTATGATTCTCCACTTTAATGATGATCATAAAATATATTAAAAATTCAAATAACTCATTGAATTAGCAATTTTTAACAGATTTAATTATTAGTAATCATCCAAATATTTTGCACTAAAAGTAGGGCCAACCATAAGTCATTTTTATCATTTTATGGTTTTTAACAGGCGATATTCCCTTAACTGGTCCAAAATGACTTTCCATCAATTTACGTAGATCGTTAATATGTTTTCTATCACGCATAAAGGCATAAAAACCAACTGGATTTGTATTTGGGTGATTGCCAATCCAGGTTTCTTCTCCTAGGTCTATATCCTTTCTAACTGTATATTTACCTAAAGACTGTTGAAATTCCTTGCTTTGTATAAAGGCAAGAAATAGTTTAGCTGCTGCCTTATGTTTTGTTTGTTTAAACATGGCCATTCGTTGTGCCCAGGAAATAAAGAAGTCTTCTTCAGGTATATAGGAGATGGAAGGTTGTTCTGGTAAAGTTTCGTAGCCAGTTAAACAACCAAGAAACCCATTTCTGCCAACTAATAACGGCGGCACAGCCGTTCCTCTAAGAAGATAGGGTTTCAACCTAGCTAGATCTGAAATAAATCGTTCACCTCTTTGTTTAATCATTTGATCATAAACATACAAAACAGCATCATCGTCATGAGGATAGGTAGAAATTAATTTTCCTTGGTATTGTTCAGTTAATAGATCTTCTAGGTTTTTTGGTGGTTGATCAATCCCTAATTTGGCATATTGAGGTAGAAAAGCAAACATTTTAAACGCAGAGAAATAACCCTCATCATCTTTAAATTCATTTCGTACTTGTGAAAAACCTACCGGACGAAAAGGTTCTAATACTTCCATTTTTTTCCAATCTTCAAAATCGTTTGAGGTCTGTAACATTGTTATATCAGGTGTCAAATCACCATTTAATAATTCTTTATAAATTCTAACATCATGGATTTTGGATAACTCCACATAGATATCTAGACGGATCTTAGGAAATTTTTTAAAAAGGCTTTTGCGAGTGCATCTTGTTGATTCACTGCGTCACCACCCGCCCAAATAATTAATGATTCGCCGCTTCCTTCAAGTTCATCAATAGCCAACTGATATAATTCTTCCAATTCTTTATTTTCCATTTCAACCGCCATGTTCATTTCCTCCCAGTTAGATAATCAATTCCTTAATTTAGTAATAACCTAAATGAAGTATTTTTGCAAAAATTCCTCTCTATCTTCCTCTGTTTTTTATTTATTATTGTTTTTTCTTAACTTAATTTTTTAATATTTAAATAGTAGTATTCATTTTATATACGTTTTTTATCTTGTTAATTGTTACAAGTTAGGATAACAATATTCATTATGTTATAACATGAAAAATTGATAATTAGTCAGATTTTTTAAGCGTTATTATCCTCAATAAATAAATTAATTTTTATCTCTAAAATCAAAAAAATAAGAGATTCAATTTTACTTAAATTAGTAAAATTGAATCTCTTATTTGCTAATGGAAATAATTTTGATCAAACATAAAATAATTTAGTTACTAAATACTTAGAAATTTTTTTATGATTAAGCTAAATATTAACATTTATTAATAATATAAGCCTACAATCGTACCCGTTAAGATAGATGCCAATGTAGCCCCTAATAATAACTTCATTGAAAAATTCGCAACTGTTATACCTTGTTTAGAACTGATAGACTTAATAGAACCAGTAATAATTCCTACAACACTAAAATTAGCAAAAGAAACAAGGTAAGCTGAGATGATAGCATTTGCTTTTAAACTTAAGGTAGAGGACATATTATGCAGAGAACTCATAGCAACAAATTCATTGGTTAATAATTTTGTAGCCATCAAACTACCTACCTTAATACTGTCCTTTGTTGGTACACCCATTAAAAAAGCGATTGGAGAAAAAATATAGCCTAAAATTGTCGTAAAACTAATATTAAAAATAGCTACAAAAATGCTATTCAAAAAATTCACTAAAGCCACAAAACCAATCAACATTGCAGCCACTGTTACTGCTAACTTAAACCCATCTAAAATATAGTCTCCTAATACTTGAAAGAAAGATTCATGGTTTTTCTCTTCATTCTTACTCATTGGCATGGTATCATAATTCGATGCATTATACGGATTAATAATACAAGACACCATTAATGCAGAAAAAATATTTAAAAATACAGCTGGAACAACAAATTTATCTGGAATCAACTGCATATACGCTGCTAAAACGGAAGCAGATACAGCACTCATAGCAGAAGCACAAATAGTATATAAACGTTCCTCAGTTAATTTAGGAATGTCATCTTTAACTGTTAAAAATACCTCAGGTTGTCCTAAAATAGCTGTTGAAACAGCAAAATAACTTTCTAGTTCTCCCATACCAGCAATTTTATTTAAAGTCCAACCAATCCATTTAATAATAAAAGGTAATACCCTAATATAATTTAAAATTCCTACAAGAGCTGAGATAAATACAATCGGCATCAAAACATTCAAGAAAAATACAGATGTACCTTTTTGAACAACCAAACCACCAAAGACAAAATCAACGCCTGAAGCAGCTTGAAGCATTAACCAATTAAAAAAAATGGCTATTTTATCCATGACATAAACGCCACCAGTTGTATTTAAGCACAGAAAAGAAATAATTAATTGTAAAATAAACATAATTGCTATATTTTTAAATTTAATATGTTTTCGATCATTACTAATAAGCCAGCCAACTGAAAAGACTAATAGTAGTCCTGTTATTAGAAAAATAAATTGTATTTTACTCACTTCTTTCAATCGATGATTAGTTGTATTAGTTATTTATCTTGCTACCTATTCTATAATTTGATAAATCATTTTTGGTTTTTCAATTTTATCACCAATGATTATATTATCATAGAGCAATTGCTTAATCTCTTCAATATGTTCTCTATTGCTATAAATTGTCATTAAGGATTCGCCTTGTTCTACAGGATCCCCTATTTTCTTATGCAGTTCAAGCCCAACAGCATAATCTAATTGATCAACGGCTTTTTGCCGGCCACCACCTAATAACATACTTGCAATTCCAATTTTATCGGCAATGATTTGTGTGACATACCCGCTTTTTTCAGCTGGTAAATCAATTTTGTATGTTGCTTGAGGCATAATAGTATAATCGTCAATGACCGCTGAATTTCCACCTTGAGCTTTAATCATCGCTCGAAAACAATCCAAGGCTGTTCCGGAAGAAAGCGTATCTTCTAATAAAATTCTAGCTTCTTCATATGTTTGAGCTTTTCCTCCTAAAATGACCATATAACTTCCCAAAGTCAGCGTTAATTCACGTAAATCTTGTGGTCCCTTATTTTTCAAAAGATCAATGGATTCTTCTATTTCCAAAGAATTACCAATTTTATTTCCAAGTGGCTGATTCATATCTGAAATAACTGCTAAACAATTCATACCAACACTTTTACCAATTTCAACAAGGGCTTTTGCTAATTCAATAGACTTATCAAGTGTTTTCATGAAAGCACCTGTACCTGTTTTCACATCAATGACTAAAGCATCTGTACCTGAGGCAATCTTTTTACTCATAATCGAACTAGCAATCAAGGGTATGGAATCAACGGTGTCTGTAACATCTCTTAAAGCGTAGATTTTTTTATCTGCTGGCGCGATATTACCTGTTGCACCTATAATCGCTAATTTTTCGTTTTTCACTTGTTTAATAAAGTCTTCTTGACTCATCTCTACTTGATAACCAGGAATAGCTTCTAATTTATCTAATGTTCCACCAGTATGACCTAACCCACGACCAGATACCATAGGTACAGGAATACCTATAGCAGATACCATGGCAGCTAGTGGCAAACTAACTTTATCCCCTACTCCGCCTGTTGAGTGTTTATCCACTTTAATTCCCGGAATAGTTGAAAGATCTAGACGATCTCCAGATTCCAGCATTTTAATAGTCAAATTTTTTCTTTCATGAGTTGTCATGCCTTGAAAATAAATAGCCATCAACAAAGCGGTAATTTGATAGTCAGGAATATTTTCTGTTGTGACACCTTCTATAAAAAACTGTATTTCTTCTTCAGTTAGTTCGTTGCCATTCCGTTTTTTATCAATAACATCTACCATTCGCATTTAGTTTCCTCCTTTATGAGCTAAAGCGCTATCAAATATACCCAAATTTGCATAACCTGAAGATAAAACGGTATGCACACCAGCAACCTTTCCTAATCCACTGGCAATAATTATCGAGCTGTCTTTTGCTTTTAATTCCTCCAATTCAATTCCGATAGTTCGATTATTTAATTCGTTATTAACAATTTGTCCTTTACTATCAATAAAACGAGAAACAACATCACCCACAGCATGCAGTTGCAATTCAGCTTTTTGATCTTCGTTTAGATATCCTTGTTGAAAAAGCAAGGCTTCTTTTCGAACAGTTCCTACAGTAAACAAAGCAATATTGGCTTTTCTACCTAGTTCAAGCACATCTTTAATAAAACGATCTTGCTCAACCAGCTCTCTTGTCAGTTGATTATCAAAAATAGTTGGTAATGGCAGATAATTCGCTTTAGTATTAAATGCATACGCTAGCTCATTAATACTTTCATAGGCATAAGTCTCTTCACATTCACCAATACTAACACTTCCCTTTAATTGAACCACCCTTACATCCTTAACTGATTGTTTTTCTAGCTGATTTGTCACTGCATGAATTGTTTTTCCCCAACCAATTCCAATAATATCGCCCGGTTTTACTATCTTCATTAAATAATCAGCCGTATAAGCACCGACGCTATCAAAAATAGCGGTTTTATTACGATAATTTGTAGGAACAACCTTAATTGTTGCATGATATTTTTTATTTAAGAGATTTTCTAATTCTTTAGCATCTAACAAAGGATTCTCAATTTGAATTTTAACGAATCCTAATTGTTTTGCTTGCTGTAATAATCGTGAAACTGTGGGACGTGAGATCCCCAATTGGTTGGCAATCTCACTTTGTCCCTTATTTTCTTCATAATATAAATGGGCAGCCATTAAACTTTGCTTAATTTTTTCATCATTACTATTTTTAACCATTATGTCATCCTATTTATTTGCTTTTTAATTTAATTCCTTTAAAAAACTTGTACCTGTTTGGTTACTCATTGTTACGTTAAAATTGTCTAACACAGTTGCTCCAAAATCTGCAAATGTTTTTCTTGTTCCAAGACTAGCTGTTTCCTTCATACTTTGTGAATAAACAAGTAATGGTACATATTCACGAGTATGGTCTGTTCCTTTAAAGGTTGGATCATTCCCATGATCAGCGGTAATCAAAACCAAATCATCTTCTTTTAAATTATCTAGGACAGTACCCAAACGTTTATCAAAATCCATTAAGGCTTGCCCATCACCTAATGCATCTCTACGATGACCATACATTGAGTCAAAGTCCACCAAGTTTACAAAACAAAAACCAGTAAAATCTTCTTGCATAACTTGGTCTAGATGATCCATTCCATCCATATTGCTTTCATTGTGATAAACTGTATCTAAGCCATTACCAGAAAAAATATCATTAATTTTACCAATGCCAATAGTAGTAATATGGTTTTCTTGTAATACGTTTAATGCTGTTTTACTTGAAGGTTCTAATGAAAAATCATGACGGTTCGCTGTTCTGGTAAAATGTTCTTTATCAGGACCGACATATGGACGAGCAATAACACGTCCCATCAGGTATTCCGGCCCATTCACCAATTCACGTGCATAACGACAAATACGGTAAAGTTCATCTACTGGAATAATATCCTCATGAGCAGCAATTTGCAAAACAGAATCTCCAGAAGTATAAATAATTAAATCACCAGTTTTCATTTGATGTTCGCCTAATTCTTTAATAATTTCTGTTCCAGATGCAGGACGATTTCCTACAATTTTACGACCTGAAAATTTAGAAATTTTATCTAATAATTCTTTTGGAAAGCCATCTGGAAAAAAGCTTAATGGATGGGTAACTGGCAATTCCATCATTTCCCAATGACCATCTAAACTATCCTTACCAACAGAGACTTCTTGCATTTTTCCGTAATAGCCTATTGGTTTTTCTACGGCTGGTACTCCCTCAATCGCTATTTGACGTAAATTAGAAAGGCCCATTTTTTGTAAGTTAGGGATATGCAATTTCCCATTATAAAATTCGCCAATATGACCTAGAGTATCTGAGCCTACATCATCAAATTGAGCGGCATCAGCTGCTGCTCCTGTACCGATAGAGTCAAGAACAATGCCAAAAATTCTTTTGTATTTCATGAATGCTTTTCTCCTTTAAGCTAGAATTTGTTTGGTAGCACTAACACCAAGACGACTTGCGCCTGCCTCAATCATAGCAACTGCCTCATTATAATTATGAATACCACCGGAAGCTTTTACACCTAGACGATTACCAACCGTTTTACGCATTAAAGTAACATCATCTATTTTAGCTCCTGCTGAACTAAATCCTGTTGAGGTTTTTACATAATCTGCATCTGCATCTTCGGCTAATTGACAAGCTGTAACTATTTGATCATTTGTTAAATAAGACGTTTCTATAATTACTTTTAATAAATTATCTTTTTTATGAGTTTCCTCTGCAACCAATTTGATATCTTCCTTAACAAATGTCTCATTTCCACCAATTAATTCACCAATATTAATAACCATATCTACTTCTTTTGCACCATCATCTATGGCTATTCGTGTTTCAATTACTTTAGTAGCTGTTGAAGTTGCTCCTAGAGGAAAACCGACCACAACACAGGGAACGACCATACTGTCTCGTAATTGCGATGTAACTAACTTAATCCAGTGTGCATTTACACAAACAGAAGCAGTTTGATAGTCAAGTGCTTCTTTACAAATCGTTAAAATTTCTTCTTTTGTAGCATTTGGTTTCAAAAGTGTGTGATCTAAATATTTTGCCAATGCTTGCTTACTTATTTTCATAGATTGCAATCCCTTTCAATCGTTTCATTTATCATAAACTTTTATTTTACAATTGTAAAGTTATAAGGTGAAATTTTATTCAAAAAAACAATGAAAAATTTAATGCTTCATCTTTTACTAAAATATAATTCCTATTTTTTAATCTTCTCTTATACAAAACAGATCTGTTTTATATCATGTTAACTAGGCTATTAAACTATCTTTAATAAAAATAATAAATTTATTTTATATTTTATTAATAATAATTATCTAATTCGCTTATTTTAACCACTTAAAATTATTTATTATTTAAAAATGAAGTTATTAATAAAATAATTTAAAATATAAACTAACGAAATTGAAAATCATTCTAACTTAAGTAATTAATAATAATTAATTACTTAGTTTATAATTAACTAACTATTTTGATTTTAAATACACGACTAAAATAAAAAAAGATTTAATTTTAATAGAGGAATATTTCAAATATCTATTCAGAATAGGCATACTTGTCAATCAATGATAAAATAAAAGCGCTAAGAATAACTTTTTACTTTAAAAATTTTATGTATTACTGCTATTTTTATTAAGAAGAATTAATTAAAATTTAGGATTAAAATCATGCTTTAAATCAATTTATGCTAAATTTTTATTGATTGATTTTTTAATTTATATAAAAATTTTTATCTATCAAGAAAGAGAAGGCTTTTAAAATGGAGAATGTGAAGATTGGTCAAATTGTCATTGGTAAAGGTTTACCAAAAATCATTATGCCAATGGTTGGCCAAACAGAAAAAGAAATCTTAGAAGAAGCTAGGATGATCCAGCAAACTAAAGGTGACATTGCCGAATGGCGAATTGATTATTTTGAAAATGTTCAAATCCCAGAAACAGTTGCTAAGCTTTCTCATGCAATCAAAGCACTGTTAAAAAAGCCATTATTAATTACCTTTCGTAGTGTCAAGGAGGGAGGCCAGCAAGTCATTTCTGATCAAGAATATTTACATATTTATCAAATGATTATTCAATTAGGGAAATTTGATTTATTAGATATTGAATTTTCAATGCCAATTAGATATATTGATGCACTAATCTATCAAGCACATTTAGAAAAAATTAAAGTTATTATCAGCAATCATGAATTTGAACAAACACCTGCTCAAGAAGAGTTAATTAATCGCCTACAAAAAATGCAGAAAACCAAAGCAGATATCTGTAAAATAGCTGTAATGCCTCATTCTACGCAAGATGTTTTAACCTTACTACAAGCGACACAGATAATGAAAAAAAATCATGCCGACCGTCCGTTAATTGCATTATCAATGGGAACACTAGGAAAAATCAGCAGAATCGCCGGCCAACTCATCGGCTCTGATGCCACCTTTGGCATTATATCAAAATCTTCTGCTCCAGGACAATTACCAGTAACCGAATTACACAATATGATCAATTCTTTAAAAATAGATGAAGCCTATCTCACAAATAATGAATAGCTTTACAAAATGAATAACAATTTTATCTTAGGTATTTTACTATTTAAAACCTAACTGCCTATAAAAACTTTAGAATAAAGTCCTGATGATTTATCATTTAATATAAAATAATTCTAATTTGTTTCACATGAAACAAATAAATTTGTCCATAAATCTTCTTTATCTTGATATTTATTTTTTAGTATTTTCCAGATTCGATAGGTTAATAGCAACAATTTAAATTAGATTAATATTATTAATAATAGAAATGAAATTTTAAATACATTATAGGTATAACTCCTTTCCAATTGAACCAATAAGACTTATAGATACAAGCCGGCTAGGATTTGTATTGTTATCAAACTTTTTTAACCCAATCTCCATACTAATTCATAAATTATTTCAAAAAAAGAGAGAAATTTTCTCTCTCTCTTCTTTCAAAAATTAGTTTCAACGATAATTCATTCATGCCTATCTTCTCCTAAAGAGGGGGAATTTTATTCATATTGACTTTATCTATAATTACGGACAGGTAGAATTATAGTCACTAGTTCATACATCGTTATTGATTGTACTTATCTCTCTTTATATATTTTATATATTTTATTTACACATTTTTACTATCAAAAATTTGGATGAAAAATATGATTAAACTCCATTAAATGCTAGGTTTACTATCATACTAGTCTCATATACACAGTTACATCCCTTGTTATTCCTTTGGTATTAAGTAACTATTAACTTTCTCATTTTAAAATTTCCAATTTAAATGATCAACTATTTAAAATATATTTTTCTCTATTAAAATGCTTAGAAATGATCAAAAAAGCTATAATATCAATGATTACTAATAAAAGAGAAATGAATAAGCTAGCAATAGGACCTAATAATAGTGCCCCACTTGCTTGAGATATTAAACCACCAATAAGAGGCAAAATTAATATCATGGCAACCGATTGTGCCGACTTGCTCGTTTTTACATGTTGTGAGACTGAGATAATAAGAGCGATTGACAAAAATACAATAAGTGGATTTAACAGTAGAACAACGATTATCCAATTTAAATTTGGAAAGATAGCTTTGCCAAAAATAGGTAATCCCAGTGTATCAATCAATCCGCCATAGATAATCACAGATAGCCACGTGACTATCATTGCTGGAATGGCTGCTGCAAGAATTTTACCTAATATTAATTCTCTATTTGTTAATGGTGTATACAATAAACCCTCTATCGTCTTGTTTTCTCTTTCTCCCACAAAACTTGAGCTTGCAATGATGGTGGCAAGCATGACAGGTATCAATAAAAATAGGGGAATGAAAAAATACATCAAAATAGCATATAAAGGTTCACTGCCAGCATGAATACCTGTTGGAAAATGACTACTATTTAAATTTTTAATAAATGCATTGATTCCTCCTATACTATTAGTAAGTATGCTTTGAGTACCAAATATCAAAATAATTGAAGGCAAAATGAGACTAAAAATAATAGGTAGTACACATAAAGAAGCTAGAGTGGTTTTATCATTGACAATTTCTAATAAGTCTTTTTTCATTACGATCTTTACTCTTGTTAAATTAATCATTATCTATTCCACCTACAATCTTAAAATAAGCATCTTTAATCGTATGCTTGACTTCAAAAATAGTATTTACTTCTATATCTGATTTAACCAAACATTTTACAATTTGTGAGATCAGTATCTTTCCTGTAACAGACAGCCTAAAACCAGCTATTCTTGATGTGGCATGAATCGTTCCAAATCGTTTACAAATATTTATTGCTTTTTCTTTTGGAAATACTTCAAGCTCATAAATTGTTTCGGAAAATGTTCCACTGATTACTTCACTTGCACTTCCAGATTTAATTAATTGGCCAGTTTGAATAATTCCAATATCATCGGCAATTTCTTCAAGACCTTGCAATTGATGGGTACACATAATGATAGACATTCCTGAATCGTTGACCAGCTTATTTAGATAGGTAATGAGTTCTTCCATCGATTGTGGATCTAATCCAGAAGTAGGTTCATCTAAAATTAACAATTCAGGATGATGAAAAACAGCTCGAGCAATCGAAACTTTCTGACGCATTCCCTTACTCAACGTTCCTACCTTTGAATCAATCCGATCTTCTAGATTAAAGAAATTTAGAATCTCTTTAATTTGTTCTTTGCTATCCTCATTTTTAATTTGATACAATTGACCCCATAATTCTAGATTCTGCCTTATACTTAAATCTTCATATAAATTCCCATCATTTTGAACACCAATTTTTTGTCGCAATATATCGCCATTTTTTGGATTTAAGTCTGTATTGAATATTCTTATTTTACCTGTTTCAGGAATCAACAAACAAGTAATGAGTCGAACTGTTGTTGTTTTACCAGCACCATTAGGACCAAGTAAAGCAAACGTCCTTCCTTTTTCAACACTAAAGCTTAAATCATGGATAATTTCTCTAGAACCAATCGTTTTACTAACTTTTTCAACTTCAACAATTATAATAATCAACTCCTTTAATTTGCTTTTATTTTTCTAATTTAATTTAGCTCCTTTATAAGACATATAATTTATTAATTCTATTATTATTAATAATTAGAATAGCAATCTTATAAAATTACCAATAATCTTATTTTTAAAATTATTCGATTTTAATATTATAAATATAATGTTCGTTAGGTTTTTAATAAAATCTATCATTTTAGTAAATAACAGTTTTTCTTAATTAAGGATTGCTAATTCATTTATTACTCATTATTTGACTGTTATCATATGTTTAAAAAATTTAGAGATTAAAAGTTGATTCATTTAGAAATACTTTAGATTTAGTAATGTTTGTTCCCACTATCGATATCTTTTGACTTTGTTCATCAAATATATTTTTTTACCTTTTAAAGTATTTGTTTTAATAAATAGTAGAAGCCGTTCAACAAATGATCTATAGCTGAACTACGTAAATGTTTGTTAAAAAAATTGAAAAGGTATAATTATCTTGGTTTTAGCCATATTTATAAAAAACAATCTAGTAAGGTTAAGACAAAATACTAGAAATGATAAATGAATGCCTATATGATTACTTATTTTGATAGTCAATTATATATTATATTGAATATATAATTATCAAGTTAGGATACTTCATAATTAATTATATCATAAAGATATTTAGTGATAACATTTTATTAATGTCAAAATAATTCAAAAATTGTTTATCCAATTTAAATAGTCGCTATTTTCAAGTTTTTCCCTTAATAATCGTTAATCAAATACCTGAAATCCTTAAAAAGTAAAAAAACCATATTCTCAAAGAAAAAATTAAATAACCTCGGTATTTGAGATCAAAATTTCAATAAAAATGTGGTTTTTTGTAATTCTATATTAACAAATGGGAATTAGTATTTATATAATTCTTATACTGATAACAGGGTGAAAAAAGTCAAAAACATTTTTCCTAACATGAAAATTATCAAAGTTCATGGTTTTTGCAATACAAATACTCCATCGCTCTTTGAAAAAAATATGGGCATCAAAAATAATTCACAAAGACTTGATCATAAATCAATAAAAGATACAACCTATATCTATATTAAAGTCACTCCAACTAAACAAAATGAACCTTCTAAAAACCTTATCCAATATATAGATTTTAATTTACAATTTGGTATAATTAATATATACTCAATCACAATTTATCAGTTTAGCAATTGGATAAAGACGTTGATTTAATAAAGTTTTTATGATTTTACTTTCGCAATTTTTCCTTGTTCGATATAAACCATTAAAATACTTAGGTCTGCTGGGTTAACGCCACTGATTCGGCTAGCTTGTGCCATAGTTTCAGGTTGAATTTTTTGTAGTTTTTGCTTAGCTTCTGTTGCTAGCCCATTAATAGCATAGTAATCAATATTTTCTGGAATTCGCTTTGCTTCCATTCGTTTTAATTTATCGACCTTTTCAACTGCCTTTTTAATATAGCCCTCATATTTGATTTGGATTTCCACTTGTTCAATAACTTTATCATTTAAAGTTTGATCACTATTTGGAATAAATTGTTGAAGATCGTGGAAATTTATTTCTGGTCGTTTTAAGAAATCACTAGCAAGTAGACTGTCTTTCAAAGGAACACTTCCTTTTTCCGTTAAGAATTGTTGAACATCATCTGTTGGTTTAATTCTAGTTGTTTGTAAAAAAGCAATTTCTTTTTCAATTGTTGCCTTTTTGATTAAATACTCTTGATATTGCTCTTCTTTCACTAATCCCATGGCATATCCTTTTTCCGTTAGTCGTAGATCAGCATTATCATGTCTTAATAATAAACGATATTCAGCTCTTGAGGTAAGTAATCGATAAGGTTCATTTGTGCCTTTTGTCACTAAGTCATCAATCATTACACCAATATAGCCATCACTTCGTTTCATAATAAAAGGTGCCTTGCCTTTTATCTTAAGTGCTGCATTAATGCCTGCCATTAATCCTTGACCAGCTGCTTCTTCGTAACCGCTTGTTCCATTTGTTTGACCTGCTGTATATAAATTATTAATTATTTTTGTCTCAAGGGTAGGTCGTAATTGATGAGGAACAACTACATCATATTCAATAGCATAACCAGTACGCATCATTTCAGCTTTTTCCAAACCATCAATTGAATGTAAAACATTCGTTTGAACGTCTTCTGGTAATGAAGTAGACAGTCCTTGTACATAGACTTCTTCTGTATTCAATCCCTCTGGTTCCAAGAATAATTGGTGACGAGATTTATCTTCAAAACGAACAATCTTATCTTCAATAGAAGGACAATATCTGGCACCCACACCTTCTACAATCCCAGTAAACATGGGTGCTCTATGTAAATTTTTACGAATAATCTCATGTGTCATCTCGTTCGTATAAGTTAACCAGCAAGAACGTTGTTCTTTGCTATAAGCTTCTTCTTTAGTACGATAACTAAAATAATTAATTGCTTTATCACCAGCTTGTTCCTCTGTTGCATTATAATCAATAGTACTTGATTTAACACGTGGTGGTGTTCCGGTTTTAAAACGAGCAATTTCAAAACCAAGTTCTTTTAAATGATTCGCTAATCCAACAGAAGGTTGTGAGTTGTTTGGTCCTGAAGAGTATTTTAATTCACCAATAATGATTTCTCCACGAAGAGACGTACCAGCCGTAATAATCACTGCCTGACTTTGATAAATAGCACCAGTTGAAGTGATAACACCCTTACAAATTCCGTCTTCTACTACGAGTTGCTCAACAATTCCTTGTCGTAAAGTTAGATTTTTTTCTTTTTCGATGGTTTTTTTCATTTCTGTCGCATACTCTTGTTTGTCCGCCTGTGCACGCAGCGCACGTACTGCTGGTCCTTTTCCTGTATTTAACATACGCATTTGAATTGAAGTTTTATCAATATTTCGACCCATTTCTCCACCTAGTGCGTCGATTTCTCTAACTACTACTCCCTTAGCCGGTCCACCTACCGATGGATTACATGGCATAAAGGCAACCATATCTAAATTAATTGTTAGTAATAAAGTTTTACAGCCCATTCGTGCAGCAGAAAGTGCCGCTTCTGAGCCAGCATGACCAGCACCAACAACAATTACATCATAAGTATCTGCTTGAAATTGTTCCATAATAAACTCTCCCTTCTATTTGCCCAGACAAAATTGACTAAATAATTGTGTGATCAATTCATCCTGAACACTGTCACCAACAATTTCACCTAAGAAATCCCAACAACGTGTCATGTCTATTTGAACTAAATCCACTGGCATTTCCTTTTCTATTCCATGAATCACTTCATCCAAAGCAGATAAAGCTTGCTCCAATAAATAAATATGACGTGTATTTGATAGATAGGTAGCATCCTTTGCTTCCGTTTGTCCATTAAAAAATAAATTTGCTATTTCTATTTCTAGTTTATCTATTCCTTCACTTGATAAAACAGATACTGGTAAAAGTTCCTCTTGATCAGAAAGAAAACTTCGCAATTTTTCTTTCTCTAGTTGGTTAGGTAAATCCATTTTATTTAGTAGGATAATTCGTTTTAACCCACCTGTCATTTCAAGTAATTGTTGATCTTCATTCGTTAGCTCTTCACTTTGATTTAAGACTAGTACAATTAAATCTGCTGTTTGTAAAGCTTGGCGACTTTTTTCAACACCAATTTTTTCTACAATGTCTTCTGTTTCATGAATACCTGCTGTATCGACCAACTTTAATGGAATACCACGAAGATTAATATATTCTTCAATTGTGTCACGCGTAGTACCAGCAACGTCTGTTACAATAGCTTTTTCTTCTTTAAGAAGATGATTAAGTAAGCTGGATTTCCCTACATTTGGACGACCAACGATAACGGTACTTAATCCCTCACGAAGAATTTTTCCTTGTTGAGCAGTCATTAATAATTGCTGGATTTGTTTTTTTACTGATGTTGCTTTTTCTAGTAATAACCGGGTGGTTAATTCTTCGACATCATCGTATTCAGGATAATCAATATTGACTTCAACTTGAGCTAACGTTTCCAGAATTTCTTGTCTTAACGAACGAATTAAATTGGATAGACTACCATCTAACTGATTAAGTGCCATACTCATTGCCTTATCTGTTTTTGAACGGATCAAATCCATGACTGCTTCTGCTTGTGATAAATCAATCCGTCCGTTCAAGAATGCTCGTTTGGTGAATTCTCCTGGTTCTGCTAACCGAGCACCTTCATGTAATATTAATTGTAGCAACTTGTTAACAACAATCATTCCACCGTGACAATTGATTTCTACCACGTCTTCGCAGGTAAATGTTTTAGGTGCTCGCATCACTGACACCATTACCTCATCGACAACCTTATTTTTTTTAGGATCAATAATATGACCATAATGAATAGTATGCGTAGCAACATCTTTCAGTTTTTTATTACCTGCTTGGTAAATTTTATCTGCAATTTTAACGGCATCTTTTCCACTTAAACGAACAATACTAATCGCTCCCTCACCAGGTGGTGTAGAGATAGCAGCAATAGTATCTAATTCTAAAGCTATTTGTTGCATAGTGATAATTCCTTTCTATTTTATTTTTACAACAAAAAAAGCGCCTATTCCCACCCTAATTTAGGTTGGATTAGCACTTTCACTGCTTGTCCGATATCTTCTTGGGTTAGGATAGCATAATTTTATTGAATTATCAATCCTTCTTAAAAATTTATTCACTTTATCTTTCAATCGCTGAAACAATTGATTGAACTAGATAATAATGTTAAAATGATAAGCTATATTGATTTTTATTCAGTTTTTCATTTATATTGAAAAATGGGTAAATAGTTTATTATCTTAATTCAAATTATTCCTTTTATAATTAAAAGGAATTTAACAAAAACAACCTTATAAATGAACAAACAAGCTTAAAGGGTAAATTTTTAATTTACCCTTTAAGCTAAATACTAGCTAAATTTAACATCATTCCTGTTTTACTTTTCACTTGTTTTACTCAATTGAATAAGTTATTCTTTTTTCTCTTTTCGTTTAACTAACCCAATTTCCGCCATTGCAGCTAGTAAAATACCTAATAATCCAGTAGCATTTTTGACTTTTTCACCAGTATTTGGATAGGTATTTCTATCTGAATCAGAAAAGTTGGTTTGATCCACAATTGGTAAACCATTACGTCCTAATTTTAATCCATTGGTAGCCGCCATGTCATTACAAGATTTATTATTCGTTGGATGGACGCCATTAATTCCAGTTAGCCAGATCCATTGCCAATTGGTAAGCCATTTGATCCATCACCGCCCATATTACCACTATCATTACCATTGTTAATTGGATACTTTGGTAATTTAAATGAAGTTTGACTTTCATTACCTTCTTTATTTCTACTTATAATTACTAAGGTATCTCCTGGTTTTACCTTGCCTGCTGGAATGGTTATTCGATAGTTTCCATTAGCATCTGCTTTTCCAGTAGCAAGTAGATTTCCTTGTCCATCCCTAATTTCAACGATTGCATAAGGATCTGTTTTTCCTGTTATGGTATAGCCGTCTTTACTGTTTCCTGTAACTCCTCCCACGGTTGGTGGTGCTGGAGTAGTTGAATCTGCTGGTGTTTTAATACTTATTGCAGAACTTTCATTGTCATCTTTGTCTTTACTTATTACTTGTAGGGTATCTCCTGGTTTAACAGCTCCAGCTGGAATCGTTACTTTATAGTTTCCCTGGTCATCTGCTGTTCCAGAACCTACTACTTTTCCTGTTGAGTCTTTTATAATTACAGTATTTCCTGGATCGGTTTTTCCGGTTACTGTATAGCCGTCTTTGCTATTCCCCTTTATTGGATCCACAGTTGGTGTTGAAACCGTCGGATCTGTTGGTGTTTTAATATTTGTTGCTGGACTTTCATTCCCTGCCGCATCTTTACTTGTTACTTGTAAGGCATCTCCTGGTTTTACAGTTCCAGCTGGAATAGTTACTGTATAATTTCCCTGATCATCTGCTGTTGCTGTACCTACAGCATTCCCTTGGGGATCTTTGACACTTACAGTATTTCCTGGATCGGTTTTTTCTGTTACTATATAGCCATCTTTACTATTTCCTGTAATTCCTCCCACGGTTGGTGCTGTTGGTGCATTGTCATTTGGTACTTGAGTGGTTGTTGCTGTACTTTCATTTCCCGCTGCATCTTTACTTGTTACCTGTAATGAATCTCCTGGGTTAACTTGTCCAGCTGGAATCGTTGCTGTATAGTTTCCTTGATCATCCGCTGTGGCCGTACCTACAACGTTCCCTTGAGGATCTTTGACACTTACGGTATTTCCTGGATCGGTTTTTCCTGTTACCGTGTAGCCATCTTTACTATTTCCATCTATCGCATCTACAGTTGGTTGTGCAACTGTTGTTGGATCTGCTGGTGTTGTAAATCCTACCGGACTACTTTCATTATTATTACTATCTTTTGCTATTGCACTCAATGATTCATTTGCTGTTGCCTTTCCAGCTGGAATATTAATAGAAAAATTACCATTCGCATCTACTGTACCATTTCCAATAACTTCATTTTGTTGATTACGAATTTCTACTGTATTGCCTGGTGTTGCTTTTCCGGCTACTACGTATCCTGTTTTTGAATCTCCTGTAACTGAGTTAATTGTTGGTGTCGTTACAGTAGATTGCTTTGGACCATAATAAATAAATGTTGTACCATTCCCCGTTGAAATTAGACTGGCATCAATCTGATCTGACTTGACTACAGAACCTACAAATTTTGCATCAACATTTTTACTCAACTCAAAAGCAGTATCACTTGGTGGAGAAACTAGAGTTGGCAATGTAACCGTTGTTCCACCTAAAACTGAGGCATCTGCTAATTGATTAATTGCAGATCCTCCTGCACTGATAAGTGGTAATACTGCTTTAACTGCTAAATTGACAGTTCCCTTAACTGGTGTTAGCGCCGCATTAATTGCTGTAGCAGTAGCGCCTCCTACAATCCCAGTTCCCTTGGCAGTTAAAGCTTGGACAGCAGCATCATAATCATTTAGAGCATTTGTGATATTTTGAGAAACCACAAGTCCTAAGCCATCATCAATATTGGCACTGATATAAGTACCATCACTTGCTTCTACCATGTTTTCATTAAACGTTGCAGTTCCCAAATTTTTAAGATTATTAAAAGCATCTAATTTTTGATTTACTTCATCAAAATTAATGGTAACATTTGACAATTCACCATAATCACCACTAGCAATTTTACTTATTATATTACTTATTTGTTCCATGGCATTAATAGCATCATTCAATACTTGAATCTCTGATAATTTTATTGTTAAATTTGTAACAATTGTTGCTTGACCATTTGGTGTGACCTTACCATTCATTTCTGTTGGAATGGTTAAAACAGCTTGTTTTTTACCACTTGTTATAACCGAAGCATCAACTAATTCTTTTCCAGTAATTTGAAAATTTACAGCTTTGTTTACATCATCTGACGTCCAGCGTGCATTTTCGGTGTTTCCACTTGTGTTAGATGCTTTAATATCAGATAGTATTTCCATATCTAATACTGCAGCTGAAGAAATAATTGCATTTTGGGATAGACTAATAGCGATTGGTACTGCACAAGATGTAAAAAGCAATCCACTTGAAATAGCTATATTTGCTATTTTTCGTTTGGTGATCCTTTTTTGTTGATTTTTTTTTACTATCAAAAATTCTTTCAATATATTTTTTCATTACTCTCCTCCTAGATTTATACTTTTTTAAAAAGGTAGTTAAATTAAAAAATATTTCTATTAAAGATTTTAGTATGTTTTTATTTTTTTGAAAATATTAACCTTTCTAAATAGATAAAAATAATATAAGTAATAAATTGATAGAATTTTAATAAAAAAATTCTTTGTTATACCGATTAATTAATAAAGTTTAGTAATTAGGTTATAGGGTTATAACATTGCATAGTTTTTGCTTTTCTTTATTTTTCTTTCTAGAATTAGAAGCAAATACCTATCTATTATAGAAATCGGAGGATTTGAAGAATGGAGTCATCAAATGAAAATAACAAGGATGTTTCATCGATTGAGGAAAAATTCCAATCTATTCTTTTATCAACTGGTAATATTAATCGAGAATATTTAATTCGTGATATCATTTTTGCTACAGATCGAGTATTTGCCGATTTATATGCTTCTAAAACCAATCCGAACGATGTGTTTAAACGTATTTATTTTCAATTAAAAGAAATTGCCTATTCTTATAAAGCAGACGCAGTAATTAATTGTCATTTTGAACAGCGCTCAGCTTTATATGAAGGTGAAAAAGTAACAGAAATTTTTGCTTATGGTACAGTTATACAATTTACTCAAACAACATTTGCTTAATGTCCAGTAAAAAGATAAAACAAAAAAACCTGACTTTTTAAAAGTCAGGTTTTTTAGAAGCCATAAATTACTTAAGCTACTTTATCATCGTATTTTACTTTGATAAGAATGATTTCGTATTAAAATATACTTGGTTTACTCTTTTTTGTCAATCCTTTTATAGAACAAAACTAAGTAAAACTAGATGCGTTAAACGAATAATTCGTTTATGATTTAATTCAATAATATTGAATGTTTTAAATGATATTAAATTTCTATATCCACCTATTTAGTTCATATCACTTCATTTTCCGATATTGTTAAATTATCATTGCAATCTATTCCAGTTTTATTTTTGCTATTTACTTAATATTTTTATTAACTAACAGAATTAGAATTTTGCTATCTTTTTTCTTCTCTTAAATCAATAACCAAATAACGATAAGGTTCTTTGCCTTTCGAATACGTTTGAATATCAGGATTAGTACTTAATATGGAATGGATTTGTTTTCTTTCAAACGCTGGCATTGGTTCTAATGCCATTGGTTTTCCTGTTTTTTGTACTTTTTGAGCTGATCGTTGTGCTAATTTTTGCAGAATTTCTTTTTGTTTTGTTCTATAATCTCCTACATTCACAACAATAGATAACTTATTTACGGCTATCCGATGAATAAATATCTGAGCTAAATATTGAAGTGCATTTAAAATTTTTCCATGCTTACCAATTAACATGCCAGGTTTATCGGTATCTAAATTAAAAATAAACACTTCGTCTTCTTTTTCAACTCTTACTAATGAAGAGGCATTTAATTCTTTTGTTATATTTGTTAGGTAGATAGCTAATTCTTTAATCGCTTGCTCATTTTCTAAGTTTTTTACATCTTTTTTGATCGGCTTTTTAGTTTGCAATTCTTCATGGATATCTTGTTCTCTTTTTTCTTCTTTGTTGGTTGTAATAACTGTATCAATCGTTTCTTCAATTGCCTCTGTAATTTGTTGATCAACGGTAGGTTCAATAGACACTCGAGCAGGTTTACTTAAAAAACCAAGAAATCCTTTTTTATTTTCATTTAATACATCAATAGTTACTTCTTCTTTTTTTAGTCCCAATTCGTGTAATCCTTTAATAATTGCTTTTTCTACCGTATCACCTTCATACATAGGCATTTTAAATTCCCCCTTTATTTTATCTTTTCTCTATTTTTTTCTTATTTTCTTTTTAGGATTTTTTGCTTTTTTTAATGCTTTTTCTTTTTCTCTTAATTTTTTTGCTTCCTCTTCACGTTCTCTACGAATTTTAAACGGATTATTAAGTACTAATGTTTGACCGGCCTGAAAAGCATTAGAAACTGTCCAATATAAAGATAGGCCACTAGCTAATTGAATTCCCATTAAAAAAATCATTACAGGCATGAAAAAATTCATAATTTTTAAAGAGATATTTGATTCTAATTGACTCATATTTGATAAATATGTACTAGCAAAAGTAAAGACAGCTGCTAAAATCGGTAATATTAGATATGGATCAGGTTTATTTAATGCTAACCACATAAAATTTCCCTGCTTTAACTCTGGAATACGAGAAATAGCTTGATATAAAGCCATCAAAATAGGCATCTGAACCAATAAAGGTAAACACCCAGCATAAGGATTTACATTATTTTCTGTATATAATCGCTGTTGTTCATCTCTAAATAAACGTTGTGTTTCCGGATCCTTTGATGAATACTTTTGTTGCAATTTTTTAAGTTGCGGTTGAATATCCTGCATTTTACGCATACTTTTGGTTTGAAAATACATAAGTGGTAATAAAATAACACGAATAACAATGGTAAAGAAAACAATTCCTATACCTATATTTCTATTCAATGATAAAAACTGAATCGCTTTGGCAAAATAAAAAACGATATAACGATCCCAAATTCCAGTACTGTCCTTAGTAATTGGCGATGTTCCACAGGCAGATAAAACAAACAAAACAGCCGCCAAGCTTATTATCAATAGTAAATGTTTACGTTTTTTCACTGCTTTTTTCCTCTCTTATTTTAAAATATTTGCAAGTTTTAAAATGTGAATTAAATTTATTCTAACTTCTTCTGAAGTTAAATTTTGAACCCCCGGTCTAGCTATAATGATGAAATCATATTCAGAAAGAATTTGTTCTTTCAGTTGATAAATAGACATGCGGATTTTTCGTTTAACTGAATTTCTAACAACCGCATTCCCAACTTTTTTTCCAACAGAAATTCCAACTCTAAAATGTTTTTGTTCAGGTTTTTCTAGCGAATAAACAACAAATCTTTTATTGGCACAAGAATTTTTTGCATAAAATACTTTTTGAAAATCTTTTTCACTTTTTACACGATAAGCTTTTTTCATATACGTCTTTCCGTTTCATTTTTTACTTACTATACAATAATAGCATAGACAAGTACATTTTTTTCCAACTTTTCAGCAATAATCTAAAATTTTATTGAGAATAAAACAAAAAAACTCTTAATTCTCTTCAGCTTCAGTACTAAAAAGATAGTTAAGAGTTTCTAACAAACTAATAAATTATTAAAAATTAGACTAAGCAGCAAGTGCTTTTCTACCTTTACGACGTCTGCTTGCTAATACATGACGACCATTTTTTGTACTCATACGTTTACGAAAACCATGAACTTTTTGATGCTTGCGTTTGTTTGGTTGATACGTTCTTTTCATATCATCCACCTCCTAAAAATTACAATTTATCCGTCAAACTATAGACATACTTTGTTAGTATAACGAGTAATTATAGTATTTGTCAATAAAATTACTGAATTATTTTTTTTTAAATTTATAAAAATTATCCACAAGAAATAAACACTTTTATTTGTATTGTGGATAATAATTTTTTATTTCAATTTTCTTATTGCTATTTTTAGATGTTTTTCCACAAAAAAACATATTGTTAAAAAGTTATTAACAGTGCTGCATAACTCTGTGGAAAACTCAATAAAACCTTATATAGTATCCTTTTTTATAAAAATAGAATCTGTGGAAAAGGTTTTAAAAATAATCAAAATTCACATTTTTTGTTTTATTGTGGAAATTTTTTTTATACAATGTTAATATTTTTCCACAGCACTCATTTAGTTGTGGAAAAATATTTAAAAAAATGCTAAAA
>NC_015517.1:0-118800 GCF_000270185.1 Melissococcus plutonius ATCC 35311
TTTTTATAGATAGAAAAAGAGATACAGCAACCTGCTGTATCTCCTTATCAGTAAATACTTTTTGGATAATTAAAATTAGTGTATACCAAATAAGCATTTTATATTGATAATTTTTGCCAATCTTGTTATAATAATTCCAATCGATGTGCACGGCAATGCACATATATAATTATTACACATGAGACGGCAATGATCACAGGGGTTGTGATTTAGTGTTATTTTGAGTCGAAGCAAAATTAGCACCGTCTCTTTTTTATTTGCTTAAAATATACCATCAATGACTAGAACAAGCAACAATATGTTTATTTAAGGTATAAGTTATTACTTATAAAAACGGAGTATAAATTATACCTTAAATAATTAGAAAGAATAAGTTATACCTCAATAATAAAGGTATAACTTATTCTAAAATAAAAAGTATATTTAGTTAAATAGTTGATTGCATAGTATTCTTCATTCAAATATAAAAGAATAATTTATACTTTAAAATATAAATATAAAAGAATAACTTATTCTTTTTATATAAATAAATAAAGGTATAACTTATTCTTTTTGGCAAAATTAGCATGAAAAAATTATTTTAATTCCTCGAATTTTTGCTTGATTTCTTGCCTGGCTAATTCTTCTTTTGACATACTGAGTCGATTACCAATATAAGATTCGGCGAGCGTATCGACCAATTTATCAAAAGAAATTCTTCCAGAAACACCTTGTAGTTCAACAATATAATCTTGTAAGACATTGAGTTTACTTTCTAATGCAGGTGATATTTTTTTTGGAACAATTACTTTATAACGTTTATCTGAAATAATAACTGGTCTTCCTCTTTTTTTGTTTGCTGCTTGAAGTGTTTTCTCTCCATTATATTTTTTAAAACTTGTTGGTTTTATTAAAGCATTGTTACCAAAATTATTTTCACCTTCAATTTGAACTTTTTTCTTTTTTGGCGCATCAATTAATTGTTTAAATCCTTTAGATTCAGGAATATTTGTATTAATATGTGAAAGATTTTTGCCTGCCATTGAAAATTCTCCTTTTTTAAGATTCTAAATAGTTTCTTCTGGCTTCAATTTCATTAAGAATAGTTGTAAATAATTGATGAGCTTTAAAATCCCATTGATCAAAGTTTCCATTATTATAACGTTTTAAGTAAATTCCCTCTCTTGAATATCGCTTTAATCTATTTTGATAGGTAATAATGGTATCTAGAACGGCTGTATCATACATTTCTTTTGCTTCCTGTAAAACATCGGTATCCAGTTGGCTATCTGGATCCAACATACAAGCAACAATAGCAATAACTTGTAATTCAATATCATAGCGATCAACCATAAAATTTTGATAATTAATGTACTTACTAATACCGTCTAAAGATTCTTCTTGAGTCTGAAAAGCAATAATGCTGTAGTCAGAAGCTGCCATTGCATTATCAGAATAATCAGAAATAGTGGGCGGAACATCAATGAAAATATCATCATAGTGTTCTTTTAAAGGAGCTAGTAAGTTTGCTAAAACGGTTATTTGTTCTTCTTCTGTTTGAAAATTGCTAATGACATATTTTGAGAATGAGCGAAAACTTGTGTCACAAGCAATCAAGTCTAAATTTTCCATAATTGGTGTAATACAATTAACCAGAGAATTTTCTTGAATACCATTAGTTATTGTTTTTTCAATTTTATTAATATCTGCTGTCTTTGCTAATACTTGGGATGCATTAGCTTGTGGATCCAAGTCCAATACCAATGTTTTTCTATTTTTCATAATAGCATTGTCATAACCAAGCATAGTAACAATTTTTGTTTTTCCAACGCCACCTTTAAAATTTCCTACAGTATAGGTTGTTGCTGTCATCCCATTTCCCCCTCTCAATCCATATAAAAAGTATAAGTTATATATTTTTATATGTCAATAAATAACTTATACTTTTTGTAGAAATCACTGTTTTTCAATTTTTCCTAGGTTAGATAGACTAAATAGAATAATGTAAATTATTTTTTAAAGTATAACTTATACTTTTATATAGCTTTTAGAATAGACAATAAATGAATTAATTTTTAGATAAAAAAGCAATAGAACATGGTATTTTTTAAATCATTGAAAGATAAAATTTTTTATTTTCAATGCGAATAATTTATATATGTTATTCGCATAGGAATTAATTAAGTAGTTATCGAAAGTATAACCAGGTAATTGACTGATGAGATATTGACTTATCCATGAATTATAATAATAAAATACATAAAAAGTATAAGTTATACCTTAATTTAAAAGTATAACTTATACTTAAATTGATATTAATTAATCATTTATGTTTAGCTACTATTTAAAACGATAAATTGATGTAAGAAATTTTATTTTTTACTCTTCTTATTAGTAAATTAGTATCTGTTTTTATCAAATATTTGGCTTATTCAAAATAGCGATTAAATACCAAGCTATTTGATTAATGTAAAAAGAATATCTTAGTTCATAAAAGCTTTAAATTGAGATTGCCATTGACTGAAATATCTATTTGGATTAATCAAAGCAATTATCGAATAATATAGTAAAGCAATTGATTATGATATCGAGTTTGACATAAAGGAGCATTGATTGGCATTAATGCTGATGAATCAACTGGCAGATAGTATATGAATAGTTGTCGGTTCTGAATGATCTAGACTGACTGTCCTTGATAAGAAAAAATTATACAATAAAACAGCTAGTGATTTGAATATTACAATTAAACTATCCACTATAAAAATAGATTGTTATGATACAATTAAAAAAAGTTACTCACAAGCATTAATTTATAGTTAGTGCCAAGTGTTCATTAAATAGCAAGTTTATAACATTATTGATTATAATATAAAGGAAGTCTTTTGATACAATAAAGTAAGCGCTTGTTAATTTTTTATAGGGAAACAAGAGATGTGCTTAGTGTGAATAAGAAATATTAAGTATATAAATAAATTTTAGGTTTAAAGCGGTTACCTTGTTTGAAATCATTTAATAGCTCATTATATAAAAGATAAATGGATGAATAATATCTCTGAATTAGAAAAAAATTATAACTATTAAAAAGGATTTTCCTAGAAGGGATTATAGTAACAAAGAATGAATATAAAATTGAAAAATATAAGAAAAAATTATGGATCGTTTGAAGCAATTAAAGGAGTTTCCACTGAATTTAAGGAAGGTGGTTTTTATGGCTTATTAGGACCAAATGGTGCTGGAAAAACAACATTATTTAATCTCTTAATTCAAGCAATTGCTAAAACTTCGGGTGTTATTGATTGGTCGGTGAATGGAAAAAAAGTGGAACAACATGCACTTTATCAACATATTGGTGTAGTATTTCAGTCAGGTCGACTCGATAGTCAATTAACTGTAGAAGAAAATTTGATTATACGTGGTAGCTTATATGGCTTAAAGAAAAAGGAAGTACTTAGTAGAATAGCAGAAATTGATCAATACTTTAAAGATCGAGGAATTGAAAAAGAAAAGATATGGTAATCTTTCAGGTGGACAAAAAAGAAAAATTGATATCGCAAGAGCCTTAGTTCATAATCCATCGTTATTACTTTTAGATGAACCGACTACTGGCTTGGATCCCAAATCTAGAAAAGATCTTTGGGATGTGATTTATCGGTTGAATAAACAAAAAAAGATGACAGTGATTTTGATTACTCATTATTTAGAAGAAATGACCTATTGCGATACACTTGATGTTTTGGTTGAAGGAAAGCTTTATTATTCAGGGGATATTCCGACCTTTATCGAGCAACATGCACAAATGAATTTGCTGCTTACTTTAAAACAGAATGAATCAATCCAAAATCTAACAAATGATTTTCAAGAAAAACGTCAAGTAAGGTTTCAGGAAGTTATTTATCAAGATATATCTATGGATGATATTATGGTTCTGATTGCCAAGAATCAACCAAAGCAAATCATTGAAAGTTTTAATGTGCAATATGCAACATTAGAAGCAGCTTACCTGAATTTGTTAGAAAAAATTAAGAAGGAGAAAAAATGAATTGTTCAATTTAGTAAAAAGAAATATTATGGTTTATACACGTGATCGGGTTGCTTTTGCTATGTCTTTTCTATCAGTCATTATTTTACTAATCCTCTATCAACTATTTTTAGGACAGTCACAATTAGAGGCGGTTAAAGAAAATCTTGGAAACCAAGAGTTAACTTTAGCAATGACAAAAATGATAAATTATTGGCTCATTGCAGGATTAACCACAATTATTTCTCTGACTTCCACTCTAGGTGCTTATAATGTTATGGTTCAAGACAGGGAAAAGAAAATTGATGAAGATATAGGTATTGGTAATTTAGCGTATTGGAAAATCTCATTGTCTTATATCATTGCTGCTGTTTTTTTAGGCAGTGTGATTACAATAATTTGCTGCTTTTTAGGAATTTTATTCTTTAATGGCATCAATGCATTGAATGATTTTTCAATGATTACAGGATTGAAAGTCATTTTAATGATTATTTTTAGTTGTATCCTTTCTTCTAGTATTGTTTTACCGTTTCTGACGTTCATTAAAACAGGGACTGCTTTTACAATGTTAAGTACTATTATTGGCACAGTAATCGGTTTTTTAGCAGGTGTTTATATTTCCATTGGATCAGTGGGTAGACTACTTGCACAAATTATGACTTGGTCTCCTTTAACTCAAATTAATGCAATGTTAAAAAATGTTTTGATGGAAAAAAGTATGAATATCGTATTTAAGAATGCATCAGCGAACACCTTAGAAAAATATAAAAAGGCGTATGGAATTACATTATATAATTATGCTGAAAAGCGTCTGAGTCAGAATCAGTTATTGGTTTCTCCGCTTTTAATAACGATTAGTTTAACGATTGTCTATCTAGCTATAAAGAAAGGCAAAAATGTTGTTTCGTTTGTAAAAGAAAAAGATGTATAGGTGGATAGTATAATAAGTTTTATTTTGACAAAAGTATTTTTTTTTAGTTGTGAAACAATGTTTTATAAAAAATGCACAAAAGTCAGTTGAACTTTACGAACAATTATAAAAACATATCAATTACCTTAAAAAATTTACTAGAGAGGTTCGTGGAGTTCATTCGAAGGGTTATAAATCAAATAGTAGTATTGTTAAATTGCATTTTAGTGCTGATCATAAATAATTAGTGATCATAATAATAAAGGAGGAAATTCTATTTTTAATAGAAAAAGATATGTTCAATTGTTTAGTTTGTTTATTTATTTAATAGCTATTATATGAATTGTTTTGCAAGAAATTAGAGCAACAGAGCTGGACTTAGATTGAATGGTATAAGGCCTTTAGCAGATTTTTAGGCTATTCAATTTAGTGGGGTAGGTTTTTCCTTAGTTGTAGATACGCTAACTATGATTTTATATACCATCTTTGGTTCAACGCTGTTTATTTATATTAAAAACAATCATACTTTTTATAATATTCAACAACGAATAGGATATGTTAAATTTTTAAAAATTTCAGCATTTATTACTTTTTTATCGACTTTTATTTTATCAATTTTTACAAAAGTATAGAATTACTGCTCATTATTGTATTACTTAGACAACTGCCTTCAAATGTTAAACTTGAAAAATTTCTAATTAATCGCCTTTTAATGATAATACGTTAAAAAGTATGATTACATTCACCTTGTTTTCGGCCATTGGTTGAGGCGTATTTGCTGTATTTATCTTCTCGCTAGGTATATTTATTCAAAAAACAAGTATTCATTTTATTTTAGGTGCTATTATTGGTACAAATCTGATTGTGTTGCCAACTATATTTGTTTTTAATCTAGGCATTAAATCGATACCATTTTTCTCGCTTTGGTTTTTACCTAAATTAATCGCTCCCGGACAACTAGATTTTAACCTAGCTAATGGACACGATATTAATGACTATATTCTTTTTCTCTTTTCTTTCTTTATTCCACTATTTTTTGAATATTGATGTGTCAATGGCTTATTCGAAAAAGAAGAAGAGGATAAATTGGAAAATATCTATTAACAATAACTATTTAAAGTGAAAAGAAAGCTATCAAAAGTAAGCTATTTTACTTTTTTAATTCTTTAACAAAAGAATATATTTTTAAACAATATTCTTTTAGGAAAATCATTATATAAATAAAAAAATATTAAAAAAAACATTATTTTTATAAAATGAGATAGTATATAATTAATATATAAAAAATGATTAGAGTGATTTTTTTGAAAAAGATTTGTTTAGGTAATATTTGGGTTAAAATGTTGGCTAGTGTCGTAATCCTATTCTCATTAATGGGGACATCAGCTGCTTATGCTGCCTATTGGACAGTTTCACAAGAGAAGGTAGCTGCTGGTGGAGCATGGAGTACCTTTGGGTCTCCTAATACAAAACAAAGCAGTTCTAATCAGGCATCCTTTAATGGTGATGCTTTGCCAAATTCATTTGGATATAATGTTTGGCTAATTAATTCTAATGCAGGTAGACGTTCAGATACAGTTGGGTTGTATAAAAATTCAACTAGTTATGCTGGTAACAATAGTGGGTTAGCTGGTTATAGTTATTATGCAGACGTTCGTTCAAAGTCTTATGAACCGAATGATAGTGTTGTTACTTTACATTTTAGTGCAAATCGTAAATAATCAATAATTATAACAAATAAAGAGATGGATTTATTCGTCTCTTTATTTGTTAATAAAGGAGGAAATTCTATTTTTAATAGAAAAAGATATATTCAATTGTTTAGCTTATTCATTTATTTAGTAGCTATTACATGGCTTATCTTACAAGTAATTAAAATAAATTCTGGGCTTAAATTTAATGGTACAATACCATTAATAGATTTTTGGAACATCCAACTTAGTGGAGTAGACTCATCTTTAATTGTAGATACACTTACCATGATTTTATACACTACATTTGGTTCGATACTATTTATTTATATTAAAAACAACCATACTTTTTATAATATTCAACAACGAATAGGATACGTTAAATTTTTAAAAATCTCAGCAAGTATTACTTTTTTATCGGCTTTTCTTTTGTCAATTTTCACAAAAATATACGAATTATTGTTCATTATTATATTATTGAGAAGATTCCCTTCAAATATTAAACTTGAAAAATTTCTAATTCAACCGCCTTTTAATGATAATACATTAAAGAGTATGATTATATTCACCTTGCTTTCAGCCATTGGTTGGGGTATATTTGCTGTATTTATCTTCTCGCTAGGTTTATTTATTCGAAAAACAAGTATTTATTTTGTTTTGGGTGCCACTGTTGGAACAAGTCTTATTGTAATTCCAGGTATATTTGTTCCCATTCTAGGTATTAAGTCAGTGCCATTTTTCTCTCTTTGGTTTTTACCCTCATTAATTGCCCCTGGACAACTGAATTTTGCAGTTTCTAATGGACAAAATATCAATGTTTATACTCTTTTTTTCTTTTCTTTTTTCATTTATTCTACTATTTCATGGATATTAATGCGCCAATGGATCATTCGAAAAAGAAGAAGAGGGTAAGTAAGATGCAAATAAAAGAAAGACATATTTTTCCACTAACCCATTATTTATTGGTTGCAATAATTGCTTTAATGAGCAGTGGGTGGTGTGTTATTGACAATAAAATTCATGGAGATATCATTAGTACGCTAGTTGCATCTCATCTTTCAGTCCTAGTTTCACAAAGTCTATTGCTAGTTCTCATGATGTGGCAAGTATTAACCTATAAACCAATTTCAACCTTGATTACAGTTCGTAAACAATCTGAATACATACAAAAACAATTATTAAAAGTTGTCATAGCTGAAACAATCCTTTATTTTTGTATTTATTATGGCTTATTTATGTTTAATGGTATTCACTTCTTTCATGATGGTTCTTTTATGATGGGGACCCTATTGCTTGTACTACGCTTTTTTATCATAGCCATCCTTGCCATTATTATCGTTGGTGCTTATCGTTATTGTCCACCATGGTTATTAACTATAGGTACATTATTAATCAGCTTAGGTTATCACTATATATTAGAAGCTAAGTATCTATTGCTTATTTATAGTCCAATCTATGACCCACTTTATCGTGCCATTCATAGAATTTATCGAGGTTAAAGGAGAAAACAAATGCTAACTGTTCAAAAAATAACAAAGTCATTTAAGGAAAATCAAATTTTAACAGATGTTTCACTACAATTGCACCCCGGTCAATTAATACATATTTCTGGTATAAATGGTTCAGGAAAATCTACCTTATTTAAGATCATTACTGGTTTAATAGCAGCAGATCAGGGGACAGTAAAAATTGATAACGAAGATATCATTGGAGCATTGATTGAAAATCCTGGCTTTTTAGAATATGAAAACGCCATGACAAATTTAAAATTTTTAGGAAACTTAAATAAACGTTTCAATCAAACAAAAGTGATTGATCTTATGAATCAATTTGAACTAAGTCCGAATGGGCAACAATCTGTATCAAAATATTCGGTTGGTATGCGTCAAAAGCTGGGAATTATCCAAGCAGTCATGGAAGATCAGAACATTATTCTTTTAGATGAACTAACACGTGGATTAGATGCCAATGGGATTAAACAATTCATTATTTTACTTGAAACACTAAAAAAAGAAAATAAAAGTGTCATTGTTGCTAGCCATGACTATATAGAAGGGTTGGTTTATAATAAATCATTGAATTTAAAAAACGGACAATTAATAGATAAATAGAAAATTAATTTTTTGGTGTTACTTTTTAATGATGTTTATCTTGTTTATATGTGTTCCTAGCTATTTTGTAGGTATCTCAAAACATGCCTATAGTAGTCTATTTTTTGGCTATCAGGAAAAACCGCTCTTAATCATGATGATTAGTTTATTAAGTTTATTTTTTGATTACCTATCCTTAATTATTCCAAGGATGGAGTTATTTTCGATTCGCTCTTTTTCTTTAATTCGTAAACCAACTATCAAACGAAGTTGCTTTGTTTGTATGAAAGTTATACTTCCTTAATTTATTCCATTTCTTTTAATTAAATTGTATGCCCTGACTATTTTTGCAACTTCAATTGTTTTCGTTTGGATTGGAATATCGATCATTGAATGGTTTTTATGTTTTTATATAAGCTTAAATCTAAAGATCGCTATTCCTAATGGCTTTTTTCTATTTATTTTTATAATAGTTCGAATAATTGCTCATTTGTTATTTTAAAAAGTGAAAAAGATTGGCACCAAATAGTGAACAAGAATGAAAGAACTGCATGTATGGATGAGCAATTCTAGTGACGGTTTTGACTAATAAAGATTATAAAAATTATTGTTTCATTCTAAGCTTTCTAGAACAGTGAAAAAATCAATACAGGAGAAGAAATAGTCCTAAAATTTTGAGACACAAATTGCTTATTCAACGCGAAAAGATTACAAATATTGGAATCATTCGTCAAGAAGAGCTCAATTGAAAAACAGTAAATAAAATTGTAGCCAAAAAAATTAGCTACAAGCAAAAACTTACTTTAGTGTATTGAGTATAACATTTAATGTTAAATAGAGTGTACTGCTTATTGTTAGAAGAGTAATAGCTGAATAAATCAATTTCATACAGGTATTTTTGAAAAACGCAGGAAATTTAGTTATTAAGTTTGTTTAAGCTATTTAGATGTTACAAAAATACAAAAAGAACCAGATTTGACCGTTGTCTAGGTTAAATCTGGTTCTTTTTAATTATGAATCAATAAATAAGATAATAATTTTTTATTTAAAATAAAATAGAAGTGAAGTACAGAAAATATTTGGTTTTATGAATAACATAACAATAATCAGATTGGTAAATGGTATATGTACTATTTTCCAATTTTTATTATCTAGAAATAAAAATTTTTTCTATTAAATTTAAAATATTAATAATTATTTTTTAAAATGTAAGAAAAATGCTATAATAATACTATATCATAGTATATAATCATCAAAAAATTAATAGATGGTTATACTATTTTAGATATTTTAATCTAAAAAGGAGGGTAAAGATAGATGAAAAAAGTAAATTATATGTCGTTGTTGGGTGTTATAATGTTTAATCTGATTTTAGGAATTGCTTTATGGTTTTCTATTTTAGGAATACTGCTATCGTTTTGGGTTATTATGGTAGCCTTTACATTATCTCCATTGATTTTTATTGCCGTTATTTTGGTTAAATTCCAAAAATTTGCGTACTCCCAGCTTACATTAAGTTTTCTTTTAATGGTAGTAGGAGTTATTTTATATTCATTTGTAAAAAAGAGTACAAAAATAATAGTGAATTTTGGAAAGAAATATTTAGAATACAACCAAAAAATGATTTTCAGCTAAAATTAGTATATTCTAATTAGTGATTTTATTTTTAATCATTGATAGGAATCATCATTATGTTTAATAATTAGATTTAATAATTTTATTTAGAATTTATAATTACACCGATTGTAAAATTAAGCTAGACAACTAAAAAAGTCATTTGTTCTACACTCAAAATAGTTCCTTTGAAAAAATTATAAGAAATGAGTACAAATGACCCATTTTACATAAGATGAACTGGTTAATGATAGAGGCCTATTTCAAAATCAATCAGCACTTAAAATAGCACGTTGCTTAAAACGTTCAAGACAAACAATTTATAAAGTATATCTCTATTTTAAAACGGAGCATACCGCTTTTGATTATTTCAACCAATATAGGAAAAATAAAGCTAACTGTGGTAGACATTCCATCGTTTTATCAGAGAAACAAGAATCCTACATTCGAATAAAAGTTGTTCAAGGATGGGAGCCAGATATGATTATCGGTCGTGCAGCATTCCCTATTGATTGTTCTGTTTGTACACTTTATAGAATGTTTCGGACTGGCGTATTTCATCTGTCTCATTTACCTATGAAAGACGAATGAGACCCAAACGGTCACCAAGAAAAACAAGGAAAACAAATGTTTCGTCGCTCAATCCACGAATGAAAAAGCGACTACTCTCACTACTCAGAAGCGTTCGGTCACCTTGAAAGAGACATGATCGTTGGGTTAAACCATAAAAGTGCTGTAATTCCTTTAGAAGTATTAATAACTGGAGTACAAGATAAATTAGTTTCAAATAATGACATATTTGTTTGGTATAAAAATTTAGTAAAAAAGGGAGCAAACGCTTTTATTTATGTCAATGAAAATGCTGGGTAATGTTAGAACGAATATTGTATAATGTAACCAAGGGGAGAACTATGAACAGTATAATTATAAATATCAAAAATGTAACCAAAGAAATAGCTTTATTTAAATCTAACAATTTAATAAGAATAATAGATGATATTTCTCTTGAAGTAAACAAAGGTGAGTTTTTAAGTATAGTGGGTCCGTCTAGATCTGGTAAAAGTACATTATTAAATATTATCTCTGGTTTATCAACTCCTACAAGTGGTGAAGTCTTTTTAGAAGCTCAAAATATATACAAGCTAAATTCAACAAAGTTGGCTAGATTAAGAAGAGAGAGAATTGGATTTATTTTTCAACAATACAATTTAATTTCTGCTTTACCAGTATTTGAAAATATTTCTCTACAATTAAAACTAAGCCATCAAAAAGTTGATAAAATTCAAATTGATAAATTACTTAATAGTATTAATTTTGAACCTAAGTCATCGGCAAGTATTGATTCTCTCTCTGGAGGGGAAAAACAAAAGGTTGCTATAGCAAGAGTATTAGCAACTAATTGTGAAATTATATTTGCAGATGAGCCAACTGGTGCCTTAGACTCAGTCTCAAGTGAAAAAGTATTTGAAATTTTAAGAGAAATAACTAATCAAGGAAAAACAGTGATAATGGTCACTCATAATATTGAAATAGCATCAAGAACTGACCGGGCAGTTGTCATACGTGATGGGAAAATACAAAATATTTTATCGAATCCTACTGAAGCTTCACTTCTTCATGAAATAGCGAGGAACTTATAATATGGTCTCACTGGCATGGCTTCAATTTAAATATTCTTGGAAAATATGGATTTTCTCCCTTCCTGTTTTTATTACTTGTGCTTTTGTAATTAATATCTGCCTAACTAATTTTTTTAACTTTAGTAATAGTAGTTTGATAAATAATGACATGTCTAGCAATACCCAACTATTTTTTATTCCAATAATATTTGGTGGTATTATGATACCAATAGTTTTAAGAAATATTGTGAAAGAGATATTAAGTGGCTTAAGAAAACAAAATAATATACAAATTATTTTGGGAATGACACCAGAGTATCTTGCTATTCTATCAGGCTTAGAATTAGCTATTGCAAGTATATTAGGTACAATAGGTGGTTCTATTCTATCAACTCCATTTGCTCAATTTTTTTATAATTTTCTTGTTAGCACCCAAGGAGTTCAGCAATTCCCTCTCATGACTATCAGGTTTTCATTCCAATCATTTCTTATCACATTGGTACTCATTACAATAGTAACTCTGTATAGTGGATATATTCGTTCGAGACGCACATTTTATAAAATTCAAAAAAATATTGAAAATATAAAACTAAAAAATAGAGATAGATTTTATTGTTTGAAAGTAATGTTTATGCTATTTTTAAATATATCTATAATTATATATTTCTTGTCCCTTTTACCAGAAAGGGTAGGCATTAATTTTTTTGGCATCTTAAGCATTTTATTAATTTTCTCAGAAATAATTTCTATATCATTATTAATAAATGTATGTGGAAAAATAATTTTATTATCCTTTTCTAAAATTTTCAATATTATATCAAATAGATTTAATTTATCTTTGCTAAACTTAGCAACTTATAGTATCAGTGAGCATTATGATACTTTCAAAAAAATATATATCCCAATAACAATTATAAGTATATTTGTTTCCGGATTTTCTTCACTACTTATTGATTTACCTGATGGTGGTGATGCAGGAGCTAGAACTTCAAATATGGTTGTCTTTTTAAGCGCTCCAATACTTATTGTATTAGCAAATACCATATGTATGATGATGTTACTACAAGAAAAAGAAACATTCGAAATAAAACAATTATTTGTTTTAGGTTTAAGACCCTTAGATATTTTTTTAAAAAAAGAATTTGAAATTCTAATTTTTTCATTTACAACACTAATAATATCTTTGACATATAATTTTGTGTTGAGTTTAATGTTTGTTAGAATAACCCAACTGTTTAATAAAACTATGATTTGGATTAATATATGGTTCCCTTCTCTTTTACTTTCATTAGCAATCTTTGTATTAATGTCAATTGTAGCTATAATTAAATTAATAAACACTAAATGGGATATTTTAGACTTTAATATAGATATAGATATTTAATATACTAATTTTTTTCAAATTTAATCAAATAAGGAAACTAGTTCTATTCGTAAAGTTTTCAATATTCTTTTTTAAGAAATCTTTAGGTAAATTTTTTTCGCTTTTTCAATTCTTTCTTGTCCATTTTAACGGGAGCAATTCAAACCGTATTTTTTATTAAAATTTAAATTCATTTTAAGGAACTTTGAAAACAAACTCTAATTCAACTATAGCTTCATCGGATAAGGAGATTGTCCTTCTTCAATTTTATTTATACCTCACACAGATATGTTAATGAGTTTGGATAATTGTTCCTGGAGTAACCCTTTTTTCATCGATTTGCTTGTACATTTTCCTTAACACTATAAAAGACATTGAATTGAGTAAGAATATATTTAGACACTTATATTCTCCCTCAATTTGGAGAATATAAGCCTAGCAAAATTTCTTTTTCTGATGTTCAAGCTTAGACAAATCAATTAGCTATAAATGTTCAGGTGGCTTTAAAAATATGGAAAAATGAGCGGTTAAAGGTAGAACAAAAAAATTTTTGTTTGAAAATCAATCCAATTCAATTAATAATAATCCCTACAAAACCAAAGTTAAATGGTAAAGGAATTATGAAGTTACATGATGAAGATTTAATTAATTATCTTTCGATATTATGAAATAGGATAGATAAAAAGCTATATTCTACGTATAAAATACAGCTTAAATCAATTCTATGTTCAAAGCTTATAATAAAAATTATAGTATAGCTAAAATACATAAATAATTAAATTATTTTTTTCAATATATCAAATACATTCTCTTTTAATCAGTTGCAAATGTTTCAACTTTCATGCTTAGTTGATATTTTTTACGTAATATTGCGATTTGTTTCATCATGTCCGATTGATGATGAATATCTAAAGCTGATTGATTCTTCCAGCGATCAATTAGTAAAATAGAATGTTGATCTTCTACAGGTAAATAATACTCATACCGTTCATTCCCTTCCTGTGCGCGTATTTTATTCACGATACCTTGTTCAATCATTTCTTCCATGAATTGTTTTGCATGGTCTTCTTTTCCAGTATATGTAATCATCACAGTCAAACTCATATTTTCACTCCTTAACTTACTTTTTTGTATCTATAGTATAATCGATATGATGAACAATAAAAAATAATTATATTAATAGTTAAGAGATAATGTTGTAGCGAAAGTATGATTTAATATATACGAAAAGGTGAATTGAATAAATGAATATTCTTTTATTAGGTTGCATAACTTGCTTATTTATATTCTCTAATACATAAAGACAATTATGAAATACTGAATATTATTTTAGTCAATAAAATGAAGACAAAATAATTAGAAGCTTTCTAGATATCGTTTATTTTGAACCTATTTTGTTGGTATCTATTTATCTTTCATACTTTTCAGATACCGACTTATTTCTTTTTGATGGGTGATTAGTAAGTCATGGCTATATTTTTTCTCTTGATCAGAATCTTTTACCTCTTTCCATAAATATGCAGCGACTTTCATTGGTGAGTGATAATCTTTTGCTAGACTATCATTGCTGAAATCTCTGACAAAGTTATTCCACTGATAGGTTTGCTCTTCTTTATTTTTAGATAAGTCAACTGTTTTTTGTTCATAAACGTCAATTAAATCCTGTACTGTCGCATTAGTGTCTTGTTGAGCTTCAATTTCACGCATCTTAATACCCATTGATTTTTTAAAAGAAAATTTCTCCACACCATAATAAGAACAAAAAAATTGACGTGATTGATTGTTTAAACTAAAGCTTGATTCTAAAATTTTTGTTTTTGGCGTTATTTGATATGCTGGCAATCCTCGTCGATTCTTTTTTCTGATTGGTTTAATTTTATTAGTAGATTCGCCTTTTAATAATCGAATGATATATTCGGATAATTCATATTTTGTCCCATAGATTGGCAATTGATATTCCTGACAAATTTCTTTCAATTCTATTTTATACCAATAATGCTTTTCAAATTCTTCAATACTCATTTCTAGCATAAATTTAGTTTGTTTCACAAGTAACCATCTCCTGATTATTTATCTGACTATCCTAGAAACAATCATCTAAACTAGTTTGAATTTTGCAAACTGTTTTGGTTATTAATCCTTATAGATTAACTTGATTTGGCAATAAAATTACTGATATAGGATATAGCAAAAATATATCTAGAATAAACAAGAATCAATGAAACTATTATATAGAGAAAGATAAATAAAAATATTAAGACTGATCAATTAAACCGAATAGGAAAAATGTTAATAATTCGTCTTTTTTCAACATAAATGTAAATTAAAACAAATGAAGATTGCTTAATTTAACAATATTTTAGTGTTTCATATAATAGAATAGAAGAGTAGAAAAGTTATGATGGTGGCTATCCAATCGGAAGAGAGGTGATACGTATGAACGTACTTCACTTCAAAAATCTAAAGAAAGGGGAAGCCTCCTGTCTGCATTTGAAACAATTCAGACCATTTTTAGTTTTAGTATGTTTACCATTACTTTAATCGGTTTGATTGTTAAATTGCTTAAAAATGACAATAAAAAATAACCGTCTTATCTTTGCACGATAACGGTTATTTTTTAATAATCTAAAATTTTGTCACCATCTTAAACGGTTTTACAATTGAGGGATATGCGTCAATATATCTCTCTTTTTTATACTCTTATTATAGCATAGTAAGAACTTTTGTAAATATATTTACACCATCTCAATTAGTTATAAATAATTTTTAACATATATAGACAATCAAAATTTAAAAATTATCATTGATTTTTAGTCCATATGATAAAAGTAAATTTTTTAGTCTATGCAACTTAACACCTATTTTTATAATCTTTAAATTTTTATATATCTGTAAGGTATATGACCATTCTAGCATATCAGAATCAAATAAAAATACTTTTCATGTAAATATACACTAATTATAACTATATTATTTCCAGTAGTTCTTAAACGTCTTAAAGTAATACTGGTAATCAATGGTGAGATTAAGTTAATTGCTATAAACAGTATATAGGCATTCAAGTGATAATTAGATATAACTGAAATTAAATTAATTATTATTAAAACTAATAGAACTAAGATTCTAACGAAAAAAAACTTGAATATGAATTCTTTTTTTTTTTTTGAAATTTTTATTTGGAAATATATTTCCAATTAGTTCCCAAATATCCTTATTACCCTAGTAGGATAATATATGATTTACTTTAACTTGATTGTCTATAGTATCTGTATTTAAAACGATTGTTTTTACTGAAGACAATTTTAAGATAGATTGTTCTAATGAAGAACTAAGTACTAAACCTTTTATCGAACTTTTTTAATTTTATTAGCTTAGATTTTTAATATACCATTTGATATCTCAATATAATCGTCAAAATAATACAAATAAAATTTATAAAAACTAAACATTTGCTTAATAATAGAATTACCAATTGAACAAATCAATGCAAAAAATATGAATAGGTAAAAGTTTCTTGTTAAAAATTGATTTACTAAGAGAAATAAATCTATGCTAAATACATCTAATAGGTCTGAAATAGAGAAAAAAATAGTAAATACATAGAAATAATTCAAGGTTATAAAAGAACCTTGAATTATTTCCTTTATTGGTATAGGTCTATAAACTTTATTAAAGTGCACAATTATTTATGTTGATGTATTATTATATTAATTAACTTATTCGGAGGAAAATATATGAAAGCGATATATTTATTTGGTTTAAAGAAAGAATTATTATCAGTTAGAGCACTGGTAATAGGATCGATATTTAGTTTGGTATCTTTTTTAATTACCAATTATTCTCAATCTTTGGTATTATTTATTGATGGAAAGTCTCCGGCTATTGAAATTTTATTCGGAGTATATGCGATTTTAGGGTTTCTATTCTCTACAATTTTGTTTTCTAATATAGTTACAACTGAGTATAGAAGCCAAACGTTTCGTTATGTAATACCTTACGCTTCAAGAATGAAGATCTATTTAGCAAAATTTTTATTGATGATTACTTATTTTTTGGTGGTAACTTCAATAGGGCTAATAGTTCTTTTGGTTGGTAGAAACCAGTTCTATATTCCTATTAACAAATTAATCAATCTATTTATTTTTTATACATATGTTGAATCATTAACATTGTTGTTATCTACCATTAGTGCAAACGAGAGATTTTCTTCCTTACTAGGAATTATTCTAAGTATCAGCTTTCCCATACTCTATGCATTTATTTATTTTAAAAACAATGCAATTTTAGATGTATTTGATTGGATACTACCATTTAGATATTTAGAAAGTTCATGGGAAATCGGAATCTTAGTAATAATAACAATATTTATTTTCTATATTGGAGAATACTTTTTCGAAAGAAAGGATCTTTAAAAATGATTGAATGTGTTAAAGTACATAAAAGATTTAAACAGAGTGAAATTTTAAAAGGAATTAATCTAAATGTTAAAAATGGTAATATAACTGCATTGATAGGAAAAAATGGGGCAGGAAAATCGACTCTTATTGGAGCAATTCTCGGATATTTCAAAATAGAATCTGGTGAAATTAAAAGAAAATCAATTTCGGTTATGCCGGATGCAGATTCTTTATATACAGATATTACAAGGTCATGAATTTTTAAACTTTATTTGTAAGTTAAAGAATTTATCTTCAAATGATCAGGCAATACGGTTGGCGAGAGAATTAAATTTAGATAATGATTTAGAAAAAAAATAGATGGTTACTCATTTGGGATGAAAAAGAAAATTAGTTTTATACAAGCCTGTATCGGAATATACGATACCTATATTTTTGATGAACCAACATCTGGTGTAGATGAACCTTCAGCCATAAAAATGTTGGGGATAGTGGAGAATTTAAAGGCAAAAGGTGCAGGAATCCTCTTAACTTCTAACAATTTAGATGAACTTGAAAGAGTATCAGATTATATTTATATAATAGAATATGGGAAGATCATTAATGAAGGAACAGTAGAAGATATAATTTTAAATAATACTAGAACATTTCCTCCAAAATATACTTTAATTTTAGAAGATTCACCTCTTGTAGTCCCATTATTAGATAAAATTTCAAATATTGAATTAACAATTATTAATCAAAATAGAATTGAAATTGAAATGATAGAAGATAACGATCAAATTCGAGAAATAATATATATCTTATTGAATAATAATGTTAAATTTAGTGAATTTTATAGAAGTAAAATCAATTTGCGAGAAAGTGTTTATGCTCAATAAGTAGATAAAAGAATTTAAGATGCTCTTCATCTATGTATAAACCAAATCCTAATATGAAACAGTAAGTGAAAAGGTCAAAAAATTTAAGTTTTTGACCTTTTATTTTTGTTCGAATTTATTAGCAACCCATTTAATTATGTCCAATTAGAAGATATATTGATGACTTTAACAGAGTATAATAAGAGGTAAAAAATTATGATGGTGGCTATCCTGAAAGATGATGGTGCTTATGAAAGTAAGTGCTAAAATCGATGAAAGGAGAAGCCTGTTGTCTGCATTTGAAACAATTCAGACCATTTTAGGCTTTGGTATGTTTACCATTACTTTAATTAGTTTGGTTGTGAATTTGCTTAAAAATGACAATAAAAAATAACCGTCTTATCCTTTGGCTGGATAATGGTTATTTTTTAATAATCTTTAAATTTTTGCCACCGTCTTAAACGGTTCTACAATTGAGGGATATGTTTCAGCATATCTCTCTTTTTTATACTCTTATTATAGCATAGCAAAAATTTTTGTAAATACATTTACAACTTCTCAATTATTTACAAATAATTTTTAATATACATAAACAATCAAAACTTAAAGAATAAATCTACAACTAAAGAAATAGCTTCTTTCTATTCTACTTAAAACATCCATTTTTTGTAAAGATGTTGGATTTTGAATAATAATTTTATTTATTAATAAATAACTAAGATATAAATGAAAGAAAGGAAGTTAATCCTTAAAAACTAAATAGTATTTTTTATTAAAAAGGTACATTGTTATAATACCGATTAAAAAAACTACCCACGAATTTCCGTTCGTGAGTAGTCGTGAAAAATCCATTAAAGATATGTCCTTATTATATCATGATTTAGTGTATGGTGGAAGATATTTTACATAAAAATATACATTTATTACAATTTAGTTTAAATTAAGACAAAATATTTGTTAAAAATAATCCTAAGAAAAACGATCAAAAAATTTAGTAAAAGCCAGTTTGGTTTAATGATGGAATTACCAAAGAATAGTATATAAAAATATATAATTAAAAATTAATAGAACTAAATTATTAAAAAAGATAACAATACTCAATTTTATAAAATTAAACCAAACTTATATATAATTTAGTGATGCAAAAAAAGTTTCATTTTTAATAAACAATATGTTATTATTTTTTTATAAAATATAAAACATGCAGAAAAAATATGTAAAAAATTAGTAATTTTGTTTTTACTATGGATTTTTTATTAAACCTAGATATGTGTGTTGAATAGATTATCTATAAATTTAGATGAAATACAATGATGCTAGATTTATGATTAAAAATTATTATTATTCTTATGGAGACAATTATAGAAGAAGGTAATTAAACTATTTGGCATCATTCATAGTGAAGTAATATAGAATAAAAATTATGGTATATATATTTTATTGAAGTAATTGCAAATATAGGTTTTGAAATTATAATAAAAAGTAAAAGATTATAAGGAGTATTGATTTATGAACAAATAATTTTGATTCGTTTTTTATAGATAAATTGAAATATCTATTGAAACAAGAAAGTTTAACTGGTAAACTTAGGTTGCTTAGAACGATTTTCCTGATGATCCTACCTTTAAACTAGATATTATGAATTGATTAAGTTGTAATTAACTACAACGTATTTAGATATATTATAAAAACATTGATGAGGTGAGTTTGTTATTCTTAGTATTTATCTATTTATTTTTATATTATTAGTTATTGAAATCGTTTTATTTTTAATAAAAAATAAATTCAAAAATCATTATTTGCATAAATTGATCATTATTTGTATGACAATTATAGGAATCTTAGTTATTTGCGGAATTATCCCGATAGTAAGATACATATATTTAGTCAACCAAAATTATTAGTAAAGAAAAAGCTGCCAATTAGACTAATTAGTCTAATTGGCAGCTTTTTCTTTACTAATAAGGCAACCTTAAAAAATTAATTGATTATTTTTTGGAATTATCTAAGAAATTTAGCGCAATTATTATTTTATAATTATTTTTAAATCGTTTTATAAAAAATTAAATGAAAAGAGGAATACAAATGGATCAAATGGTCTTGGCAACACAAAAATGGTTGAATAAAACTTATGGAAGTGTGAATGGGTTCAACAAAGTAGCAGAAAATGGCAGAACAGGTTGGCCTACCATCTTTGCGCTACGAAGAGCGCTTCAACATGAGATGGGTATTACTGCTTTATCTGACAATTTTGGCCCAACAACTGAAAGATTATTCAAAGAACAAGTAGAACCAACATTTAATGGGAAAGGAACACCTAAAACAAATATTGTTAAAATTTTACAAGGTGGGTTCTGGTGTAAAGGAATTAACCCTAGGGTGAGTGGTAGTGAAGCACTTGATGGGATGTATACTAAATTCACCAAAGAAGCCGTAGAGAAATTTCAAAAAATGGCAGGTTTAAGTCCTGATGGTTATTTATCAACAATGTTGATGAAAGCATTACTGGATATGAGTGCTTTTGCTTTATTAGGAGATGCAAATATCCGGCTTATGCAACAAGAATTAAATCGAAAATATAATGCTTACTTTGGTTTATTACCCTGTGACGGTATTTATCAGAGAGAGACGAATCAGGCGTTAATTTATGCCTTACAAGCAGAAATAGGAATGGATACAGAAACAGCTAATGGCAATTACGGACCTGGAACAACAGCTAAAACACCAACATTAGTAGAAGGAAATAGTGGCAATTTTGTTAAGATTTTACAATGGGCATTGTATGTCAATGGATTTAACAAATCTGGTTCTTTCAACGGCTCTTTTACAAGTGAGGTAGGTCAAGAGGTTAAAAAATTCAGAGAATTTATGAATTTAAATCCTTATACAACAATTGCTGATATGACTGTAATCAAAGGCTTGTTATCAAGTGCCGGCAATACAGATCGTTCAGCTACTGCTTGTGATATGGCGACACAATTAAATAAGCAACAAGTTCAACTTCTTAAAGACAAAGGTTATTCCATTATTGGTCGTTATTTAACAGGAAGTGTTGGAACTGGCGCCAATAAAAAGGATAAAAACTTAACAACTTCAGAAATACAAAATATAACCGATGCCGGTTTGAATATTTTTCCTATCTATCAAGATGGTGGTTGGGAAGAAAGTTATTTTAATAAAGAAAACGGTGCTAAAGATGGTCAGCTTGCTCATCAGGCAGCTTTTAATCTAGGATTTCCCTATGGAACAACGATTTACTTTGCGGTTGACGTAGATATTCAGGATGGTGATATCGCAGGAACAGTCTTACCTTATATTAAAAAAGTTCAATCTGTATTAGCTTCAAAAGGCATGTATCAAACAGGAATCTATGGGACAAGAAATGTTTGTCAAAGAGCAGTCGATACAGGCGCAGTAAAAAGCTGTTTTATTTCTGATATGTCGACTGGATTTAGTGGCAATCTAGGATTTTCTATGCCGAAAGAATGGGCATTTGATCAATTTTATGAACATGAAGATTTGGGATTCCCTATCGATAAGGTGGCTGTATCCTATAGAGACAGTGGGGTTAATCAATTCAATACAACGGAAGAAAGCTTAGTTCAACAACAAGCCGCTCAGCTTTTAAAGAAATTAAAATGGACGACTCTTGATACTGTCAATATTAATCTGAATACAGAATACCATATTGTTCCTACCTTTTCAGTGGATGTTTACTTCAAAGTAGCGGCATCTTGGGAAAATAACAATCCTAAAGCAGGTTATTCATTGGTCGTATCAAATGGAAATGTAGACAAAATAAAATATTCTGATCCACTACAAGAAGAACTAAATAAGTATTCAGATATTTTGAAATTACAAGGAGATCAGCAAATTGAAACAGTAATCAATAGTCTGGCACCTACCATTGGTAATGGAGTCATTGAAACTGGCATCTGTGCCCGTGATGGTAAAATTGGGATGAAATTTATTATTAAAAAGCAGATAAAGGAAACAATAGAAGGACATGAAATCCAAACAAGCTTAACCTTAACTGCTGAAATTTACACAACACCGTTGAATCCAGCGCCTATCCCTGTACCTAAATATAAAGAACTATATAACGATATTGTAGAAGGGCTTAGCACAATAAATTGGGGAAAAGTAGCTTTAGGTATGGGAGCTTTGGCTCTTATGGGAATAGCCATAACGGTCGCTGCTGCCCTTGCACCAGCTATAGCAGAATTTATAGAAGGAATTTTTACAGTTTTAAATCTAGTTTAATAAACGTGTGATAGTTTTAATAAAATACAATTAAATATCAATGTTAAATAGTTATTTTTTAATTCATTGATAATGTAAAAATTAAACAATGATTAACAAAATAAATGTTTAATAACTATAAGCAAAATTGATAAAATTATTGACATTACTAAAGATAGAGTAATAAAATTGTACCATTTCAATTGAGTAGGAACTAATGAATTTGCTAAACTAAATAGATATTTTTCGTTTTCTTTTAGGTTAATATTTGTACTATTTTCATTGATATATAAATAAAATGATTGTTTAATTTTTTTAATTAAATTTATGAGAAGAATGAGCAAAGATAAAACTAAAACATCAACTATCAAGATAAACATAATGCTCAAATGATTTATTGAAAAAAATAAAGAAAATAGAAGGATGAAGATGATTAACATATAAATAATTATAGATAGTAATAATTGTTGTTTTGTTATATATGAATTTTTACAAATTTGTACAATAATTTTTTGCTGTTTTTGTTTAATTTCCTTCTTTGACACCAATGAATAATACTTAGCAAAAGATTTTTTATCTTGCCTTCTTGCCAAATTGAGTTTAATCATACAATAGATGGTTATGGTAAAAATAATAAAAATAGCACTATAAATAAGTGTAGTTAAAATAAAAATATTCAATAAAATACCCCTTTCAATTATGCTAACTATAGTATAGCATTGATTAACAACTAATTCTATATTATACAAAAAATTATGAAGAGAAGAAATTAAAACTAATTTTTTTATAAAATGCTCATTAGTATAGTAGTTTAATGCCTACTTTGTATGTTTTTTCTGTTAGATGTTAAAAATTAAATAGATAAAATGATAAGGATAAAAAGAAGTAATATTCATATAGTTGCTTGGAAAATATAGGGATATCTATAAAATCATATTATGTACATGTGGAATTCGTACAGCTATTTTAAAAATTAAGGGACACCTAGTTATTGAACTAAGTATGTTTTAATTTAATTATTGACTAATTTAAAATTAGGCTCCGTCTAAGTAAGCAAGAATCATTAATAGAAATAAAAAGGATATTGACATCATTAAAGATAATATTCTATAAAAGTAGTTATTTTTAATAAACGATATATCTGATGTGTTTATATTCTCTTTTTTAAATTCAATTGACGTAAGATCATTATTCTTAATATATAAATAAAGTAAATAGTTTATTTTTTGAGATAAAAAAGTATATAAAAGAATAAGAGAAAAACAAAAAAGACCGACAGACAAAATGAATAAAATACCTAAATTCCAAATAATAGTAAAGTAGAAACAAAGACCATCAACCAAAATAGAAAGAATAACTATTCTATGAATAACACTAATAAAACGATATTTTTTTCTCAAATCAAATGACCCATTAAAAATCTCATTGAGACTCTCTTTTTGTTTTTGTTTAATCTCTTTAGGAGAAGTTAGAGAATAGTAATTGGCAAATAATTTTCTCTTTTTTAGATTAAATAGGTCAAACCTAGTGAAACTAATCATAGCAAAAGCAAAAGAAACAAAACAACAAATAATTGTAATGATAACAAGAGTGTTCAATCTGTATTCTCCTTTAAAAAATTGGTAAATTTAAGTATATTAATTATATTTAATATATTTTGATAAACCAAATTTATTTAAAAATATAAAATAAAAATTTATACAATTTATAATACAATATGTAAAAAATAAATTAATATATTCATTTTAATAATTGGACTATTTGAAATTTATGTGTTTTAAAAATTATAAGAAGGAGAAATTATTCCAATTTCTCCTTCTTAATTTTATAAAATATTGATCAATATAATAGCTAAATATTTTCTAAATTAACGAACTGGCTTAACACGATATGTTTGTCCATTTTTAGGATTATCTACCAAAAAATAGAAAAATCCAACATTTGTAAGTTTATAAGGAGAATGGTTTAAAGGCAAATTGTATCGATGTATTACAGCACCTGGATCAAATCGATCTGTAACATTTACTCCAAATCCATCTATTTTAAGTTCAATTTGCACATTATTTGTACCATTTAATCCAAATATATAACCACCATATCTTCTTCCTGAACCTGAGAAAGGTTGTGAGAGATAAGACTGTCCAACGTTTAACCATTTAGAAGCAGTTGGAGCATTTGTTCCAAGAGGTTCAATAGATGTCAGCGAATCGATTGGTTCAACCACCTGTCCAAATTTATCATACATAATGGGATCTTTTTTTATGTTTTCCTCATGCGAAGATGGTTCAGATGCTTCTACAGTGGTTTTAAATGAAATAGTAAATAAAGAAAAGGTTATTATACTCAAACCCAATAAAATTTTTTTGTTCATAATCTTCCTCCTAAATTTCTATTACCTTTAATAAATTAAAAATATTAATTATATGATATTTATTATATCACAAATAATAATAGTTACAATAAAATTAATCGAGAAACTTCTATATACAATTAATTTTGCACTGAAAAGGTGATTATTCTATGTAAAATAGAATAATATTTACATAGATAAAATCATAATATGATTTTTTATAATCAAATAAGCTTATATACTATTTATGTTCCTCTCTAATGTTAGACGTTTAGGTAGCTTGTTTCAAAATACTACAGTTTAAAATATAAATTTTATTCTTTATGCAAAAAATTCTGAATTCTTACTAATTTAAAGGGTACTCTTATGAAGCAATCTTATTTTATTATAGTTAAATCATTATTTGCTGATAACTTTTCAATTATTTCTCTATTTATTTATGTGTATATTTTTTGATATAAATTTATCATAATTACTTTTTTAACGATCATACTAGTTTTGAAATTGAAATGTTATTTCCAATATCTATTTTTGTATATTTAAAAATCATAATAAATATATTATTTTTACAATTTTTTGTATTCCTAAATCATTATAATTAGGTACAAAAATAGAAATATTCATTTTTGATCACCTGAAACCTAGTTTTTAAGCTCGATTATTTCATCAACAAATGCTAAATTCTTTGGTCGGTGTATAATCATAAGTACAATCTTATTTTTAAACAGTTTTTTAATTTCAGCTAGTATTTTTGCTTCCGTATTTTCATCTAAAGCTGAAGTAGCTTCATCAATAATAATTACTTCAGCATCTGAGAAGAACATTCGAGCAAAGGCAATACGTTGTTTTTCTCCACCAGAAATATTTGCTCCTTTCTCACCGATCTGTGTATATAATCCTTCCTCAAGTGAATGATAGAAATGAGTTAATTGGCATTTTTTTAACACTGCTATAATGTTTGTATCCGGTATGTCTTTATCAAAAATAATATTTTCTTTTAACGTTCCTTGAAAAATTGGCGATTCCTGAGATAAGTAAAAAATATGGTCATAGTAGTCATTCAAATTATAGCTCGATAGGCTTTCATGGTTAACCAATACTTTTCCCTGTGTTGGTTTGAATAAGCCTAAGATTATTTTTACCAATGTTGATTTACCAGCACCACTTTTACCAATTAAGCCGTACACTTTGTTACTCTCCAAATTTAAATTTATGGAATTTAATAGTTGTTTATTTTGAATCGTTAAACTTAAGTTTTCTATATGAATCGTTTGAATCTTTCTTACTGTTTTTCCTTTGATAAATAGGGCATTATCTTCTTGTGTTTCATAGAAATCTTGTAAACGATGATAAGATACTTTGTCTAAATTATATTGAACAAAGATGACATTAAATATAGCAATTGGGGTATAGATACGATCAGCATAGGTCACTAAAGCGACTATTCCACCTAAACTAATGGTTATGATATTTGTAAAAGCCAATATCACAATCAACAACTTAATAATGGCTACAAGTAAGGCAAAAAAACCAAAGAAAAATTCATGGATCATGGTCATTTTTGTCAGATTATGGGTTGTTGCATTGGCCATTTGCTTATAATTGCTAATTTCTTTTTTATATCTTTTGTTAATTCGAAAGGTGACCATCTCTGTTATGCCACGGATTAAAATACTATTCATTACCTCTTCAAAAATTAAGGAATCTTCTTTGATTTTTTTCAAAATATTTAATAAGTATTTTGTGACAATAAATATAAAAATATAACCGAATAAGATTATTGGAACAAATTTTATGTTAATTACACCAATAAAAAACAGATTAAAAAGGGTTTCTGGTAGTAATTCTCTAAATAATCTGCCATAAAAATTTAAATTAATATCCCTACCTGCATTTGAACCCGCCTCAATTTTTTGTAATAGTATTCCAGAACCTGTTTTTAGATATTCTGGATAATAAATCTTACTAATTTTAGTTAAAGCTTTTTCTTTTAAATAAAAGAAAATACTATTCTGAAGCTGAATCTTTGGACTTTGCTCTAAATATGCCAATATTGGAACAAGAACGACAGCAAAGCCATAGACTAAGATACTTTTAATATCTAATCCGTTATTAAAAGTATCTAATAGCTTTTGAAAATAAAAAATATTAATTGCATTTAGTAGTGAAACGATAATACCAATTCCGATATAGATTGAAAAATGCTTTTTAAAGTGTTTCCATAATTTAATATTCATTTTTGCTCCTAATAAGTATAGTTAACAATATCTTTTATCTATTTTTATAAGCCTTCATTAGAGAAATGATGACTATCTTGCGAGATGATTATGTTAAAGGTAATTAGAATCTATGAAAGAAAAGATGAAACCGATTAGCAATTTATGGAGTATTAAGACAATTTTATACTGAATAAACTTACTATTAATTGAATTAAGCTTATCACCAATTTAGTTAAAGCTATTAAAATCACCAGTTTTTCAACTTTGATGAGTTATACTGGTTATTTTTATGACTTATACGATCATCATCTTAAGCTGTTTTGTATCTTCAAAATAGTTTATTTTTATTACTTTTTATATTTTTATTATAGCATAGTGTATTTATGCTTAATACGCTTACATTTGATTAGTTATCTATAAATGAGGATTTAACTACATAAACAATGAAAAATTAATTGTTTATCTATTGTTATAAATAATTACTATATATAAGTAAACAATATGGTAAAATTAGAATATAAAATAGGTACATGGGTAGTGTAAAAGGCTGATTTTAGTAGCGAAAATAGCAGAAGAAATAGCAAATGAATGAAATGTATGGAAACAAAATGGATCGAAAAGAAGATAACTATATATAAATGAAACAATTCAAAATAAAAAACAGGATAAGATAACGCTGCCATTTTAATGAAGGAGAGTAGAGAGATGAACTATGTATTATGCGAGTTAAAATTAATGTTTAAATCTAAACTATTTTTGTTTTCACTAGCACTATCCATGTTAAGTATTGGTGTGGGTATTAGTGGTAATAAACTTATGGTAGAAATGGAGAAAGGATTAACGATATTCTTTTCTGGTTTTAGTTTGAGCACATCTTCTATCTTGCCCTTATTAGCACCCTTATTAGCCGCATTACCAATGGCAGATTCTTATATAAACGATTCTCAGAATAATATGACGACTGCAATATTCAGTCGTGAAACAAAAGAACAATATTTTATAAAAAAATTTTTAAGTGTAGGTTTATCTGGCTGGATTTCTCTTTTTTTACCTTTAATTATGTTGTTAATTGCTAATTTAATAGTATATCCAACCTTTTCCAATGCTTATATGGGAGTTATAGGTGGAGCTTTTTCAAAAATATATGAAAGTAATCAATTGATTTATGCAATTATTCTTATTTTAAATAGTAGTTTTTTTGGTTTTGTTTATGCAAATATTGGGTTAGTTTCATCATTTTATTTTAAAAATAGATATACCTGTGTATTTTTCCCATTGTGCATTTATTTTTTTCCTTCATTTATTTTTCCATTTTTAAATCTAGACAAATATGAACCAGTGACTACCTTTGATATAACTTCAAATACAGCAACAAACGGGATCTTGGTATCTACCCAACTATTTTTATTACTTGGTATTACCTTTCTTGTAGGTTATAAAAAAATAACCAAAAAGGATTTAGGTCTATGATCAGAAGAATTGAATGTATTCGCTTTTCTAGAAATAATTATCATGTACTTATTAGTTCATTTTTATTAATCATCATTGGATTTTCATACTATCAATTTTTTTTAGAATCTCCTAGTAGAAATTTCTTTTCATGGATTTTGTATAATTTTCAGAATTTATATACGATTGGATTAGCTTTTCCGATGTTTTATTTAATAATAATAAATTCTCAATTTTTATTCTCTTTAAATAACTATAACTATATTTCTAGATTGTGTAGTAGACGGATATTATTCCTTTCTGATGTAAGAACAGTTTTTAAGGCTACCTTATTATACTTGCTAGGTATCATAGCGATATGTTCAATGATAGGCATATTCGGTTTAAATCTTGATAATACTTGGGATAAAGAGATATACTTGTTTTTTAGAAGTGTTTTACAAACAACACCAAATAAAGAATTTACACCAATGTTCCAAGCTGGACTTTCCATTTTATTTTTATTTATGTATTTACTAACGATAGGAAATTGTTTTAATTTTCTTTTTACCTATTTCAAAAAGAAAAGCGTTGGTTTTGTCATTTTATTATTTTTAATCGGTAGTCAGATTTATTTTTATAAGGTACCTACTACAAGTTCTTTTTTTAATGGTATTATGCCAATTAATCATTATATTCTTTATATGGAAAGGTTTAATGAGAATAATGGTTTTATTTCAATTGGAATTAGTTTGCTGTATTGGATTATTCTTTTTTTAATAAACTATGGGTCACTTTATGTATTGTATCAGCGGACTGATTTGGGAGAATACAGATGAGAATAAATATAGGATTTCAGAAAATATATCTTTCCCAAATAAAAGAGAAAAAAATTTTCTTATTAATAGGATTTACCTTTATAATTATCTACTTTTCTGTATTGATAGATGTAAATACCAATGTAATATTAATGTATCATTCGATCATTGATGGAATCGCCTATAGAGATTTTTCTGTGTTAGCCATTATTCGTTTTTTGGTATTGCATTTGATATATATTTATTTTTTTTCTTTATCGACCAATTTTAAAGACAATACCTATCTATATTTAGCTTTTAATAGACTTGGAAATATAGGTATATGGTATCAAAATACACTTTTGTATGCTGCATTTTTAGGCATGTTCTATTGGGGAATCATGTTAATTGGTTTTATAATTTACTTACTTATATTAACAGCATTCATTGGAGAATTATCATTGTTTTATCACGTGATTTTCTCAAAAAAGACAGTGCTATTTTTCTTATTTAGTATTCTATCCAGTATTTCCTTAGCAAATATCTTTTTATCAATAAAAAATATAGTAAAAAAAGAAAATATAGCATTTGCTAGTGTAACTTTTCTTTTATTATGCTATATCTTTTCTTTTTATCTTGTTGGAGAGAGGCATTTTCTTTTTTTTAATACGGATATTTTAACGGTTGAAAGGATTAGTTCAACGTTTTTCGGGGAAAACGCTATAATAATTAACATTTTTTGGCAATTTATTCAAAATTTGATTATCAGTATTTTTACTATAACTTACTTAAAGAAAAAAGGATTGGAGTGATTTTTATGAATGTTATAGCAATGGATAAAATCAACATGAAATTTAAAGACCTAGTTATTTTTGAAGATATGTCTTTTAAATGCTCGAAAAATGGCATTATAGGTATTGTTGGAGAAAATGGCTCTGGAAAGAGTGTTTTATTTAAACTACTAGCAGGCTTTATTATCCCAAACCATGGAACAATTATTATAAATGAACATAACATCACTAAAAACAAACTATTTCCTAATAAATTAGGCGTTCTTATAGAAGAACCATATTTTTTAACGGATATTACTGGATTTGAAAATTTAAAACTGCTCGCTAGTATTAAAAATGAAATATCAGATAAAGATGTACTAAATACGTTATAAAAGGTAGGACTAACAAATCAAAAAGATATAAAAGTTAAAAATTATTCATTAGGCATGAAAAAAAAGTTGGGCATCGCTCAGGCGATTATGGAAGAACAAAAAATAGTCTTATTAGATAAGCCTATGAATGCATTAGATGAAGAAAGTGTTGAAAATATGAGAGAGTTGTTCAAACAACTCGCTAATGATGGCGCAACTATTTTAATAGCTAGTCATAATAAAGAAGATATCAATAAACTATGTGATGATATCTATAAAATTAAAGGACATCGATTAGAAAATATAAAAATAGTAGTATAAGATATGAATATTAATAATAGAAAAAATTCCTAAGACATTTAAATTCTTAATAAAAAATGCATTGAGAAACAAAAACTACATTCCTATTCTGATCATAAAAATTTAATTAAACAGATCGTAAATGTTAGTGAAATGAATGCAATTGATTAATAAAAAAAGAGAATTAACTTATAAGTTATTATAGAAAGGTGCTATTCGATATTTGGAACGAAAAAAATTAGTACTAATAGATTAGTATTGAGAAAGCTTTGTTTAAAAGATAGTGTTCAAATGTTTGACAATTGGGGATCGGATTCTAAAGTCACGAAATTTTTAACTTGGAAGCCTTATAAGAATATAGATAGTGTCAATCATTACTTATCTTTAGTAACCAATAACTATTGTAGTGAAGATTATTTTCATTGGGGAATTGAAATAAAAGATACCCATACACTAATTGGAACTATTTCTGTCGTGAACTATCATAAAAGGATTCAAACAATGGAAATAGGATATGCTATTGGAAGAAGATGGTGGAATCAAGGATATACATCAGAAGCATTATCGGAAGTGGTTAATTATTTGTTCGCTGAAACAACGATTCAACGAATAGAAGCTTTTCATGATACTAATAATCCAAATTCAGGGTTAGTTTTAAATAAGTGTCAATTTGTTTTTGAAGGAATTCTTAGAAAAAGAGGAAAAAATAATTGTGGCATTTTCGATGAGTGTATCTATTCAATTTTGAGACAAGAATCAACTAAAACAGCTATTTAATATATACCTATAATTTCTATTCAATTAATTCGAGAAATTGGACTTCCAATATTATTGCTAAATCTAATGATTAACAATAATAGATATAAGGATAAATATCTAGACATTGGATAGGAAAGGGAATCAGGAAACATTCAAGACTTTAAAGCTTAAATGAACAATAAGCACACAATTAAGGATATCCTAGTTGGGTGCTTTTTTGTTTAGTTTGGTAGCTATCTTTTCAGAAAATATAGAGATTGTATGATAAAAATGAAAAAATATAGTTATCTTATGATATAGCCTATATTAATAACTAGGGATTGACTATGAATAATATTTATCTTAAAGAACAAACTTATTTTAAAAAGTCATTCTTCTTTTTCTGTCTAAATAGTTGTTCTTATTCCAAAACCGTCTTTGCTTGTTTGTACTCTCTAATTTTTGGTGGTATAAAACTGTCAAAGAAGGGTTGAATTTCATCAAGTGAATCAGCAAATAGAATTTTATCAAAGTCTTCTTGTGTCAAAAAGCCTTCGTCAACCATTAATTGGTATTGCTGTTTAAGCGGATTAAAGTGTTGACCAATTCTTCCCCACGAAATAACTTCTGTAATTTCTTCAATGGTTCCTGGGCCTCCTGGCAATGCTATATATAGATTAGCAGTTTCAATCATTTTTTTCTTACGTTCATGCATATCGGATACAATGATAAGTGAAGTAAGATTATCTTTTGCAAGCTCTCTATCCACTAAAAAATCGGGCATAATACCAGTAACTTCACCATTTGCCTTGAGGACGGTTTCTGCAATGATTCACATTAACCCCGCATTTCCGCCACCATATATAAGATTACATTGATTCTCACCAATCCAATTCCCTAAATCCTCTGTGATTTGCTTATATTCTTCTGAATTACCACTGCTTGCTCCACAATAAACTGCAATATTCATTTGACTTCTCCCCTCGACATAGTCTGTTTTATGATAGTATAAACTTGAAAGAGGGGATTTATCAATACAGAAATTAGGGAATATAAATCATGAATGATTGATTTTTATAAAAAAAGAAATTGGTATCACTACGATTCCTTTATAAGAATAGGCTTTTTAACAGAAGAAGTTGGTGAACTTTCAAGAGCAATTAGAAGTATTGAAATTGGGAGAGATAGACCAGATGAATTACTAAAAAGTGAAGCATATTATAAAGAAAATTTAATAGAGGAACTCGGAGATGTATTCGATAATGTACTGATCATTGCAGATAAGTATGATATTTTGCTTGATGAAATCATTAAATATCATAGGAGAAAACTTGAAGAACGGTTTAAGGAAAAGTAACACCATTTTACTATAAAAAAGTAGGCACCTCAAAGCGAGGTGTCTATTTTATTTAAGATAATCCTATGATTTTCATTGAAATCGCACCTTATAGAAAGTATTTTTTCTTCTAAGTATTATAGAATATTGTGTATTGAGAATTGAATCTATCTAATGAAATAAAAGATCTCTTATGAAAAATCATGTTAGAGTAATTTTTATCACTTTTTCCAGTAATGTTTTGATTATATTGAAACCGATTTCCAAATTGTAGATTGAATCCAAAGTTAATATAAGAAAATTATCACAAATTTATAAAGAATAATAGATAGTTAGAAACATTAATAATGATAAAATAGAGTAAACAGACTGATTTGTTAGGGAGGTTCTATAAGAATGGAATTGTGTTTAAAAAATTTGTCAAAAGATTATTCAAAAAAGAAGGCTATCAATAATTTGAATATCAGCTTTACCAATGGATTGTACGCTTTATTGGGACCAAATGGTTCAGGTAAATCAACCCTGATGAATTTACTATGTGGATTGATTTCACCAACGTCTGGAAAGATTATGTATGGCACAGTCGATATTTCAAAAAATAAAGATGTTTTGTATGAGCAACTTGGATATCTTCCTCAAACCTTTAATTTCTATCCTGATTTTACTGTATCTGATTTTTTAACTTATTTGGGCACCTTGAAAGGCATTCACCTAGATGACCTAAAAACAAAAATAAATATCGCATTAAAGAAGGTTAACCTAACTACCAAAATAGATAAAAAAATAAAGAATCTTTCAGGCGGGATGCAGAGAAGGCTAGGGATTGCACAAGCGATCATTAATGATCCTAAAATTTTAGTTTTAGATGAACAAACTACAGGATTAGACCCAAGGGAACGTGCTTCCTTTAAAAAATTAGTATCAGATTTAGCAAAAGATAGACTAGTTATTGTATCCACACATATTGTTTCTGATATTGCCGACATTGCAGATAATATTATCTTTTTGAAAAAAGGATCAATTGTATTGACTGGTAATATCGATAAAATTCTTAAAACGATCAATGGAAATGTTTGGCTTGCAACAGTTGATCAAGAATCGGGCGAGAAATTAGAAGAACAATATATTATTTCAAAAGCATATTATCTACCAAATAATGATATACAATATAGGATTATTTCAGACAACCGACCTTGTGAGTTGGCAAAACCATCAACATCATGTTTAGATGATGTCTATCTTTCCATTTTTAATGAAGTGAGTGAAGGAGAAAAACATGAAAACTTTAATTAAATATGAAATAAAGAAGATTATTACTAAAAAATCCATCCTTTTTACATTTCCATTGATCCTTCTTTTTGTGCTATGGCTTTTTATATTGCCATTTTTTCAGGAAAACATCACATTACCATCAGGTGAGAGTTACCGAGGAATGAAAGCAGTCAAAATTTTAAAAAAGCAGCCAGATATACATCTAAATGCACAGGAAGTAAATCGACTAATTGCTAAATATCAAAATTTAGCTAAAGATAAAAAAAATTATCCTAATGGAGACCCGTCCCAAATTGAATTTAAAAATAGGATAAATCATTCATTTGTTTTACCAAATTATGAAGCGTTAAATCTGATTGCCAATGTTCATTCAGGCGCTAAAAGATATGTTGGTCATCCTGAAATACGTAATATCAAAACTTCTAAAAAAACGTTTAATCTCTATAAAAAGTTAGGCACTAACTATCATGATATTGAAAATGGTAGGAAGCTAAATAGTTCTCGGTACTATTCTACTAGTGAGAAAAGATATTGGGAAAACATGGTTAAAAAAATAAAAACACCCTTTAAAATTGGATATCAAGGTGCATGGATAATTATTATTGACCGTCTGACTTTTTTATTTGTTCCCATTCTTTTTATTTGTATATTGGTATCCCAAGCGTTTATTTATGATATACAACTACGTACAATTACAATTATTTTTCCGACTATGAAGGGACGAAGAGAATTGGTCATTGCCAAGCTTTTATCTGCATACCTAGTTGGAGTTGTCTATTATAGTTTGTTTGTTTTCCTAGTCACTGTTCCACTGTTATCCTTATATGGTATTAAAGGATGGGATTTACCTATACAAGTTCAAGATCCAAGTATTCCTTATCCTTGGACATTATCACAAACGGTATTTATCCATTTTGGCATAGGTTTGTTAATTTTACTTGGATTAATAACGATTATTTTGCTTAGTTCATTATTTGTAAAAAAAAATATACCGATTATCATGTTAACAATTTGCCTAGTTCTAATTCCTATGATTATTCCTAAATCTAGTGAATGGTTAGTTTATCGTCTATTGGTAGGAATTTTACCTATTACCCAGCTTGATATGGCTTATGTCGATTGGATTAGCTATAGTATTTTTGGTAAGATATTTAATGTTTATTCTTTTAATCTAGTCATATATACTTTAATTGTACTCATTGGTGTTCCGATGATTATCAAAAAATATTCAAAATATGAAATTGATTGAAGATTGATGCTTTAATGGTAAGTAAAGTAGTAGAGGGAGAGATTTTATGGCTAATGGTAATATTGTAGTCATTGATGATGAAAAAGATATCTGTGATTTAATCGCATCCTTATTGGTGAGTGAAGGGTATACCGTTTCTTCTTTCTACACTGGAAAAAATTTTATAGAATACAGCGAAAGAAATGAAGTACCCCTATTAATTTTAGATATTATGTTGCCTGATATTGGTGGATTAGAAATTTTAAAAGAAATACGAAAACGAAAATTTTTCCCAATTTTATTACTTACTGCCAAGAATCTTGATGCGGATAAACTAGTAGGATTGACTTTAGGTGCAGATGATTATATTACTAAGCCATTTAACTCTTTGGAAGTTGTTGCACGTGTAAAAACACATTTAAGACGAGTAAATCATTATAACAATCAAACGCCAGAGGAGTCCTATCTATTAGAATATAATGGACTAACCTTAAATAAAAAGAAATATAAAATCTTTTTATTTGATGAAGAAATTAAAGTAACTCCTATAGAATTTGCAATACTTCATTATTTATTAATAAATAGTGGTAGGGTTGTCACATCGGAAGAATTATTTGAAGCAGTTTGGAAAGAAAAATATATGGATAGTAATAACACAATAATGGATCATATAGCGAGGATAAGAGAGAAGTTACATGAAAATCCAAGAGAGCCTAATTATATTAAAACAGTGTGGGGAGTAGGATATACTATTGGAAACTAACAGGTTGTATAACAAGGTATTTAGAAAGATATGCTTTCAGTATTTTTCAACAATGCTCCTTCTCCTTCTATTTTTAGTCATCTTTGTAGATATCATATTGATCGATTCAGGTATCAGTTGGCGAGGATCACCGCATGAAATTCAATGGATTAATTATTTACAAGACAATCTATTAATTATCAATATAGTGACCTTATTTTTAATTTGGTCAATCACGACATTCTTATTCTTTTTAAGATATATCTTTTATCTAAAGGAAATTACAGATGCTGTCCAAGTTATTTCAATCAATACTAAAGAAAAGATTGAATTATCTAAAGGAATTAAACCACTAGAAATTCAACTTAATATTATTTGTCAAAATTTAGAGAATCAAAAAAAATTGTTAAAAAATTCAGAGGAAAGCAGACGAGATTTGATCACTCATCTCGCACATGATTTGAAAACTCCCTTAACTAGTATTATTGGTTATTTAACCATTATTAAAGCTAAACCAACACTGATAAGACTAGCAAAAAGAAATACGTTGATATCGTGCTTAATAAAGCCAATAAATTAAATGTTATGATTAATGAGCTTTTTGAAATGACTCGTTTTGATCACTATCAAATCACTTTAAGCAAACAACCCATTAACCTAAGTGTTATGGTTCATCAACTCTTTTATGAATTTAAACCTGTGCTGAAAGAAGGCCAAAGCTTCTCATTAGACATTCAAAAGGACCTAGTTATCGTCTCCGACCTGACTTTAATGGAAAGAATACTGGATAATATTGTGAAAAATGCTATTAATTATGGACTTCCAAATTCTAATATTTCTTTTCATCTAGAAAAGAATAGGGAAAATAAAATTATATTAGCGATAAGTAATACTTGTCTCCCTATCAATCATGAGCAACTTCAACATGTATTTGAACCTTTTTATAGAATTGATGAATCAAGAAGCAGTCATGATGGTGGAACAGGACTAGGACTTTATATTACCAAGAATTTTGTAGAAAAATTGGGTGGTTCTATAACTTTTCAGTATGAAGATAATCGAGCAAATGTACAAATACTATTTCCACAATAATCAAATTTAATTTAACGATATATATCGTATAATATACCTATAGAAAAGTTATGCCGGTGGTTATCCAAAAAGGTGATGGTGCCTATGAAAATAGGTACTGAAATCGATGAAAGGAGAAGCCTGTTATCCGCATTTGAAACAATCCAGACAATCTTAGGATTTGGTATGTTTATCATCGCTTTGGTTGGCCTAGTTGTTACATTGCTTAAAAATGACAATAAAAAATAACCGTCTTATCTTTAGCGAGATTTCGGTTATTTTTCATTAATTAACATTAAAACTTGCTACTGTCTTAAACGGTTCTACGAGAATTAGGGCGTATTGGTAGTACGTTCTTTTTCTTATAATTCCAGGATAACATCATTGTTACTAAAAATCTAGTAAAAGTAATCTTTATAAATTTAATAAATGAATAAATTATATTCATATGCGCCTATTAAAGCTATTTTTATGACAAAGAAATAAAATAGATTTTCATCTATATTTATTGAATGAACTAAAAAAGATATCTTTGCTTAAAAGTAGGCATAAATTAAGTAGTAAGAGGAATTTTCTCATAGATATAAGGTTCTTAGAATTAAAAACAATACGAATGATGAGATACAAGTTAGACAATAATAGTAGTTAATAAAGTGGCATTACTAATACTTCTAATTGTAATTGTGCCCATGCTATCATAAAAGATAGTATACATATTTTTGTTATATTGAGAATTAATTATTTTTATTGAAGTATAGATTAAACTTCTATAATATAATAATTTTATAGGAGGTAGAGATAGCTATGTTATTTGGTGGTTTAACAGGTACGGTTACAGATACAGGTGGAATTATTATTGGTGCATTGATTGGTGAACTTTTTAAGAAAAAGTTGACGATTAAATATCAAGATGTTTTATATACAGCAATTGGGTTTGTTGCATTTGGTATAGGGATAGAGACGATTTCTCAAAATATACCAAAATCCAACTTGCCTATTTTATTCATTATCAATTTTATAGTAGGTACGATAATTGGAACAAGATTGGGATTACAAGATAAGGTAGATCATTTGTCTACAGAGGATAATGCTGAAATCATACAAGCAATTGTCACTATGCTGCTGCTTTCTTGTATTGGGGCATTACCTATTGTTGGTTCGATAATGGCTGCTACAAAAAATGATTTTACTTTTCTTTTTACAAATGCTTCTCTTGATTTTGTTTTGTCTCTAATCTTTGGAGCTTCAGTGGGTATCCGGGTAATTGTAGCAGCACCCATAATATTTTGTTACCAAACAATAATATTCTTACTTGCTAAATGGATGGGAGACTTTTTTTCCTCTTCATTAATTGTAGAAATTTCAATATTAGGTGGATTTATGGTAACTGCATCTGGTTTAAATTTATTAAACATCAAACAATTTAAAACTGTTAATATGTTACCCTCCTTATTCATACCGATTATTTTCTTTGCTTTAAAAGCCTTGTTTTATTGGTAATAAGATAGATAGAAAATAAGAAGATTCTTTTAGCGATATTTTTAATAAGTTTTTTCTTTCAAGTTTAAGAAGGGCATCACCATTACTAATTATAATCTGCTTGAATTATAAGAGTTTCTATTATATCTAAACTAGTTATGCTTATTTTCTTCTAAAATAAGCATAGTATACTACTTTCATTTTTATGTTTCCTCTGTTTGATGAAGGATTTAATCACTATCTTATCTCATGGTTAAGCAAGTTTTATATAGAAAAAATTATTCACATTTGCTTATAATTTTAATTGTTATTTTTAGATCGGTGAATATCTTATAATCCAGGTGACAATTTAAATAAAGATAGAGGCAAATAAACAATAACAAAATTATCTTTCAAAATATCCTTTCTTTTATCTTGATAAAGGAATGGATTATTTTTTATCTTCTGTTTCAGTAATCGAAGTATTCATATAGTATCCATATAGTATCCATTTAGGATTTAACAACTATAACTAAATTGCTAAAGCTAGAAAAAAACTCTTTTTTCTAGAATTGTTGACAATATTATACGATCTTTCATTTTTAGAATCTATAATTTTATGATTTTAAAGACACAAGTAGTTCTATAAGTTAATTTTATCATTCGATTTTATTTGATGAATTATTCTTATTGGTTATTTTGATTTATGTAATTTGTTTGATGGAAAATTAAAATTAAATTATTTAGTTATTTATTTATGTATGTTTATATTCTTTCTTTTTAATATTTTCACAACATAAATGACTCTTTAGTTTTATTTGTTTACCAATTTTTTATAAAACTAGTTGTTTGACAGCTTTTTTTTTGTATGTTAGTTTTTACTTGTGACAGGTTAATTCTGTCATAAAATTAAATTTTTATACTAATAAAATAATTAAATCAAGAAAGCAAATTTTGTTATTTTATTTAAGTTAGTTTGTTTATTACTTTTCTTTAGAAGATTGATCCAATCTTTTACATTATTTGTAATAGGAACCTTGAATTGAAAAGGTCAATTATTTACTAATTTGTAGTTATTTTTTATTTATACTTCTATAAAATAATTTTTTAACTTTGTTACATAAATAACGCTGGAATGGAGAAAATTATGGAAATAGTCATTATTGGTGGTATAGCAGCTGGTATGAGTGCAGCAGCTAAAGCCATTCGAACAAATAAAGAAGCAATAGTAACAGTAATTGAAAAAGCGAATTATATTTCTTTTGGGGCTTGTGGATTGCCTTATTATTTGGGAGATCAGTTCAAAGATGAACAAGAAATGTTTGCTCGAACGCCTGAACAAATGAAGGCAACTGGTATTCAGTTAATGTTAGAACATGAAGTAACTTCAATTGATTTTGAAAATAAGGAACTCAAAATAACGAATTTGAAAACAAAACAAACATTAACAAAAAGCTATGATCGTTTGTTAATTGCAACAGGAAGTACGCCAATTGTTCCAAAAATTAAGGGACTTAATATGAAAGCGAAAAACATTTATACCATTGATACCCCAGGACATGTACAACAATTAAAGGAACAATTAGATAACTATCAAAATATCTTGATTATTGGTGGTGGATTCATAGGTCTTGAAGTTGCCGATCAATTAGCGCAAAAAAATAAGCAAATCCAGTTGCTTGAAGCGAATAAAACAGTTGTCAATGTTCCTTTTGATCCTGAATTCTCTGAAAAAATTGCTGAAGCAGTTACAAAAAAAGGTGTAAATATGTATTTTGAAGAAGTCGCACAGGAAATGATTTTCAAGGAAGATAATGTAATTTCAGTAAAAACAACTAAAAGAGAATTTCAGGTCGATGCAGTAATTATGGCAGTGGGTGTAACTCCTAATACGGCTTTTGTAGCGGGACAACTAGATATGTTAACAATCAATGGTGCTATTATTATTGATGATTATGGAAGAACTTCAATTCCCGATGTCTTTGCAGCTGGTGATTGTGCAAAAATCAACCATCGCTTAGCGGGAACCATGTATATTCCACTAGCTACAACAGCAAACAAGTTAGGAAGGATTGTTGGTGAAAATCTTGTAGTAAAAGAAGAAAATATGCATACGTATAGTGGTTCACTAGCAAGTATTGCAATTAAAGCGGGTGATTATGAAGCTGCTGCTACAGGAATCAATGAAACAAAAGCTAAGGAGTTAGAATTAAATTATAAAACTACTTGTATTGAAACAATGAATCATTCCAATTACTATTCTACTCAAGAAAAAATTATGATTAAATTGGTTTATGATGCAGACACTTTTGTTTTGTATGGTGCTCAATTATTTGGTAAAAATGAAACAGTACTAAGAGCGACAGCTTTTTCTACCGCAATTTATGCAGGATTAACAACAAAAGAATTAGGATTTGTTGATTATGCTTATGCACCACCGTTTGCTTCAACGTGGGAAGCAATTAATGTAGCAGCAAATACAGCAAAATAAAAATGAGAGAAGTGAAAGGTTATGATAAAGACTCCCTTTTTTACACAATTTTTGAAAATTAGCAATTTCTATACCATAGGCGCATTAATCTTATTAGCGCTAGCTATTTTACTTTTAAGATTTCTAAAAACAAAAAAGATTGATTTTTCGATACGTATGATAACTGCATTGATTATTGGACTTATGATCGGTATTTTCATTGATTTTATTGGTGGTAAAAATGGTACTTATGTTCACTTTGCTCAAATGGAGATTTCTGCTTGGTATGAATTACTGGGAACTGGATTTTTAAAACTCATCCAATTATTGGCTGTTCCGGTAGTTTTTTTATCGATTATTAAGGTTGTTATTGATGTTCAGGGAGAACGTTTAAGAACATTAACCAGTAAAACATTTGTTTCTTTACTTGGCACTACCGCTATTTCAGCGATGGTTGGTATTCTTGTTGTAAAAATTTATCGGTTGAATGGTGCAGCTTTTGCTGGAAACTTAACTGGAGAGAAAGCTTCTTCTATGCGTCAGATTGCTTCACAAAGTTTTCCGGAATTTTTTCTAAATTTAATTCCTAGCAATATAGTGGAATCTTTAGGTAGTAATGAAAGTATTGTTTCCGTGGTAATTATTGCTGCTTTATTTGCTGGAGCGATTCGTTTTCTTAAAGTAAAAAAACCGGATCAGGTGGCTCCGTTTGTAACAATTCTTGATTCTTTAAGGATCACAATAAACTCAATATTGACAAATATTATTAAAATAATGCCTTATGGCATTATCGCATTGGTTAGTAATACGATTATTTCAAATGGAATTCAGGCAATTATTGGTATGTTAGGATTCATTGCAGCTTTATATACAGGTATTATAATTATGTTATTAGTATATATAGTTATTTTGATTCTATTAGGCGTGAATCCAGTAATTTTCTTTAAAAAATCATTTACAACCTTATTATTTGCTTTTTCTTCACGTTCAAGCGTGGGTACATTACCTTATACTTTAAAAACCTTACAAAATGGGATGGGAGTAACAGAGGAAACTGCTAATTTTGTTGGTACTCTTGGAACAACGATTGGATTAAATGGTTGTGCAGGCGTGTTTCCGGCAATGCTTGGCACATTAATTGCTTCTGCTGTTGGGACAGAAATGAATTTTGTTTTTTATATTGTAATTGTCCTTGTCGTAACGATCAGCTCCATTGGCATTGCAGGTGTGCCTGGGACAGCAACTGTTGCTGCAACGGTAACTTTAAATGGTTTGGGTTATGGAAAAACAATTTCAAGCATTGGAGCCATTTTTGGTATAGATCCAATTATTGATATGGGAAGAACCTTATTAAACGTCGCCGGTTCAATGATTGCCGCCATTATTGTTGATAAATGGGATGGTACTTTTGATAAGGAAGCTTATAATCGAATAACTGAAAAAGATGAGTAATTGTATTATTTATAATTAGATAAATTCTTTTAAAGACATGGGTAAAAATTATATTGATGATTTAATAAAACCAACGCTTTAGCATTGGTTTTAAAGATTGATATAAATAACTACCTATGTCTTTTATTTTTGGTTCGAATCAGGTTATTAATAAATGGTTGCTTGTTCAGAATTTATTAAACAAGGATTAGAAAAACATTTATGAAAAAAAAGTGAAAATCATATAGAAAAGCAAATATTTTTTTTTTTAAATTCAACGTGCTATGCTTAATTTATACATTTAGATTTTTTAGAAAGAAATTCAGTGATATTTCTAGGTAAAAGTTTTCTATTAAAAAATGAAATTTTTGAGAAGGGTGGTTGCTAATTTTATTCAATAATATGAATACTTTATGGATTCCTAATATAAATTTTGATGAATGAATCATTTAATTATTTGGCAAAAACTATAGGGAAACTATCTTATCTAGTGATAATTAATTGTCAAATATGGGAGGGAAAATTCATGTGGCATGAATTAATCAAGTTTTTTTTAAATAATACCATTATTTTTTTATTTTTATCGTTAGCAATAGGCTATGTCATTGGTCAAATAAAAATCAAATCATTTAGTTTTGGCGCAACGGTTGGGGTATTGGTAAGTGGTTTGGTATTAGGACAGTTGGCAAATTTTACAATTGATCCATTGCTTAAAAATGTCTTTTTTAGTTTATTTATTTTTACAATTGGATATGAAGTAGGACCAACATTTATTCAGAGTTTAAAACGATCTGGCTTAAAATTGGTGGCTCAGGCGTTCTTTTTTGCCATTGTTGCTTTTTTGTTTTCTTATGGCCTTTTAAAATTATTCCGATTTAATCCTGGTGAGGCAGGAGGAATTGTATCAGGGGCGATTACACAATCTGCCGCTTTAGGAACAGCAACTTCAGCAATTAACAATCTAAAAGTATCAGAGGCATTAAAATCTGCTTACACCTCAGATGCAGCAATTGCCTATGCAGTGACCTATATATTCGGAACAATTGCTACCATTGTAACGGTTAGAAATATCGGGCCTTTAATTTTGGGAGTAAATTTAAAAGAAGAAACAAAAAAAGTAGTTGAACAATTACATTTTACCGAGAATGGTAACAATGAACTTTATGACTTAGAGAGTAATATTGTAATTCGGTCATTTAAAATTATTGATTTACCTTCAACAGAAGTAACGGTCGATCAATTTGAAAAATGGTTACAGCAAAAAGTAATTGTACAGCAAGTTTTCACCAATGATCGTCCTCAACCATTCACCCATACAACGAACTTACGAAAAGGGCAGGTAGTGACCATTATTGGGAACAATGAGGAAATTTATAAACTTGAAACAAATGAAAAATATTATCAGGAAATTTTTGATGATAAGTATAAAAAAATTCCAATCAAAAAAGTAGAAGTTATGTTAACAAGAGTTTTTAATTATTATTCATTAAAATCTTTAGTCGATAAAAGTATCATTATTATTTCTGCTAAAAGAGATGGAAAAGATATCGACGATTTGACCAAGTTGCGTTCAGATGACCGGGTGACAATAGCTGGACCTGATCAGTCTATTCAGCGAGCAATACCTAGTTTGGGATACCCGATTACACAGGGAGAAGCGACAGATGTCAGTTTTCTATCAATTGGGATTGTCTTAGGTGTTTTGTTAGGAGATATCATTATTACTATTAAAGGCCTTCCTATAACCTTGGGTTCTGGCGGTGGTGTATTGTTTAGTGGTTTGTTTCTAGGATGGTATCAAAACAAAAACATTCGTATTGGAAATATTCCAAGTTCAACACGTTGGTTTTTAAAAAGCGTAGGATTAAATGGATTTATTGCAACAGTTGGATTAGGTGCTGGAAGTCAATTCGTAAAGGCGATTCAATCAATGGGCATTAAAATTATCTTGATAGGTTTGTTAATTTCAACCGTTCCATTTATTATTACTTTGCTCTTTGGTAAATATATACTGAAATTTAATGCAGTTGATAATATTGGTAGTTTAGCAGGTGGAGGTACTTCTAACTCTGCATTGAATTCTATCATTGACCAAACAGGTAGTAGTATTTTTGCTTTAAGTTTTACGCCTACCTATGCTATTGGAAATATTCTCATTACAATGTTTGGTTCATTAATGGTAACTTTAATAGGTGGCTGATTAAAAATGACTAATAGGTAAAATACCTATTTAATCATAATAGTTTGATAAAATGATTGAAGGAGAGGAATAATTATGGGAAAATTAAAAGTTGGAGATCAAGTCATATTAAAAGCTGATCATATGCCTGGTATGAAAGGGGCAAAAGCAAGTATTATTGCAGCAAAATTAAGTAATGTTTACCAAATTACCTATACACCTACAAATGGTGATAGTCAAGTAACACATCATAAATGGATTATTCAAGAAGAAATTCGAAAAGCACCTAAAGAAAATTATCTATTGCCATCGGGCTATGAATTTACCTGTTTGGCTACACATATGCCACACATGTATCTATCAAAAGCAATCATTGAAAATGGTCGTTTTGATATTGCTTATCAGGTAGTTTACGAACCAGTGAATGGTGGTGGCAAATTAATGCAACATAAATGGTTTATTGATGAAGAATTTGACATGCCTAAATAATAGAATAAGGTTGTTAGGTTAGGAGATTAACCATTAGAATGAAAAAACAAAAAGATTATAAAAAAGATGAAGCCAGTCGTGGCTGCTTAGGTGATACTTTTGTGGAATGGAGTTATATCCATTCCACCTTTTTATCTTATTAGTATGTTAATTTTTATTAAAGAGAATGGAAAGTAGTGAAGAAAATAATACTTGTTTTACCGTTAAGTATCTACAAAAAAGATATTCAAGTGTACTTTTTACATAGAATTATAGGTACCTTTTCTGGTTGATATATTTTCATCTTTTTGAATAGCTATGAATTTTTATGAATGGAGAAGATTGCCTTTTTAAAAATCATCTAAATAGCTAGGTAGTTAGTATTTATAAACATAGTAATAGAGGAGTAATTGTTAGGTAGAAAAATAAATTGATCTATTATTTTCGTTCTTTATTTAATAAATGTATTATAACTTTACAACATTTTAAAATATTGTTACAATTTTAGACATAAATGAAGGGAGTGACTATTTAATGAGAAAAGTTAGTATGAAATTTCCTCCTACTACAGGGAAAGTATTAACAAAATGGTTAATTGGTGAGTCGGATCCTTTAAATAAAAAAGAACTTTCAGAGAAGACAGGTATTGTTAGACAAACATTGTATATTTATATAAAAAAACTTCGTGCAGGTGAGAAAACCATTGAGGAATTATTAACTGTAGATGAAATGCTGCGCTTGATTGCTTACCAAAATGAAGTGATTCAAAGACCTAAAAAAGAGGATGTCCAAAGACAAAAAAATATTGAACAGCAATTGACATTTATAAACTCAATTAGAAAATCACAAAAACAACCTCCTTTAACTTTAGATGAGTTTATAGAAAAAAATTTATAGAAGAGAATTTCTACTAAGGAATGATAGCAATGTGGCAAATCATACTTCCCTTCAACCCAGTAGCAACACCAAGACCAAGTATAAAAAGAACAAAAACAGGAATTCTTACCTATTACACAGAAAAGTATGCAACTTATCTTGAAGAAGTTTCCAATTATCTTTCAGATCATCAGTTAATAAACGATGATTTTTACCAAACGATTGCTTGTGAGATGGGTGTAGTAATGGAAGTGGATTTTTTTATTCAACGAGCAAAAAACCAAAAAAAAGTTAATACTATTTTACGAACCTATGCGCCAGATATCGATAATTTATTAAAAGGTGCAATGGATTGTATTTTTAATCAATCGAAGATTAAAGATAGTTGTGTGGTCGGTGTTATAGCTTTTAAATATAATACAATAAACAATGCTAGAACGGAAATACGTTTAAGACGGGTAGATGAATTGGAAAAAATCCAATATAATTTTTCAGAAATCAGTCAGGTGGATTGGCAAATTTCGTTACCATTTAATCCAGTAGCAACGCCTAGACCAGGTGTTAAAAGAACAAAAACAGGAATTCTTACCTATTATCCAAAAAAATATCAAGACTACAAAACTGCAATGAAAACATATATTGAGGATCAAGAAATGTATAACCAAGACTTTTTTCAGGTCATTCAATCTTCCTTTGGCATGATTGCAGAAATTGACTACTTTTGTCAAATGGCTAAAAATCAAAGAAAACTTGAAAAATTAATGAAAGTAACTGCTCCTGATATTGATAATTTGGTCAAGGGAACATTGGATAGCATTTTTCATTATGGACTACCTATTAAGGATAGTCGAGTTGTTGGTTTGATTGCTTATAAATTCAACACTCTAAAGAATCCACATACTGAAGTCAGAATAAGAGGGATCTAACGGTGGCAAAATTAACAAACAATGAAAAAATTCTTCATATTTTAAATACGCAGGATGCTATGAATCCACTATTGAATGATTATTTAGTTCAATTAAAAAAGCGCTCTGATTGGCAGCAATGTCATAAGAAAAACTATTTAAAAATCGTAGCTGAATTAAATCAATTGAAAAGTCAGGAAAGTAAGAAACAGATACAACAAAAAAATATAGTTCATCTATTCAATAAAGCTAAAAGCGAAGCAAGCATTATTATTATGTACAATTCAGAAATACGATTTGTTCATTTTGAAATATTTTATCAATTTATTCAACTTTCTGAAGTGAATCAACAAACAGTTCAATTAATGATTTTACTTAAGAGTAAATTGTCAAAAGAATCTTTATTAGCCGCTATGCTAGAGAAGTTGATAGCATTATGTTTTGCAATGTCTAAGAAAGATTACCACCAATTTTTGTATTATAGTCAGTTTTTTACAAAAGGAATTCGTTTCTATCAAACTCTTTCACAAAAACAATTGGTAGTATATTTAGGAAAAATTTTAAGTCTATGTCAAAAAAGCCATCTGGATACATATAAACTCAATGAATTAATTATGATGGTTATCAATGAAAAAGAATATCCTGAAAAACCAAATCCAGAAATTCTATTGGCTATGTTACATAAAATGAGAATGCCTAAGATGTATATAAAAAGAGGTTATACTGTTTTAAATTATTATCAACCATTAATTTATGCAATGAATAATTTAAGGAGAGTTTTAAGAGAATCTAGGGAATATACTTCTTTTTATCATGCAGTGATTAATTATAATAATGCAGTCAATAATTTAAGAAATTACTATCATACAAATTATCTTCAGGGAGGTGGAATGCCAAAAAATACAAAAGCAACGATTGATAAATAATAGTAATTAAAATTTACAATGAAAAATATTGATATTGATTATTGAAAGGTAATATATAAAACTGATCAATAAATTAGAAATCAGTGTAAGTTACAACATTTAACAATAAAATAAGCTAATAAATGAATAGAAAATAAACATTAACCTACTAGCATTAAATAGAATACAAATTATTGATTAAAAATGGAAAATTTGTATGTAATTAGGCAGATGGGTTATTTTATTATCTATTTATTTTTGTGTATTAAAGATGAAGATATTTATTTGTATGATAAATAAATATCTTAAAAAAATATATAGTTAATATGGCTTCATATTATCGTATTTAATTCATTAAATATGAAAATATACCGTAATTAATGAAAGAATAGATATTAATTTTAAGTCATAATTAAAATTAGTATTATTTATTTTTAATTATAATACTATAATAATAAAAGTTCCTATTATTAAATCAAATTTACTAATAAAGTAACAGCTGTTATATAAATACAATTCATAATGCTTGACCATATCTATTAAAAAGTATAAAATAATATTAATTCTAAAGAAGAAAGGAGGGAAAAAATAATTACTATATAATTAGGAGAGGTTGTCTATATTGATGAATTTTTTAAGGCATTATTTTATCATTGGCTGGTCATGTCTCTTGGTAAATCTTTTTGCTTTACCTGTTTTTGCTACAGATGAATCTGCAAATTTACCAAATTCATCAAACGTAATTACGCCATCCGTTTCTAATGATTTGCCTAATGTGTCAGAGAAAAATGAATTAAGTAAACAGAAAACTGATGATTCCTCAATAGTTAGTGAGGAAAATACTCAAACAAAGGTACAAATAGAACAATCAAATGAAAAGTTAAAAATATCAGAAGAACAGCAAGAAAAGCGTGCAACATTAAGCTATACAGGACAAGGAACGATTGACTCTCCCTATCAAGTCTATTCGATTCAGGATTTGATTGCTGTATTAAAAATAGATCTACCTAGTGGTCAAACAATGCAATATATTCAGCTGATGAATGACATTATCTATACGTCGAAAGAAATTAATTATGGTTCATCTAGTTATCTAAATATTAGACAAAATACAACGATTGATGGTCAAGGATATGCATTGCTATACAATCGTGGTAGCGCTAATACTGATAGTGCCCATTTTCGCACTGGAGCTAACAACATAACGGTAAATTACAAAAATATAAATTTTGGTAATGAACAATATACAGATAATACTTGGTACGGTATTCTTGAAATTGATGGAAATAATGTAAATTTTACGGTTGAAAATATTAATTATACGATCGCAAATGGTTGCCAACCATTCTATTCTCAAGGATCAAATAATACATTAACAATTAAAGGGAAAAATAACTTTAAAAGTCAGACACCAAAAAGTAACGGAACAAATGGTGGTGAATTTGCCGAAGGCTTTGGCAACATTACTTTTGCCAAAGATAGTGTAACAACAATATACAATGATTCTTCCTCTTCGGATGGTCTTTTTTGGGCAAAAATGAATAGTAGTAAGATGGATGTACTTGTTGATGATGCAGCTGAGGTGACAATTCAATCAAGTAAAAGCTACCTTTTTTATATGTCCTCTACTGGTTCTCTCACTGTAAATCCTAATAGCAAGTTTAAAGTACTTTATTTTAAAGGAAATTATGGAAAATCAAATTTTTCTCTAAGTAGCGCTTCTAGGTTAACAATGACATTTAATGAAAATGCAATTGGAGAGTTTTTATCTGAGGATCAAAATGGTCAATTAAGAGCACAAACAACTACAATTAAATTAAACCAACCCAATTATGTATTATTTAAAAATATGGCAAATGAAGGAAAAAGCTTTTTATCTTCTGGAACTATTCAACTAAATCGTATAGATATATCTATAAATAAATATCCAGTGGATTATATTCAAAACGGTCAAATGAAAAATTTAGTTGATAATGTTATTTCTGGGCAAAGTCAAACGATAACAACAACTAATGTATCAAATGCCACTTCACTTGCTTATCATTCAGCTGTCACAATAAAAAATCATTCTTCAGATTCGACAGTGGATGTAGACAATAGTTCAGTTAATGCGAAAATCGATTCTTATGAACCGGCAACCCGTAAACTAGATAAAGCTTATTATAAAATCGCGACTGACAGACTTTATAGTGGAAAAATCAATACACCTGCTGCACAAGCCAGTATTGAAAATCCAAGTGATCCAAGTGTTGTTCTTGATAGTGTTGAAGTGCCTATTATCTATGATGGTGATGTGATTCAATCTGGAAATTCTCATATCTTTAATCATCTTGCTCCTGAAACCTATTATATTTATATGAAAGTAAAGGATTTAGGAATGGATACAAATACAGAATATGTTACAAAAAGCCATTGGGTAGAGGATGAGGTTCAAGTTGTATCCTTGATCAATGTGGCTATTCCAGTCCAGCGACTTTCATTTACCAGTCCTGCAACAGGTGAATTTGGTAGAAAACAAAATTCGCAAGATTTAAAAATACTGAATCAAGGAAATATTCCACTAAATATTAATCTACAGTCTGTAGTAATTAATAACAGCGAAAAAAATTCTGTTCAACTCGTTAAAGCATTTAATACGCATCAACATGAGTTAATTTTGAATTTGAGTGCCCAATATAGTGATCAAACAGAAAAGGCAATGACTTGGGGACCGTTATTGCCAGGAGAGCAGTCATTTGTTAACCAGTTAGCTCTTCAACCATTTTGGAATGAAACAAAAAGTAATGCAGATATTTATGCTGAAGGTGATTACTCAGGTCCAATGGATACAGCCCAGCAACTGGATTGTTCCATTCGTTTTTCAGTTTCACCAATTCAACAGAGGGAAGGAAAAATTAAGAGCAGATGAATAAAAAAAGAATACTAATCAGTGGTTGTACATTATGTTTATTATTATTTGGTGGTTATCTAATTTATATCAACTATTTTCAAAAAGAAGAAGTACCAACTACTGTAGTTAACGGAGATTTCTTACCCGCAAAAAAGGATGCTCGTAAAATCTCTGCTAGGGAGATTAAAAAATCTGCGCAAGCAGAAGTGGACAAAAGTAACTTCAATATGGTAATCGGATCAAAAGCTAAAATCGATAAAACTACGATGGCGGGTAATTTGTTTATTCAAAATCCTAAACATAACGCTTATCCGATTAATGTGGTGATTTCACTAAATGATACGAAACAAGTGGTTTATACTTCAGGCGCCATCCGTCCTGGCGAGGAAATAAAACATGTTTCATTAGAAAAAAAAATTTCAAGCGGGCAGCATTTGGCAACTGCCAAATTTAATTTATATGACCCAAATACACAAAAACATAAAGGGGAAGTAGCATCAGGAATAACATTTGAAGTACAATAAAAAGGAGGAAAAAAGATGAAAAAACTATTGATGGCAGTATTACTAATTGGCAGTGTTGTAAGCTTTGAGACAGTTGGATTGGCAGAGGATGACACAGAGGCGAGTAATCAACAAACAGTAAATGGGAAAAAAGATGCAGATATTACTGTTGAAGGTACGCTTGGAGCAGACAATAAGAATCCAGAAGAAAAAATTCCAGAAGGTAGCAATGATTGGATCAATGTAACTGTCCCAACAAAGACCATTTTTTACAATACAGTTGAAAATAAAAATATTCAGTCGCCAACCTATACAATTATGAATAATTCCGGACGTCCTGTAACGGTTTCAGCGACTAATTTTGTAGACACAACAAGTGATGTGACACTTCCAACTGATTTTGATTTGAATTTACAAGTTAAAGGAAACAATCCCACATCGGCAAATACACCACTGGTAACAGATGGAAAAATAGTTACAGGCTTGAATGCAAAATTAATTACCTTAGCCAACAATCAAAACCAACTGGTTGCAAGCGATCCTGAAAATGAGAACCCAGTAAATAATAAAGCGACTTTCACTTATGGTGGAACAGCAACCGTAACTAAATCGACTAAATTGTCTTATACCTTAAGTTTAAAGTTTGATGCAGTTGCTTGGCAATAAACCTAGGAGTGTCGAATATGTCTAATGAAATTACGATTGATGGTATGCTAGTTGTTAATGAAGAACAAGAAAAAGTAAATTCTCAACCTACTACTACTTCTTCTAGTTCTACCCACGTTTCTAAAGAAAAAAATGATCAAAAAGAAAAAATTGCTGTAATCGAGAAGCAAATGGATACGACATTTCCACAAACAAATGAATTAGATGGAAGTACTCCTACATTAATTGGTATATTATGTATTTTATTATGCTTAATTTATAAGATTAAAAACTGGTTAACTCATTAATAGATAAATAGCTATAATAAAAAATTTCACTATAAATCAATCATTTTTGATTTATAGTGAAATTTTAGCGTATCAAATAGTTAGATAGGCACAATTGTATACTTGATCTTTTTTAGACCGTCTAATAATCTGATTTTTTATAGAGAAGATAATAGGTAGACAAAAAGTAACAATTGCTACCTTTAAAATGAATTAGATTAATAATAGAAATAGGAAAAAATTTGTTAATTTTTTATATATAGATTATTTTTATTTCCAAATTGTTATTTATAGAGAATAATGGTAAAAAATATAAGTATAGAAATTAATAACTTAAAAAATGAACATAATAAAAATATAACTTTCATTTATCTGCAAAATAGACTGGAACCGAATTATCCATTATATAGATTCGGTTTTTAGTCTATTGCTTTTCTATCTATTTATTTCTGATAAATAGGCTTATGATAAAAATTTTAGATCATATTTTTATACAAGAAAGACAACTACTTTTTATATTTAATATTTATTTTACTTTAAACACATTCCTATAAGCTGCTTCTCTCTGCTTTTATGATGGCTATTTGTGCATTGTTATAAGCATAGATGCCTTCCACATCTCCCGTATTTAAGGCTGCAATGGCTTCATTAGAGAAATGAAGAGCAGAGGTAGTAAAAGAAAGTTGCTCATCTGATTTTTTATTTTCAGCAAGGAAAGTTTTTGTTGCCTGATGATTGATAATAGTCAACGTATCTGGCAATTCGCTTAATTGTCCAATAGCTTCATTTATTTCAAGATCAGCTACCTTTTGATAATGACGTACGGTATAACCGAGAGTTTCATTTTTCTCTAATAACAAAGCCGCATAGTGATCAGCATTAATTAAGGCAGCAATCCCAATTTGACCATTTTGTATAGCTGTTTTTTCTTTTGAAAGTGTTACTTGAAAAATTTCTTCTTGTTCAGTTTGACGAATACCAATGAAAGCAGGCGTTTTTAGGTCACTTAATGTCTCATTTTTACCTTTTAATAAACAACAATTTTTATCTATTGTTAATTCTTCTACTAATTGGTCACGTAAGGTAATCCATTCAGGGGACAACCTTTGCTCGATAAATTGGTCGATAAAAGGAGTCAGGTTTTGTTCTTGAGTTAGTATATCAGTATGAGCCGGAAATTTTGTTAAATCAACCGATCTTTCAGGAATTCCTGTATAAATAACTGGCCAATCCTTTTCCCAGTTAACTGGATAAAGTAAAGTTTCACGTCCTGTGTTGGTAAGCAAAGTAAAGCCAACGTTACTTGGATGTGTGCCTAAACAAGTTAACCACCAGTTGCCTTTTGTATCTTGAAAAAGATCTGCATGTCCAATATTTTGTAAAGGTTGTTCGGCACGATCTCTATTTGTAAATAATGGATTTATGCCTGCTTCAGCCTCAAAAGGTCCCCATAAAGAGCGACTTCTTTGCATAGTAATCATATGTCCCACACCTGTACCGCCTTCAGCAATTAACAAATAATACCAACCATCTTTTTTAATAATATGCGGACCTTCAACATCACGACCACCTGTTCCAAAGCTTATTATTTTTGGCTTTTGAATAAGGTTTCCTGTTTTGATATCAATTTCCACCTGTTGGATCGCCTTAGTTCCCTTATCATCGATATAACCGGTAAATTGTAGGTAAGTATGGTTATCTTCAAAATATAAATCCGGATCAATTCCTGAAATGGCAACTTCAACTCTATCTTGTTGCCATTCAATTGTTTTTTTATCTACTGTCAATCTGCCTCGTAGAATAAATGTTTTGAATTCCGAAAAATTTGTAGTAATGACATAAAAATGCTCTTGATAATAACGTATACAAACAGCAAAAATGCCTTCATTGGATTTTGCTGCTCTTAAATCTGCTTGTGAGGCAAAGTAGCAATTCCTTCTAGTTTTGTCCAATTTAGGAGATCGGTACTTTTTGATAATGCAATACCTGGGTAATATTCAAACGTACTATTGACTAAATAGTACGTATCTTCTACTCGAACAATACTGGGATCTGGATATATGCCTCGTAAAATTGGATTTTGATATTGGGTAACCATTAAATGAAATTCCTTCCTAGAAAAAATAAGAGGGAACTAGAATCAATTGATTTCTTGGTTCCACTCTTTTAATTAAAATTTGAATTTATAAAATGAGTGAATAAACTATAATTTTTTAGCACTCTGTGTATTCTCAACAAGATAGACTATAGATAAAATAAAGAAAAATCTTTTTGCAATAATATCTTTATTTATGACTTGTCTGAGTTTTTAATTAGCCAGATAAAGAAGTAATTATTGTTGATTAAACTGTTTAACAATCGTATCAAGATTTAAATCATCTGTAGCTGCAAATAAGAGGTTAGCTTCATGCAGTTTCTCTATACTGCCTATACCGACCGAAAAACTGCCTGCTTTATTAATGGCTGTAATACCTGCGATTGAGTCTTCAATTCCAATACATTCTTCAGGCTTCAGTTGAATAGCAGCAGCAGCAGCTAGGAAAATATCAGGAGCTGGTTTTCCGGCTTTAACTGCACTTGGATCAGCAATAGCATCAAAAGCATGATGTAAGTCTAATTTTCTTAAAATAAATGGTGCATTCAGACTAGCAGAAGCAACTGCTAATTTAATATGATGTGCTTTAAGTGTTTGAATAAATTCTTGAATGCCAGGTAATGTATTTTCTGGCGTTAATGTTTCTAAATAGGTAAGGTAAATATTATTTTTCTCGGTTGCCAGTTCATCAAACTTTGCTTTAGAGACAGTTATATGCAAATAATTCAAAATAATTTGGAGTGAATCTCCTCGGCTAACACCCTTAGTTTTTTCTTCCAAGTCATCTGGTAAAGTTTTGTCAAAATGATCTTTAACTAATTTTCGCCAAGCATCAAAGTGATAAACTGAAGTATCAGCAATGACACCATCCAAATCAAACAAGGCACCCTTTAACATATTAATGTTCCTCCCGTTCACTTAAAATTGGTGTTTCACATAAAATAGCTGTAATTTGATCAAGTGTTTCAGGTGAAATAGTAATAAAAGGCAGTAGAAGATTTAATTTAGCTAACGACATAGTACCTAAACCACCATTTAAAGCATTTGGATCATTTCTAAAGAAATCAAGTACAGGATCCACTTCATCAATCATAGTAACTAATTTTTTATCTTGCATGATTTCTATAACAGGTGTTTCTTCATTGTAACGTTCAACATAATCCTCTGTTGGTATATAGCTAATCATATAGTTACCAGCAGTTAAATCAAATTAGCCACCTTGGTAAAGCTGATCGTTTACCTGAATTGCAACATTTTCTGCTCTTGGTAAATCAACATGCGTAGTTATGCCAAATGGTACCTGAAGATTTAATTTGATAGTATGATCGATTGTTGCTTCAATTTGATAGTTAACAGCAAATTCACCATAAGGTGTATCAAAATGACCATTTACATGTTTTAGGCGATAATCAAAGTGCGGTGAAAATACAATTTCTTTATAACCAACAGTATGATCACAGAGACCTAAAAGATATTTGTAGCCCCATTCCATAATAGCACCAATACTATAGTGATTTAAAGAATTCATGCCTTCTGTATTCATTGAACCATCTGGTTCTACTGAATTCCATCTTTCCCAAATAGTGGTTGCACCTAAATCGACTGCATACAACCAGCTTGGAAAATCTTCTTGTAAGAAGATTTTTGTTGCTAATTTATGTTGGCCATATTTAGATAAAACTTGGCAAATGAAAGGCGTACCCACAAAGCCAGTTTTCAAATGGTCATTATCTTTATTTAAACGAATTACCAAATCACTAACAACCCGCTCAATTTGGTTTTCAGGAATTAAATCAAAATGCAAAGCTAGGGCATAGGCAGTTTGTGTATCAATGGCTAAACGACCTGTTTCAGTAATATATTCTTTTTTGATCGTTTCTTTGATTTGTTTTGCCAACATAGCATAATTCTTAGCATCTTCTATATGGTTCAATAATTTTGCAGTTTCAGCAACAATCTGACTGGAATAATAATAGTACACAGAAGCGATAAAATCTTCATCGGTTTTTCCAGTTGGTAAAGCAGGATTTTCACCATCTAATGCCAACCAATCACCAAATTGGAAAGTACCTGTCCATAAATTCTTATTTTCAGTTTTACGGCCAATGTAATCTACCCAAGCTTTCATCTCAGGGTAATTCTGTTTCAAGATGGCTGTATCACCATAGACTTGGTACATATTCCAAGGAATAATGGTTGCTGCATCTCCCCAAACTGCTGCACCACCATCATGATTTCCCATTGAAGGAGCATACATAGGGACAAGACCATCAAGTTGCTTTTGTTCTACAGCAATATCTTTTGCATATTTCTTGAAAAAGGCAAAGACATCCATATTGAATGCTGCAGTATTTGAGAAGACTTCAGCATCGCCTGTCCAGCCCAATCGTTCGTCGCGTTGTGGACAATCTGTTGGCACATCGAAGAAATTACTCTTTTGTCCCCAAATAACATTTTGGAATAGACGATTTACCTTGGGATTTTCTGTTTCAATAGAACCAGTTAAACGCATATCTGAATATATGTTTGCTGCTTTGTAATCATTAGCTTGCAAGGGTCTTGTATTTCCTTCAATTTTAACATAGCGATAACCATAATAAGTAAAATGTGGACGTACCCATTTTTCTTCGCCATCAGAAATATAAACAAAAGCAGCGCGAGCATCTCTTAAATTGTCTCGATAAAAATTACCTTCTTGTAGAATTTCACCTACCTGAAAAACAAGCTTGGTTCCCTTAGGTTCACGGTTATAAAATGCTAACCATCCAGCTTGATTTTGTCCAAAATCAAGTACTTGTTCTTGTGCAGGTGTTTCAATGATCAATTGGACAGGTAGGTATTCTTTTACCTTAATGGGTAAACTTAGACGATCTTGTAATATATTGGTTTCTTCTTCTAAAACAACAACAGGCTGCCAGTGTTCTAGAGTAATCTGATCATCTAAATCTTCACCATAATAAATCGCTGATTTCGTTATTTTGCCACTTGTTGTTTGCCAAGAAGCATCTGTAATAATTCGTTCAGTTGTACCATCTTTATAAGTAATATGGTATTCGGCAATGGCTTTTTGCCAATCACCATAAATATTTTCCTGACCGCCTTCAAAGCCATAATTTCCTTTATACCAACCATCAGCAGTTGAAATTAACAGTTCATGAGTGCGATCAATTTGGGTAAAGGCAGTTGTGATATCATACGTTTGAACTTGGACCCACTGATCATAAGCCGTAATACCAGGTGTTAAATATTCATCACCGACTTTTTGGCCATCAATATAGGTTTCATATAATCCTAGACCAGTCATATAAAGGCGAGCAGTTTCAACCGGTTTATTTAATGAAATTTCTTTTTTAAATAACGTATTTTGGATATTTTTATCTTCATTTGCAATCCATTTAGCAGTAAATGTTTCATGCATTTTACCCGTTTCAAAAAACGTTTGAGCAGTTGTTATAATTTGATCTTCATCCAGTAAACTTATTTCAATTTGATAACGAGTTCTAGATGTTAAATTAAGTGCTACGTTAAAATAGTTTTCCTGATAGGGAAGTTCTTCAGTCTGGTAAACTGGTAGTGTTTTGTCAGTTGTCCAGATTGTTAATTGTTTTTTAACTGGCATAAAGGTATCAGCTTGAATCTTAAAATCAATTCTTAGATCATTAAGTTGAAAACCGATTGGTTCAATCATATGATTGATTAAAATTTGAGAAATTTCCATGTTTTTCACTTCCTATTATAATTTTGCTGTGAAATCACCACAGAAGGGATCTACTGGATTGATTCCTTCAAAGGCTTCCTGTCCAGTAATTTTTCGCATAACAGCTTCAACACTCGCTTTGTTTCCTGTATAGGCATTAATAAATGTTGAAACACTTGGAATGTCAAATAAATGATAAGGATTTGCTGTTGAGATAAACACGGTAGGAATCGCCTGCATAAACCATGGTGAATTAGCTGCCATTAGAGGAATCCAATCCAGTCTTGTAGTTGTTTGATTGCTGGCTGTTTCAATATTTGCAATATAAAGCGCTAAGTCGAATTTTTCCTTCATATCTTGAACGCCTTCTTCAAAAATTTCATGGAAGTCTAACTGTTGAGAATTATAAAGAGAAACAATAAAGCCAACTTTTTCTAACTGCATTTTAAACAGATCTGTGACTTTTCCGCCTTCTTTAAATCCACCCTCATCAGAGTCTCCTAAAATAACTAGTCGGATACGTGGGTATCTTTCAGGAGTTAGTGGAAGCAAGTGATCACGATCTTTCACCAATGTCACAGCTTTTTTTTCGACTTCTTCCGCCAATTTTTCATGTGCTTTGGTATCTAATGCTAATGTTTCCGGTGGTGTAAGCAGTAAACTTTCGTTTGTATCCATGATGCCTTGCGCTAATTTTGTACCAAGAATTCGCATAATTGCTTCATTGACACGCTCTATTGGCAATTTACCATTTTCAACGGCTTGTCTGATATAGTGATAATCTTCATCAATGTTTTTATTAAAAAGAATCATATCAATTCCTGCATTGATTGTTTCTGGCAGTAAGTTTTCACGATCTGTTGCTGCATTGTAACCAATCATTGGGGTTGCGTCTGTAATCGCTAGTCCGTTGAATTGCAGAACATCTCGCAACAATCCATTAATTAAAAGAGAAGAACTGGAAGCTGGTCGTAAATCTTTATCGGAAATATCAGGTTGTAAATAACGTTCCCAGGCAGGTTGCGTGATATGGCCAATCATAATACTAGAAATACCTGTTTCAATAAGTTGACGATAGATTTGTCCATAAGTATTCATCCAGTCATCTTTAGTTAATGAATTTACAGAACTTACTAAATGCTGATCTCTCTCATCCACACCATCTCCAGGAAAGTGTTTGATAACTGGGATAACTTGATTTTTTTCTAACCCTTTGATTTGAGCTTCTGCCATTTTCATTACTCGTGTTTTATCACTACCAAATGTTCGTGTGTTTGTAATAGGATTTCTAAAATTTTTATCAATATCAACAATTGGGGCAAAAGACATATTACAACCGACTTGACTGGCTTCAAAACCAGAAACATTACCTAATTCGTAAGCACTTTTTGGATCATCAGTTGCAGCCATTTGAAGAGGCATACCAAACCAAGTGCCTTCAGATATAATGCCATTACCACCAGATTCTAGATTTGCTGCAAAGAAAAGAGGAACCTGACTAGCTGTTTGAGCTGTTGCTATTTCACGCTTGATTTTTTCAGCCACGTCTGGACGATACATCATACCACCAGGTTGGTATTTTTCTATGAATTCAGCAATATCCGTCATATTTTCATCTTGACCAATGACAAAAAATAATTGACCAACCTTTTCATCAATTGACATTTTAGCAATTTTTTCTTCAATATAATTAATTTGTTGTTTATTTAAGCAATAAGGTTTTTTTGTTAAATCTACCATTTAATGAACCTCCAATGAGTTTAAAATTTGCACTTATTATTTATTATAATGAGAATGGAAGCGAAAACTATTGTTAAAAACAATAAAAATCATGTTCATTTCACAGTTTTATCTGTATAAATTTGGTTTTATTACAGATAAATATAAATAATTAGTATTAAATAATCATTTATATTAATATTTGTATGGTATACTAAGCTTCTTAGGCGGGAAAGATAACTAAATTATGGTAGCATAAGAAGTGGGGGAAATAGATGAAGACAATGGTTTTAGAATTATTGAAAAAACATAATTATCCACGTGAATGGAAAAAGTTGGCACCAGAAATGCGTCCAAAAATTATTTCATACGTAGGAAAAGAACCTGTATATGAATTTTATCATACTTTAAATGATTCATTGGAAATTAACACCCATTCAGTTGCTGTTTCTGTTCAACCGGTAGAATCCTTTATTCCTTACCATATGCATAATTATGTTGAGTTAACGATTCCGCTAGTGGGCGAACGTACCGTAGTGACTGAAAATGAAAAAATACATGTTGCCCAGGATGAAGTAATTATGATTGGTAAGTATACTGTTCACCGCGTTGAACCGATCGATAGGCAAGCTGTAGTGGTTAATCTAACATTAAAAGGAACTGCTTTTTCATTAAATGATTTTGATTTTATGTATAGAAAGGGAAGTTCACAAAGTATTTCTACTATGTTATTTTCACTTCTTTTTAGTGATAATTTTGGTGAAGTCCGTTATACACGAATTAATACGCATCATGACAATAAAATTATGGATATTTTATATGATATTATTTATGAATATTATTGTCCAGACATTCAAACTAATCAAATTATTCATTTTGAAATTTTAACTTTATTTTCTAGATTAATTCGAGTAGCTTCAAATGAAAAAGTAGCTGTCAAAATGAATGATCAACCACCAACCAATTTATTGACACTACTTTTATATATTGAAAAGCATTATAGTCATATTACACTGGAAGAAATGGCAGATTATTTTAATTTTAATCCTAATTATTTGTCTGCTTATTTAAAAAAACAAACTGGATTAACTTTTATCAAACTCGTTCATTTACAAAGAGTAAATGTAGCTGCAGAATACTTAACTTATACAAATGCACCGATTGAACAAATCTCATTAAAAGTTGGCTATGAAAATCCTTCATATTTTTATAAAATTTTTCGCAAATACCTTGGAGTATCACCAACCGATTATCGTAAACAAAATAGCGTTGACTAATAGGAAAATAGATAGTTAGTTAATTGGTTTAAAACCTAAAAAAAATAATTAAAGTTTAAGCAAGCATTTCTTTTTATTTAAAAGAAATGCTTGCTTAAATTCATATTGTAGATTCAAAATTTAAGATATCAGTTTTATAGGTATGAAAATCATAAGTTAATTAGTTATAAATGCGTTAATAGATAGCTTGTTTAAGTTTCTCAACAACATATTTACTATAATAAATGAAAAAAATATATTTTTATTAATATATTTTACTTAATAGTTGATAATTGTTTTTATTTATCTTGTTTTTTATTTATTTGTATAATTATTTTAATTAATTTAAAATAAATAGTTTTAATTAATTGTTTTTTTTGTTACTATAATAGATATCCTTTGTTTATTTTTTATAAAAAAGGATACCAGTAGAAAAGTTCGTTACTCTAAAAAGATTGCTCGAAGAAGTGTTACCATTTATTTTATTTGTAAAGTTTATCTTTTTGAAATCGCTGTCTAGAATAAATTAAACTTATAATTTAGGAGGAATTTTATGAAAAAGTCAATTGTTTTTGCTAGTTTGGGAATTATGTTCTTATCGGCAGGTACGCTTTCAACTTTGTCCACATCAGCTCAAGAACAACATACACATACATCAGAAATTATTTCTAATCAAGCTTATGTTAGTAATTTTTCAGAATTAAAAGCTGCCTTGGCAGAAGATAATGGTATTACTACTATTAGATTAACTGAAGATATCTCCCTAGATAGTGGCATAAAGATTCATCCAAGCAAACAACATGTAACAATTGATGGACAAAATCATCAGCTGACAGAACAATCATTAGGCGTACATGGCACCATTTATGTTGATTCAAATTCTAGCACAACAGAAGTTAATGTAGTAAATCTTTCGATTATGGGAAAAAATTATTATGGACCTGTCAATGTTGATAATTCTCTAAAGGGTGTAGTGTTAAATTATACCAATGTTAATTACAATGGACCGCAGTTAGTTCATAACGTTAAAGGATTTGCAAACTTTTATGGCAATACAACGATTAATATAGAGAAAGTTCTGGATGGATCTAACGTTGCGCAAGAGGTTGCTGAGGTAATGGGAGTAACCATTAATGATAATTTTAAGGTTACTCATAATGGCCAAACAGACAGTGCTTTTTGGATGGGAACCAGTTCTGATGTGCAACCATACTTTATCATTAATGATAACGCCAAGGTTTCTATGGATATCAAGAATAATACGCTATTTTATATTGATAACAGTGCTAAACGTCCTCTGGATATGACGGTTGGAAAAAATGCAACCTTTGAAGTAAATACAATTAGAGAACTATTTAGACTGGGAAATGCAGGAAATATTTTACTGAAGAATAATTCTAAAACAATAATTAATCGATCTACCGATACAACAAAAACACCAACGATCCAATTATCTGGTTCTGTTAAACCTGAAAAAGGTGCTATCTTAAATATTATCCATGCACCAGAAACAACTGCACCAACAATGTCAGGTGTTTAATTTGATTTAACCATTCAGTAAATGGTAACACTTCTTCGAACAGTTTTTTTAAAGTGATTGAGATGAATGATTAGCCGTCTATATTTTCTATTTATTAGAGAAAATATAGACGGCTAAAAATAATGCCGTTTTTAATCTTACCTTAAACTATACAGCTATTTAATATACAATTCAGTCGTTGATGAACTGATAAAAAAATAAGATATAATGAGTGAAATTTAAACATGTTAAAAGCAAAATTAATTTACATACAATATTATATTATGTATAATATTGTATGTAAATTAATTTTGCTTTAAATATAAATTTTTAAATTAAAAATTCATCAAATGAATGTAATCTTTTTTGTTTTTAAGTTTTCTAATTAGAAAGGTTAAGCCTATGAATGCAATCTTAATTGTTAATTCTTTAGATCAATCTAAACTTTAAAAAATTAAGTATAATGAAGGATTCTTCAATCAATTTTTTAGCTTATATTTACTAGTAATAGCAAATGAATAAAAAAGGAGGAAAGTGTATGGCGATTCAAATTTCTTCTGAACTATTAGAAGGTATTGTGCTATCTGTTTTAAAAAATGAAGATTTATATGGATATGTTTTAACACAAAAAGTTCAAGCAAGATTTCCAATTTCTGAGTCCACCATCTATCCAGTGTTACGCCGTCTTAAGAAAAATAATTATTTAAAAACCTATGATCAACCTTACCAGGGACGAAACCGTCGTTATTATCAATTAACTGAAGGAGGAGCTGAACACTTAGTTAAAATCATAGATGAATGGACAGCATTTAGTCATCAAGTTAATCAAGCATTGGAGGAAAATCGATGAAACAAACAATCAATGAATACATTAATGAATTAAAAAATTACCTATCAGCCTTAGAAGATGAGGAATCTCAAGATATTTTAGAATTTTATTATGAATTTTTATTAGATGCCGATACGGATAGCAGAAAAGAAATCGAGGCAGCATTAGGAACACCTAGACAATTGGCACGTAGGATATTAGCTGATTATTCTTTGGTAGAAACCAAAATAGATGATCAGCAATTTAGCGAAAAAGAGCTTCAACATCAAAATACAAAACGTAATTTACAAAATATTTGGTGGATTTTTCTAGGACTGTTAGCAATTCCTGTTGGACTACCATTAGTGATCCTTTTATTTAGTATTCTTTTATTTTTTTTCTGTATTATTGCTTCAATCGTTATTCTTTTAGGCGCCTTTCTTTCAATAGCATTATTCATAATTTATAAAACGTTTCCAATTATATGGAAACAAGAATGGGCAACAGCCTATTTTTACACCGGTTGTAGCTTAGCAATAATTGCATGTGAATTGCTTGTCATTCCACTTTTCTTGAAATTATTACAATCCACTGTTTCATTAGCAGCTAAAGTAGCACGTTGGATTGGTAGGAAGGTTTTCACCAAGCATGATTATCAACAATATGGAGGCCAAATGAAATGAAAAAATACTATTTTACGCTATTTATTGTTTTGTTTATGGGAATTATTTTCGGATTATTTGGTTATTTTAATCATGGATTTCAGCCAGTAGTTGGTGATACCATACTTGGATCTGTCCATGTATTAAGACATGAAGACAGCAAACAAATGCATACTTATCAAACAAAACAACCATTTAAAGCACTTACTATTTTTGTAGATCAAACAGATATTTTGATTAAACAAGGTTCTCAATACTCTGTTAATTTTGAAACCAATCAGAAAGCAACAGTTAAAGTAAGTGATCAACAATTAGAAATTAAGCAAAAAGCTAGATATAATTTCCAAATGTTCTATTTTCCAGTTATTAAAAAATCTACACTAACCATTACAATCCCTAATCTAACAACAATAGATAAATTAAATCTTTCCATAGAGAATTGTCGTGTTCGTTTTGATCATTTGAATTTGAAGAAAGCTTATTTGAATACCTCTAATTCACAGCTAACTTTTAATCAAACAAAGATTCTAGACAAATTTCATACAAATGATCAAGAAGGAAATTATAAGTTAGCGAATAGTGAATTTCATAATATAAAATTTAACTCAGATAGCACAAATATTGATACAAATCATTCAAAAATGATCAATTTAGGCATTGATTTAGAAGATGAACTTAAATTTAATAGCGAGTATTCTGAGTTAACAAATCTAAACTTAGAAGCAAATGGTAATACGACAAATTATAAGATGCATAATAGTAAATTGTTGGGCAATAATAAAATTAATGGTGATGAAACCTACTTAGATTTAATTCATATCAATCAAGACTTAAATTTGAAATTCACTAGAGATGAAAATACCAGTATTTTATATAACAATAGTAATTACAAAGGAGACTCTCTTGTTAATAAATCAACAACGAACTCTTTGAAAACAATCAGTAATAGTGGTCAGATAAAAATAATAAAATTAAAATAGCAAAATTTATGTTTAGCTGATTAAAAAATGAGAATCAATAAGTTAAAAAATTTACGATTCAAATAGATAAAAGAAAACGGATTTGCTTGTTAAGATCAAATCCGTTTTTTTTTTAGATTTAACAGGTTATTTTATGTAAGGTGTTTTTGTTGTATCAAAGTACTTTCGACACAAAAAATCAATAAAAAAGTTCATGGAGTAACTACCGATTTTTTGATAGCTTATAGAATTAATACAAAAAATTGCATGAATCGATGCACGAATGAACAAATCCTGCTGTTGAGTCAATAAAGCAGTTTGACAGTTTGAAGCTAAAATTTGATCAAAAATAAATGAATGATTGGCAAAAAAATTGCCATAGGAAGAAATAATCAATGCTAATGAATCCTCAGTTAGTGAACGTGCGAGTTCTTTTTGTCTTGATTCAGTGTTTCCGATAAAAACCAATTTATCTGATAATAATAGACCTTCTTGTAAATTTCTTGCCATTTGAATAGATGAACTATAACCAAAAATAATGATTTGATTATGTTCTGTGATTAGTTTAATCAATTCATCAATCATTTGAATAGATACTGTTTCTAAGGTATTTTGAATGGATTGGATAATTTCATTTCCATAGGATTGAAAAGATAAAGATGGTTGGTCTGAAATACCATTTAATTCTTCTTTATTGAGCCGAAATAGTCGTGTTGGATCCGTTTGATTTTCAACAGCAATTGCTTCCTTGAGTTCTAAAAATGTAGCAAAATTAAAAAATTTGCAAAACCGTGTAATGGTGGAAGGAGTAACATAGGTTTTTTCTGCCAGTTCGGTGATTGTCATTCTTGGCAGTAAGGATCTATAGGTAAAAATGTAAATAATAATTTTTGAAAAGGTATCTGTTTGGGCATGTTCATTTAAATAATCTAATAATATCAAAGTAGATTTCATTGTAGTACTCCTTAGAATTGTCTAGAATTTCAAGACAATTAAAAATTTTATTTCTAAAAAAAATGAACCCATTACAATGAAAACGCCATCTGGATGAAACGTGATAAAATAAAAAGCACGAAAAAAGGAAGGATGTTAAAAAATGAAGCTGATGGATCGCTTTCAACACTTATTAGAAAAAACATTGGTCCCTTTTTCCAATAAATTGGGCCAAAACAAAATCATGCAAAGTATTTCAGAAGGAATGATACTGACATTACCTGTGACAATTGGAGCCTCTGTATTTTCTATATTAGCCAATTTTCCTGTTAAAGGAATCAGTGACTGGTTTCAATCTACCGGAATAACTCATTCAATGAATGCTATTGTAAATGGTTCGACTAACATTTTAGCAGTTTTTATTGTTTTTGCAATTGCCTATTCTTATGGTAAACGAAGTAATGCAAATGGAATTGTTTCGGGTTTTCTAAGTTTAGGTAGCTTTTTTATGTTAGCGCCTCAATCGGTTGGAAAAGGAAAACAAGCAATAAATGCTTTTGCTATGAATTCCTTAGGAAGCGAAGGGATTATTGTAGCTATTATTCTTGCAATTATTATTGCTGTTTTTTATGTCAAGCTCAGTCATGTAAAAAAGCTGACAATTAAATTACCTGATTCGGTGCCAACTATGGTTAGTCAATCTTTAGAACCATTGATTATTGGAATTATTATTTTTAGTTTTGTTTTACTTGTTCGACTAATTTTTGATTTTAGCAGTTATGGCACACTTTTTGAATGTATCAATCAATTAATTGCACAACCTTTAGTACATATCGGCGGTTCTGTACCAGCTATCTTATTTATCTTTATTTTATCAAATGTGCTATTTTTATTTGGTATTCATCCTGCTGCCATACAAGCAGCAATTATGCCTGTCATCATTTCAATGATGGTGAGTAGTGGACCAGCCTTTCAAGCAGGGAAACAAATTCCGCATTTAGAAAGACTAGTTGTTTATAGTTTTGTTAATAATGATGCAGCGGGTGGGACATTAAGTCTTTTGATTTTTGGTTTGTTTGTTGGTAAATCGAAACGTTATCGAGAATTTTTTAAAATTTCTTTAATTCCGAATATTTTTAATATAAATGAACCAGTCATTTTTGGATTACCTGTTGTTTTAAATCCAATTATGTTTCTACCTTTTATTCTTTCCAGTTTTGTATCTGGTAGTGTGGCATTTTTAGCCGTTAAAATTGGCTTTATTACAAATTATAATCCAATGATTGGTCTTGGTATGCCTTGGACATTGCCTAAAGTCATTGGCAGTGTATTTACCATTGGTTGGCAAGGGCCAATTGTTTGGTTCGTTAATTTCTTATTACTAGGTATCTTGTATTATCCATTCTTTAAAATACTAGATAAACAAGCCGTAGAAGCAGAAAAGGAGCAAGGATAAAATGAGTATAATTTCAAAAGTACCAACAGATTTTCCAGAAAATTTTTTATGGGGAGCCAGTACTTCTGCTTTTCAAGTAGAAGGAGCAGCTTTTGAAGATGGTAAAGGAATTTCAGTTGCTGATTTACGAGCAAAGAAAAGTAAATTTTTAGATACTTCTGTGACTGTTGATCATTATCATCATCTCGAGGAAGATATTCGGTTGATGAAAGAATTGGGTTTAAAATCTTATCGTTTTTCTATTAGCTGGACACGAATTTATCCAAACGGCAATGATTTAAAACCTAATGAAAAAGGATTGGCTTTTTATCATAAACTTATTAATTTGTTAGTAGAAAATCAAATTGAACCAATTGTGACGATTTTTCATTTTGATTTACCTCAACAATTAGTTGAACAATATGGTAGTTTTGCAGATCGAAGATGTGTCGATGATTATGTTTGTTATGCTAAACTATTATTTGAAGAATTTGGAAGTCAGGTAAACTATTGGTTAACGATTAATGAACATTCACTTTTGGTAAATGTTCCCAGTATGATTGGCTTACATAGTGATAATATGAAAGAATTAAGACAATTGGCAGAAAATGCAAATTATTATATGTTTTTAGCACAAGCTAAAGTCTTCAATTTATGTCATGCTATGTTGCCAAAAGCAATGATTGGACCGGCTGTCTCTTATATGACAAATTTACCTTATCGGCATAAATCAACAGATGCCTTGCTAGGCAAATCGTTAGAAGATGTAGTTAGTTTCTTAACGATGGATGTAGCGGTTCGAGGAGAATTTCCTTCTTATTATTTAAGAAAATTACAAGAAGAGGGACTAAAACTTCCCTATTTGCCAGAAGATGAAGCTGTATTTGCAACTGGACGTGCCGACTTTTTAGGATTGAATTGGTATTGTACAAGTATTTTTAGAGAAAATGAACAAGCATCATCAAAAATGTTAAAGGGCGTTATTGATCATATTGAGCGTTATGAAGATCCGGATTTACAGCACACAGATTGGGGATTTTCTTATGACCCGGTTGGATTAAGATATGCTTTACAGCGAGTACATGATCGCTTTCCAAATTTACCATTAATGATAACAGAATGTGGTTGGTCAGAAAGAGAGAATTTGGAAAAAGGTCAGGTACATGATACCACTCGGGTAAATTTTTTAAGAGATCATATTGCACAACTAAGAGAAGCCATTCGTGATGGTGTAAATGTTCTTTCTTTTAATCCATGGTCCTTTATTGATTTATTAAGTGTAGGAGATGGGATGGATAAACGTTATGGACTTATTTATGTCGATCGTGATAATCACTCAGCAAAAGACTTGAAGCGTTATAAAAAAGATAGCTTTTATTTCTATCAGAAAACGATTCAACAAAACGCAAAAAATATTCAGTAAAAATTAATTAAAAATAAAGGGAATAACTAACAATCTAGTAAAGAAATAAATGATAATTAAGGTAAAAAGGAAAATTGTTGAATCGATAGCTTAATGAATATTATTAAGAAAAATAAAATAATTAAAAATAAAAAATAGCCATTGGATTTAAGCTTACTGTAAATTAATACTTAAATTCAAGGGCTATTTAGGCAAATAAGTTTAGATAAATAATTAAAAAATTGAATATCGTATCGATCACTCAAATAGGATAGAGAAAACAGAATTAATAAAGATATATTCTTATTGTCTGGCAATGAAGATGAATCTTAATTATGAGTAAGGAATATGATAAAAAGTTTTATCATAAATAAGATCCACATACCTAAATCCTACTATTTAATCATTAAGTTATCTATATAGATTGTTTTTTTCATCAGCAAATTTAGAAATCTTTTATTTTTTGATTATTTTTTCTATTAGTTATGCATAAAATAAAAATTTATTCTTAAGAAAAATTATTTAAAAGATAAATATTATTGTTATTTAATTAGTTTTGTTATTGAAAGATAAACTAAATAATTGTATGCTTTAATTTGTAAATAGGTAAAGGAAATAAATTGAGGTGAAATATGTTACAAAACACAATTTTAAATAAATTAATTAAAATTACTCAGCAACCAATTTTAATTTTTTTCTATCAACTTTATGAGAAAACAGATAACTCGTTTGAAGCATTAAAATTAATAGCCAGAGAAAAAATAGTAACTGCTGGTAGAATTTCTGAGTACTTAGATATTAAGCCATCAAGTGTTACACAAATTCTTAAAAAGTTGGAAAGTATAGATGCTGTAAAAAAAGTTAAATCCGAAGAAGATGCACGTGTGACATTTATTAAGATAACACAAACAGGTGAGGAGTTAATCAAAAATAGTAATTTTTCATCTACTATTTTAGAAATGATATTTAAAGAATTTTCAGAAGCTGATTTAGAGCAATTAGATAATTATTTAACAAGAATCTATGATAATTTACATACTGATGAATTGGATATTCAACTAATGAAAATATTTTCCAATGAAAGAAGATGGCAACAATTTAGTGAATTGTCTACTTATTTTTATAGAGCAAGGGAACAAATGATGAGGCAGGATAGATTGGAAAAATTTCGAGGTTTTAAAAAACATTGAACTTTTCCAAGTTCTTTTTAAGAACGGATTCACAAATTTAATAATTTTTGGTGGTGACTGTACCTAATGGTAATAGAAAAAGGAATAAATACAAAGACGAAAAAAGAAAAACCAAAATTCTCTTTACAGCAATTTATCTATTTAATAAAAATAACTAAACCTAAATATCCTTTATTAATTTTAGGGACTGTCCTTTTAATTATATCTGCAAGTGTCCAAATTTATGTACCAAAACTTACTTCATCATTAGTAAATAATTTTTCAAAGGGAATTGATTACTCATTATTGATAAAGGTTGTTATTTTATTTGTTATATCAGCAATTATGTCAGCGATTGGTGGCACGGTTCTAGGTATATTTGGTGAAGATGTTATTCAAAGTTTAAGAACAAAACTATGGGATAAACTGACCATTTTAAAGGTCGCTTATTTTGATAAAATGAAAGCGGGAGAAATGTCTAGTCGCTTGGTAAATGATTCTTCTCAGATCAAACAATTATTAGCTACAACCATTCCTCAGACCTTTTCAAGTCTTATTTTAGTTATTGGTTCAGTTTATATGATGATTCGAATGGATTGGCAGATATGTCTAGCTATGTTGATAGCTGTGCCAGTCTTTCTAGCGGTAATGTTTCCAATGATGATATTTGGTATGAAGATCGGTCGCATAAGACAAGATACCTTGGCACAATTTAATGGGATTACCAATGAAACCTTAAATGAAATTCGTCTTGTAAAAACGTCAAATGCAGAAAAGCAAGCACGTAAAGAAGTGCAATTTCAAATTAAAAAATTGTTTAAAGTAGGGAAAAAGGAAGCTAGCTTTAATGCAGTGATGCAACCCTTTATGATGATGCTTTTTATGAGTATGGTCTTTGGCTTACTTGCCTTGGGCATGCACAGAGTTGCAACTGGTACTATGAAAATAGGTATATTGATGAGTTTTTTAATGTATTTATTTAATTTGATTGGTGCATTACCTAATATTGCAATGTTGTTTTCTGAGTTGGCAAAAGCAGCTGGAGCTACAAAACACATTCAAACATTATTATATGAAGAAACTGAGAATTTAAATGATGGAAAATTGCTTGATTTAACAGGAAAAACCATTGAATTTACAAATGTTGATTTTTCCTATGATACAGAGAAAAAAATTCTGGAAAATGTTTCCTTTGAAGCAAAGCCAAATCAGATTATTGCCTTTGCTGGACCTTCCGGTGGTGGTAAATCAACGATTTTTAGTTTATTGGAACGTTTTTATGAACCTCAGAGTGGAACTATTCAAGTAGGTGGAGAAGCAATTGAACAATTAAATTTAAAAAATTATCGAAGTCAGATTGGATTTGTCTCACAAGACAGTGCTATCATGGCAGGAACCATTCGTGAAAACTTAATTTATGGTTTAGAAGAGCAATATACTGATGAAGAATTATGGCATGTTTTAGAATTAGCTTATGCTCGAAAATTTGTTGAGGCTATGCCTAATGGATTATTAACAGAGGTAGGTGAACGCGGAATTAAAATTTCCGGTGGCCAAAAACAAAGAATTGCTATTGCAAGAGCTTTTCTACGTGATCCTAAGGTACTGATGTTAGATGAGGCAACTGCAAGTTTAGATAGTGAATCTGAAATGATGATTCAAAAAGCATTAAACAAGTTAATGGAAGGCAGAACAACGCTTGTCATTGCCCATCGACTAGCAACCATTGTTGATAGTGATAGGATCTATTTCATTGAAAAAGGAAGAATAACAGGACAGGGTACACATCAAGAACTTGTTGAAAACCACGCTGTTTATGCTCGATATGTTAATGAACAATTCCGGCTAGAAGAATAATTACTTTGTGTTTTTATCGAAATAAGCAGTTATGATTATATGAGATAGTTTGTTTGATGAAAATTTTTTCTTATCCTATAACTATTATTAAATTTTTAGTGAATAAGAAATATCATCGCTATCTGTTGGTCATTCGTTTAAATAAATCATTATTTTATATTTTTGTTACAATAGAGATAGGCATTTTTTATTTTTCTTGTTATTCATTTTTTCTATGTTAAAGTTAAATAAGAGAGGATGTTGTAAATGAAAAAAGAGTTTGAAAAATTATTTGAGCCAGTTCAATTTAAATCTGGTATTAAAATTAATTCTCGATTTGTAATGTCTCCGATGGTAGTAGAGGGATCAACCTATGAAGGCTATGTCGGAGAGGAAGATTTAAGTTATTTTGAAAGACGTGCTAATGTTTCTGATCTGCTAATAAGTGGAGCTACCAGTATTGCAAAAGATGCGAATGCTTTTGGTTATGGTTTGACAAATGCTGATGAGAGTTATCTAGAGGGAATGAAGAAACTTGTAGCAACGATGAAAAAAATGGCGCCAAAGCAATAACTCAGTTATTTCATCCAGGGTATGCTGCAAAATATAGTTATCAAGAAAATAAAAATGTCTATGCACCAAGTACTATTCCTTTTTCTTTTTTAGATTATCCAACAACTGAATTAAGCGAGGCAGAAGTTGAACAATTAGTTAGAGGCTTTGGAGAAGCTGCCTTAAGAGCTATTCATGCTGGATTTGATGGTATTGAGATTCATGGGGCTAATCATTATTTAATCCAACAATTTTTCTCTAAAACTTCAAATAAACGATCAGACAAATGGGGAGGAAGTTTAGAAAATAGAGCACGTTTTGCCTTAGCTATTGTTGATGAAATTCAACATGTGATTCGTGAGAATGCAGAACGACCATTCGTTTTAGGCTATCGACTTAGTCCAGAAGAAATTCATGAGGAAACGGTTGGTTATACACTAGATGATACTCTTTATCTAATTAAACAGCTAAATGAAAGAGAATTGGACTATGTACATCTTTCTCTTTTTGGACCATCTGGATATCGTTCTAAAGCAGTATTGGGGAATCGAACTGGAGAAGTTATTGCTAGAGTTGTAAAAGAAAACTTGAATAATGCAACAAGATTAATTGTTGTAGGAGATATTACTTCTGCAGATAAAGCATTGGAAGCTGTTAAGTATGCTGATATAGCTGCCTTGGCTTCTGCTGTTATCGTTGATCCAGAGTTTGTTGAGAAAATCAAAGTAGGTGCAGAAAATACCATTTCTTTGGATATTACGAATCGTTTAGAAGAATTGAAATTGCCGAGAAATTTTTATTTGGTAAAATCGGCAATGACAAGTAACAAATCAATTCCTCAAATTACTTTAGATGCTATAAAATAAAATGGATGAAAAGATAAGAAACAATTGATATTTATCTGTATTTTTTATTGTATCGAAATAATTTGGCATAAAGTAAGCTAAGCTAAGATGAATAGTCTGTTAGTATTCAATCGTCTTACAAGATAAAAAAACAAAATTAGTTTCTCATTAAAAAAACAATCTAAACGTTCATTCTGATGAAATAATTAAATTATAAATGTCATAAATGAATAAGGTTAGATATCCTAGGATATCTAACCTTATTCATTTATTGTTAAATTTTAATCTATAATTTTTCCTTGTTCCCATTGACCATTTGAAAGATCATCAGCGATTTTACGATATTTTTCATCAGATAAATCATACAAAAAAAATATAATAATTGCAGCCATGATTAGTGCAAAAGCAGGATATAAAGTCATAGCACTCTTGATTCCTAATAAGGTACTTGAAGATTGATGGGCATTTGCGACATAACCAGTGATTCTAAAATTCCAGCAGAAACAATTGCAGCTAGCGATTGAGCCAATTTACGAGAAAAATTAAAAGCGGCATAGGTAATTCCTTCTTTTCTAATTCCCGTGTGCCATTCACCATAATCAATGACATCTGAAATAAATGCCCAAGTAATTCCATTTGGAATGGCTAAAGCGACATAACCAATAGTAACAAGAATGATAAAGATCGTAGTATTTGTTGGTAGAACGAAATTTAAACCATTAGCAATTGCACCAATAATGAAAGAAACAATTGCAGTTTGTTTTTTACCAAAGTGTTTTACCAATGTGGGAATCAACAAAATGGCTACTACTGATGCTCCCATCATGACACCGTTTACAATGGGTTGTAAAGAAATGTTTCCTAAGTTATATTGACAAAAATAAATCATCATGGTGTTATTGGTATTCATTGCTGAAATTGTAAATAAAGTTAATAAAATCATTGCACCTAATGGTTTATTGGTAAAAACAACTTTCGCATAATCTTTAAAACCAGCACGTTTGATATTTGCTTCACGGTTCACTTTAACGTATTCTTTTGTTCCTAAATAACAAATAGCAAAGCCGATTACTCCGATAAAAGCCATTATTGCAGCAGCTATTGTGTAGCCATGAGCGGTAGCTTTTCCACTGTGATAAGAAAATAACATAACAATTGGAATAAAAGCTACACCAGTGATTAATTGAGCACCTAAGGAACCAGCTTGTCGTGTAGTTGCAAGTTCGGCACGATCTTCAACATCCCTTGTCATAACTGAAGCAAGCGATCCATAAGGGACATTCGTTAGACTATAAACAACACCCCAAGCCATATAGGTACCAAACGCATAAATAATTTTTCCATGTATTGAAATATTGGGCATCATAAAGGTAACTATAGTTAAAATAGCTAATACACATGCTGATAGCATCATTACCGGACGAAATTTTCCTCGATGACTAATGTTTTTGCGCCCATCAATAAATGATCCTGCTAAAGGATCCGTGAAGGCATCAAAAATTTTCGTTACCGCAAAAATGGTGCCCACCATTCCTGGAGAGATCATTGCCACATCGGTAAAAAATTTTGTCAAGTAGGCTTGTCCCAAGTCAAACATAAAGCCATTTCCAAAATCACCAAACCCATAAGCAATTTTTTCACGCCAAGAAAGCTTTCCTTTATTCCCGTTTTTTTGCCATAATTTCATATTGTTTTCTAGTTTTGTTTCCATGAACTTTCCTCCAAGAAGTAAAGTGATTTAATTCACATTTATATTAATATATTAAAATTGTTAACGTGAACAAATTAGGCTAAAATAATAAAACCTAGTATTTAATTCAAATTATGTTAGTGACAACAAAAATTTTATCATGATTAATTTGTGAAATAAATAACTTGTTTGAAATTTATAAAAAATTTTTGTTACTTTCTATTCATTTATAGCAATTAATTTTAAGATAATATATTAATTTTATTTTTATCAATATTTTTCTAAGTAAAATTTTTAATTTAAGTTTTAAAAATAATCAATGAAATTTCTAATTTATTTATTTGTATTTGAAAAGTAGTTAGAATTCTGTTTATGAATTTAAAAAAATAGGTAGATAAGAATAATAAATATTATTATAACTTGTCATTACTTTTTATTTAAATTAATTTAATTATCATTTTTACCCTGTTATATTAAAAAATTGTAAAATAAACTAAGTAGTTGATTTTAATTTCCTTTTTATAATAATTTTAAATTTGGCAATATATATATTTTTCTGTTTATTTATATTAGAATATGGACTGTTGTATTGGTTCTATTTAAAATACTCTGACTTTAAAATACAGAGAACATTTATTTAAATGAATATATGAAATTCTCAAAGATAGATAAAGGCTACTAGCTACTAGACAGATTTGAAGAATGAATGAGAATAACTTTACTGAAATAAAAGATTAGTTAATATTTAATTTGAGCTTTTTAATAGGATTGTTTTATTGCATTGATTTTTTGTTTTATATTGGAACCTTTTTAGTTTTCAAAAATACTTGATTTGTTAGTTTTAATTCAAACTAATACAACTAACTAAACCTTTATAATCATACTATTCTTTGCTAAAAGACAACGTGTATTGATTCAATTCTTTTTAATTTTTATATAGTAAAGTAAATTTTATCTGTATTAATTTAAAGCAGAATAGATTTTGAATAGATGAATAACTGATCTTGTATTTAGTAAAATTAAGGAAAGGAGTGATTCTCTTTATCAGGTTAGTTGGTAATAAATTATTGGTCATTGATAGGTAATTGGTTTTAATTTATCGCAAATAATGTTGTTACCATTATGGAATTAAATTTTTAAACGTTTATAGTTAAAAATTATTAAAACATCTTTACCTCTCAATAAAATTAAATTCGGCAAGAAACGCTAGAAGATCAACCGAACCTCATTTTTGCTATTTTCCAATGATTGGTCATCAAAAATTTTATTCTTAGAAGGGAGAAGAGCTATGCGAAAAATTTTAAAATTAGTTACTATTATTTCTTTGGTAATATCTAGCTTTCCTGTAGGGTTATTGACTGATGCTAATGAAACGAATGCTGAAACAGCTGAAACGGTACAAACAACCACCAAAACAGATGGAATATCTGAAGCCGAACAATCAGCTAAAATGGATGGAACGTCTGAAACAGCACAGATAACTAAAACAGATGGAACTTCTGAGACAACACAATCAGTCGAAACAGCTGAAATACCAAAAAAAGTTAATAGAGAAAATTTCTTGGATTATTTTCAACTAGGTGGTGTTTCTACATATGATAAGGGAACAGGCATTGTTACACTAACACCAAATAAAAGTCATCAAGTTGGGAATGTTACACTTAAACAACGGTTTCATTCACATACATCATTCGATTTAAAGGGTGCCATTTACCTAGGAGATAAATTAGATTCTGAAGGAGGGGCTGATGGTATTGGCTTTGCTATTCATCCCAATGCAATTGGTTCTGTAGGCTATTCGGGAGCCAATCTGGGAATTGGTGGATTGCCTAATGCTGTTGGTTTTAAATTAGACACTTTTTATAATGGCAAGCAAACTCCTGATCCTAATGCATCAGATGATGTTCATAAATTAGGCTGGGATGCAGATCCTATTCGGGGACAGAATAACCCATTCGGTGCTATTGTTCATACTAATGCTAAGGGTTATGTCACTACAGAAACAAAAGATGTAAAACTTCTAGATAAAAAACAAGTGCTGAATAAAGCTATTAAAAGAGAAGAAACTGATGGCGGATACGATGCATTGCTAGCTAAAGGAGAGAACGAGAAAGGTTTTGTTCCTATAGACTTTGACTATGATAGCAACTCGCATATCCTAACCGTAACATTTGGCGTACAAAAATGGCAAACAAAGATTGATAGTGCAGAATCTTTAGCAACATCTGTTAGTGGATCTACTGGGTTATTTAGGAATCTTCAGAGTTTAGGTTTGACTCAGCTAGTTATGTAAAAGCAACAAATATTAAAGTAAATAAAGTTTGGAAAGATAATAATAATCAGGATGGCATACGTCCAGATTCAGTGTTGGTTAATCTTCTACAGAATGGTAAATTTTTCCAATCTTATTCTTTAAAGAGCTCAGAAAATTGGGAACATACATTTGATAATTTGGTAGCAGAAGGTTTACATGGAAATAAGTTTACTTATTCTATCGAGGAAGCTTCAGTTCCAAGTGGATATACTTCTTCAAAGGAAGGCAACACGATTATTAATACACACCCAATAAAAACTACTACAGTCTCTGGCATTAAAATCTGGGATGATGATAATAACCATGATGGTACACGTCCAGATAAGATCACCATTCATTTAATGGCGAATGGCAAGGAAGTAAATAAAAAAGAAGTCACAGCTAAAGACAATTGGAAGTACAGTTTTACCGACTTACCAGAAAATGAAGCCGGCAAAGCGATTAAGTACACAGTAAAAGAAGACCAAGTGCCGGGCTACGAAACCAGTTATGAAGGAAACAACGTTGTTAACAAACATCCTTCAGCAAAAACTGAGGTATCGGGTGCAAAAATTTGGGAAGATAACAATGACCAAGATGGCACACGTCCAACCAAGATTACGGTTCATCTGATGGCCAATGACAAAGAAGTGGACCATAAAGAAGTTACCGGAGAAAATGGCTGGAAGTACAGCTTTACTGACTTACCAAAAAATGAAGCCGGCAAAGCGATTAAGTACACAGTAAAAGAAGACCAAGTGCCGGGCTACGAAACCAGTTATGAAGGGAACAATGTTGTTAACAAACATCCTTCAGCAAAAACTGAAGTATCGGGTGCAAAAAGCTGGGAAGATAACAATGACCAAGATGGCACACGACCAGATAAAATTACGGTTCATTTGATGGCGAATGACAAAGAAGTGGATCATAAAGACGTCACAGCCAAAGACAGTTGGAAGTATAGTTTTACCGACTCAGACAACAATTAAAAATGCACCTGTTCAGGGAACAGGCGACCAAACTGTATTTACAGATGATGATGGACAGAATTATCTGATCTTTTCGGGTAAAAATGGTCGAAAACATACTTTTGTAAGTAAGATTTCAGCAGAAGATTCTCTTTCAATTGAACCTGGTGTACAAATTGGTTATGTCAGTAGTGGTCGAGAGGGAAATGCATTATTTCATTTGAATCATCATTATTATGCAGCCTCTTCAGATTTACATGGTTGGAATGCTTCACAAACTCATATTATTCGTTCACAAACCAATAACATACTGGGAAATTATTCTACTAGTTATATTTTACCAGGAACAGAGAAGGACTACAGTCACGTAACGCAAACAGGTTTTTTTGTAAAAGTAAAAGGAAAAAAACAAGAAACGGTAATTTATTGTGGTGATCGTTGGGCAGATTTTGCTTGGAATGGATTAGGATATAATCAATGGATGCCTATATCTGCAAACGAAAAAGACATTCAGCTGCATTCCCTAAGTAATTGGAAATTAAATACAGTGACAGGTGAATGGCAGGTAGGTGATAATAACAATTATATTTTAAATCCTGAATTTGCCGCCGATCGCATTATTGTAAACAAACTAACTGGTTGGGAAAATCAATTGGAAGAAAACTCTGCAAATTTTGTTAGCAATGTCTCTCCCTGATCCAATCGAACACGATTTGTGTTGCAATTAGGTGCAGATCAAGCTTATGGAGGAAGTGTATATCAAGAAATACAATTACCAAAAGGAAAATACCATTTTTGTTTAGACAAAAACAGTCTTGGTGATTTGGATATAGCTAAGGTAATCATTCAAGATGGAAAAAGAAAAACCTATGAATTCTCTCTAAAAGAAAAAACAAATGGATGGCAAACAAAAGAATGGAAAGATATTGAGATAACCAGTGGTAAAGCAAAAATAGGTTTGTATGTAAAAAGCAAAACAGGCGGACATTATTTAAAAATAGATAATCTGTCATTAACCAAGCAAACAGATGAATAAATAATTAATTTTGTCAAACAATACAGTATACGAGCCATTTCTTCATTAATTCCTGATTGAAGAAATGGCTCGTATTTTTAGGTATCTAAAAATATCTTCTGAAAATTCCGATTTGGTTGATGATCCTTTTTATTTCATTGGTGTATAACAGAGAAACAATAAATAAAAAAGCTAAATAAATTAAAAGTATAACTTATACTTTTTGAAAAATAATAAATAAAAGATACTTTAAATATTAATCATATTTCAGTTTCTCATTTATTAGAATTGCTCACCCAGAAAAATTTTTAGAGACTTCATAGATAAAAATAAGCCTTAATAATGCTGTAAATTGATTTAAAAGTTATCGTTCGATAAGCATTAAATTTATGCAACACTATCAATATTGACCATTCGTTTTTCTAAATAATCAAGTAATAGATACATAAATCTATGAAATATTTATAAAAAATAAAAACCTATACTTTGTTAGTTTTAGGATGATCAATAATATCGGTGAAATTCAAAAGTATTTCATGTTAGACTGTTTAAATCTTTCTCATTGAATAAATCAATAGTGATTAATTGTTAAGAAGATATCTTAGTTTTAATAGACTGGTCATTTTAAACTTATTAGTTGCAATTGATTGTAAAAATAAGCGATTTCAATTATCATAATTATGATAGATGGCTCATAAAACCAATTGGTATATCAAATAAATTTTAAAGAAAGGGCATTTTATCAAATGACTTTTTATAGTATTGATTTTTTAAAATCGCAATCTAGTTGGAATGATTATTTAAAGTATGCATTTATCTTTGGTTTATTAATTATTTTAATTATTGTCTTTATCTTTTATATAAAAAATAAACTACAAACAAAATATCGAGACTTAAGCTTGATTATTTTGTTAACGATTATATTTATCCTAGGTATTCAGTATTCTCAATATATTCAAAATCAAAACCAACATTCAGGAACTGCTCAAATGATAAATGTTATAAAACAAGTAGCAGAAAACGAACATAAGAATAGCCAAGATATTTTAGTAAATAGTACCTATTTAACTGATGGCGTTCTTATGAAAATCAATAAGCAATATTATAAAATCAATCTAAGTCCAGATAGCAATTCCTATGTAACGCAAAAAATTTATTTATTGAATCCAGATATTACAATACAAAGATAGGAGAACTTATGCCAGCATATAATTTAACCTTCATTAAATTAGGATTAGGGATTGTTTGTTTAGTCATTCAAATTAACCTCACGGGAAGAAGCAATATAGCTCCTTCTTCAACACTTGATCAGGTAGAGAACTTTGTTCTTGGTGGTATTATCGGTGGTGTTATTTATAATGATTCTATTTCTATTCTACAATTTGTATTGGTTCTACTGCTTTGGACATTACTAGTTCTAATTGTAAAATTTATTAGAGAACATAATCGTTTTTTGAAAAATTTTATTGATGGTAAGCCAGTTACCTTAATAAAAGATGGAAAGATTAATATAAAAGAATGTCTACAGTATGGCATTTCTGCGAATGATTTAATGTTTAAACTACGAAGCAATAAAATTTTTCAGGTCGAACCTATTAAGCGTGCAATCTTAGAACAAAATGGTCAATTGACGATAACCAAATTTGGAGAGCAAAATGTGTATTATCCTTTAATTGTAGATGGACAAATAAACCCAGATGTCTTAGAAGCAGCGGGAAAAGATATAAATTGGTTAAACCAGCAAATAAAAGAGAAAAATTATAAAAATGTCAAAGAAATTTATTTAGGTGAATATTTGTCAGGTAAACTAACGCTATATGGTTATAATGATAAAGAGGATTAATTCATTCTTAGCCTCCTCTCAAAAATGATTCTTTTCTTTTACAAATCATTGATTACTGTCCATTAACTACTTACTATAGATAGGAAGAATCAATTATTGGGTAAAAATTAGTTTGGTTTTTCTTTAGATGAACAAATAAAAACCTAGAACGATCATACAACCATGATCATTCTAGGTTTTTATTTTTAGTCATCTATTTTGTAATATCGAATATTTCCCATCATTTTTTGAATGGCAAATAAGGTAGTATCATTGAATAGATATTCGTTTTCATCTTGCGGTAAAACATCTTCAAATATTTTTTCATAATCTGTAATGGATAACGATTGTCGATTATCCAATAAAGCTTGATGCTCATTCGTCATTAAATATTTTTCGTAACCTTCTACTAGTTCCATTGAAAAGAATTCACTAACTGCTCCAGAACCATAACTGAACAAACCAATTCGATCACCAGCCTGTAATGTTTGACTATTGTCCAGCAGGGAAATAAGGCCCAAATAAAGAGAACCGGTATAAAGATTTCCTGTTTGTCGACTATAAATAGTCGATTGCTCATAATAATGTTGGAAACGTTCTTGATCGTTTTCACTGATTTCTGGGAAAATTGCTTTTAAAGCCTTTTTCCCCATTTTTGTATAAGGTAAATGGAAAGTTAGGGCTATATAGTCACTAGGCTGCAATTGGTTTTGTTTAAGATTTTGCTTCCACACTTTTACAAAAGAATTAATGTAGACTTCATTAGATAATTGACCATCCACCAAAGGATAATGATGACCAACAGGTCGCCAAAAATCATAGATATCTTCTGAATAAAAAACACTGTCATTCATAAAAGTCAATAAACAAGGGTCAGCACTAATCAACATAGCAACAGCACCACAACCTTGTGTAGGCTCACCTGCTGTTTTAAGTCCATATTTAGCAATATCAGTAGTAATCACTAACACTTTTCTTTGAGGATGACATGCTATATAGTTGTAAGCTTGTTGTATAGCGGCAGTTCCTCCATAACAAGCATGTTTAATTTCAAAAGAACGAGCAAAGGGTTGTATGCCTAATAATCGATGAATAATAACGGCACTTGATTTTGAAAAATCAATTCCAGATTCAGTACCAACAATAACCATATCAATCGTCTGTTTATCTTCATCTGAAAGAATTTTTTTGGCAGCAGAAGCTCCCAAGGTAACAATATCTTGTGTTTTTGGTATCACGGACATCTTATCTTGTCCAAGTCCAATATGAAATTTATCTGGATCGGTATCCCGAGCATTTGCTAATTCTGCCATATCTAAATAATAATTTGGTACATGAAAACTAATCTTGTCAATTCCTATTTTCATTTGTCTACCCCTTTCCCTAAAATAATACCACAGAAAATCAAAAGTGGGGATATTACATTCTTAAGAAAGAATAAAACTATTTATGGATTAATTAGGATGAAGTAAGTATTAATAGATGAATGTTCCCTTATAAAAAATCTTTTCTAAATACCGGTTATAAGATAAAAAATTACATAGAAACATTCATTAGAAGTAAAAAACAAATATTAATCGGATATTTCTCATTTAAACTTGATATTTTGTTTAAATTAAAAGCATAAATGATTTATAAATTATTTCTAACTGGTTTTAAAATGATAAAAATCTAGGAGAATAAAATTAAATAAAATAAAATAAAATCTCACCTCAATCAACCAATGTTTATTCTTAAGAAATAGTAAAACTATCTATGGTATACTAAATCTGGAAATTTATTCTTTAGATTATTGGAGGAAGAATAATGGAAGAAGTAGTCATCTTGAGTTCAGCAAGAACACCGATTGGAAAATATAAAGGCTCTTTAGCTCAATTTTCAGCTATGGAGTTAGGACGTATAACTGTAAGTCAAGCGATCAAAAAAGCGAAAATAGAACCTAATGAAATAGATCAAGTTTTTATTGGAAATGTTTTGCAGGCAGGCAATGGCCAAAATATTGCTCGTCAAATTGCTATAAATTCAAACATCCCTTATGAAGTACCGGCAACAACGATTAATGAAGTTTGTGGTTCAGGATTAAAGGCAATTATCTTAGCCATGCAACAAATTCAGTTAGGAAGAGCTGATGTAGTAGTTGCTGGTGGAACTGAAAGTATGTCTCAAGCTCCTGAATTGAAAAAATTTGATTATATTACTGATGAATGGCAGCTCCCATTTTCAAGTATGATTTATGATGGATTAACAGATGCTTTTAGTCATAAACATATGGGATTTACAGCAGAAAATGTTGCAGATAACTACTCTATTAAGCGTGAACAAATGGATCAATTTTCTTTCTATTCACAGAAAAAAGCAATTCAGGCAAGTCAAAATGGAAAATTTGCAAATGAAATTGTTCCAATAGAAATAACAAAGGATCAACAATTAAAGATAGACGAAGGCATCCGCTTGGATACAAAACTAGAAAAAATTGCTAGTTTAAAACCTGTATTTAAAGAAAATGGGAAAATAACTGCTGGAAATGCGTCCACTTTGAGTGATGGTGCAGCTACACTTGTCTTATCTTCTAAATCCTATGCTATAAAAAATGGGCTAGATTATTTAGCTACCATTAATGAGTATAGTGAAGTGGGCATTGATCCTGATCTTATGGGAATTTCACCAATTCAAGCAGTCCAACAATTGCTTGAAAGACAGCAAAAATCGATTAAAGATATTGATCTTTTTGAGATTAATGAAGCATTCTCAGCTACTTCAATTGTTGTACAAGAGAAATTACAATTACCTGCAGAGAAAGTGAATATTTATGGTGGTAGTATCGCTTTAGGGCATCCTCTTGGTGCTACTGGGGTTCGTATTGTTACTACATTGTTATCTGAGTTGTATCAAGAAAAGAAACACAGTGGAATTGCTAGTTTATGTATTGGTGGTGGTTTGGGTCTAGCTTTAATGATTACCAAAAATAAACAACTAGAGGAACATGAGAATAAAGGAAAGAAATTTTACCAATTAACAAATAAAGAACGCTTGAATGAACTGGTTAAACTAGGGAAATTAACAGACGAAGAAGCCAGACAACTCGAATTTGAAACTGTTTTACCTGAAAAAATTTCAAATAATATGATTGAAAATCAAATTAGTGAAGTGGCCATTCCATTAGGTATTGCTCAAAATTTTGTCATTAATGACAAGAAAAAATGGATTCCCATGGCAACAGAAGAACCTTCAGTAATTGCTGCAGCTAGTAACGCTGCCAAAATTATTGCCAACAGTGGTGGCATTCAATCACAAGCAATAGAGCGACAAATGATTGGACAAATTGTATTAAAAAATGTGACCGATTATGCTAAGACTCAAGAAAAAATCATTCAATATAAGGAACAACTGTTTGACACAGCAAAAGAAGCCTATCCGTCAATTTACCAACGGGGTGGTGGTATAAAAGATCTTAAAATTCGAACTTTTAAAGATCAAAATTACCTATCGATCGATTTAAGTGTAGATGTGAAAGATGCGATGGGCGCCAATATCTTAAATACTATTTTAGAAAAAATTACCCAAAAACTACACGAACTATTACCAGATATAGATGTTTTATTTAGTATTTTAAGTAATTATGCAGTACGCTCTTTAGTTAAAGCCTCTTGTACCATACCAGTTAATAAACTAGGTAAAGATGTCGCTGAGAAAATTGTTTCAGCTAGCGAGTATGCTAAAATAGATTCCTATCGTGCAGTGACCCACAACAAAGGAATTATGAATGGCATTGATGCGGTTGTATTAGCAACAGGAAACGATACAAGGGCAGTTGCTGCAGCTAGTCATGCCTATGCAGCAAAAAATGGCAATTATGAAGGATTAACAACCTGGCAATTTGATCAATCGCAAGAAAATATAATTGGTGAATTAGTCTTACCTATGGCAGTCGGTATTCATGGTGGAGCAACCAATCTTTTACCAAAAGCCAAATTAAGTTTAAAATTATTAGAAGTTAAAAATGCTAGTGAACTTGCTGAAATTATTGTTGCTGTTGGATTAGCTCAAAATTTAGCTGCAATTAAAGCATTAGTTACTGATGGCATTCAAAAGGGACATATGGCCTTACAAAGTCGTTCATTAGCGATTCAGGCAGGTGCCCAAGAAAATGAAATTAAACAAGTCACGCAACGATTAAAAAAAGCAGAACATATTAATTTGGCTACTGCTAAAGAAATCTTAGCTACACTAAGACAAAACTAGGCTTTTACCTAATTAAAAAAGAGATTTTTCATAAAAAGGTAATCATTTAAAGTTAGAGTTTTATACTAATTTAAATGATTATTTTCTCACGAAAAAATCAAGAAGTCATTTATTTTTCTAATATTATTTAATTGAAAAATGCAATTAATGGTAAACAATAAATTTATTTTTTAAGTGAATCATTCTCTAAGATTAATTTTTAAACATTATAGTTAAAAAAGCAAAGAAATATCTTACAGATATAACCAGCTGAAAGTTTTTCTAGGATGATTCAGCTAAGAATTTAATTGGAATGGTTTCTTATTCTTTTGAAAAATCATAGTATGATAGATTTTCTATTGTAATTTTATTAGGGATACGGTATAGTAGCAACTATTAATAATTAGTTATTTATATAAAAAATATTAATAAAGACAGAATAATTAATAATATAGTCATTTGAAAAAGGCGTATTTTTTAACTAATCAAGTTATGATTAAAAATCTAAATAGACGACCTACTTAACAAGAATTTTCTCAAACCTTTTGGCATACATAATTGTAAGTAAATTTTAATTAGTTTAAAAATAAATGAATCTGTTACTTATATCTCTTGAAAAATTAGTAGAATAACTAGTTTAGAAGGTTTCTCTATTTCTACTTATTATAGATGAAGCATGGATTTAAGAATAAAATGGCGAATAGATAAAGGTTAAATATCATTGCAATATAAATTAAAAATAGATTTTCTGAAAATTCTAATTTTTAAAAATAATTAATTTTTTGAACAATTATAAAAATCGTAAATTTTTAATTAATCTATAATAAATAGTTAGATAAAACGAAAATTTTTAAAATTCTGTTTATTTTATCTTTCATTCCTACTTTTTCATAACTCGTTTTCTTGGTGAAATGACTCATTTGCTTTGTTTTATAGGTTGGTCGTCTAAGCAATATTTAAAGTGAAATATAATGAAAAGTTTGTATTATTTAATTGTACTAGTTGAATATTTATAACGAATTAAGGTAGTGATCGATTTAAAATAGTTGTATTTCTTTTAAATTAAAAGGTTTACTTACTTGAATAAAGATAAGGGAAACTGCCAAAGAGTAGATGCAATAGAATTATTTTTTTATGATTCGTTTAATTTATTCTTTGTATTTAAGCAATTCAGAATATATGACAGCTTTTCCATTATAGGTTGTCTTTATAACTAAAATAGCATAACTGATTATTTTTTATTCTGGTTAAACTAGAAAGGCTAAAAGCCTTACATAGTAACGGAAGAAATATGGAAAATTTTGTTCAATCAAATCATAGTAACGTTTAGTCAATAAAACAAACTTACATGAAAGATTGAATCCATCATTATTTACGAAAGTACTTAGATTGTCTGTCTTACTTTCAATATATTTTCTCCAAAAGAAAAATTTAGAAGGTGTATATTTTTATTTTTTAATTAATATTTATCAATTATTATAAATGAATTATGTACTTTAAGGAGATAAATCAAATGGATTGGATAAAATTAATCGGAATCTTAATTATTTTAATTGGGTTTATTTTTAAATTTGATACGATTGCAGTTGTAATTATTGCAGCTTTAGCGACTGCACTTGTTTCAGGAATTTCAATTGGCGACTTTTTTACCTTGTTAGGTGAAGCATTTGTCAATAATCGTTTGGTGACCATTTTCTTATTAACTTTGCCAATGATTGGACTATCAGAACGATTTGGATTAAGGCAACAAGCAGTTATTCTGATTCGAAAAGTCAAAGGATTAACACCAGGAAAATTCCTTACATTATATACATTTATTCGAGAAATTTCAGGTTTGTTCGGTATTCGTATGTCTGGGCATCCACAATTTGTTCGACCAATTGTCAATCCAATGGCACAAGCAGCAGCAAAAACTAAATATGGAAAAATTTCTGAAGAAGACGAAGATAAAATCAAAGCTCGTGCAGCTGCTAGTGAAAATTATGGTAATTTTTTTGCTCAAAATACATTTGTTGCGGCTTCTGGTGTATTATTAATTGCTGGAACATTAAAAGATTTTCATTATAAAGTTTCTGGAAGCAGTATTACTCATATCGCATTATTAATTGCAATTATTGCACTTGTTTTAACAGCAACATCAAATTGGTTATTTGATCATAAACTAGCTAAAAAATATAAGGAAAAAGGGGAGAAAAATAATGGATAAATTTATTCCAACTATTTTAGAGTTCTTTTATATTCTCATTGGTCTACTTTCTATTTTGACTTCTTTCCGCGTATTTTTTGACAAAACAAATTCTGCAAGAATTGGAACCAGCCTTTTTTGGTTACTTCTTGGTATTATTTTTGCTGCAGGTAATTTTATGCCTTATGCCATTTCAGGAATTCTATTAACGATCATTGGTATTTTAACCTTATTCAAACAAGTAAAAATTGGTAAATTAGCAGAATTAAGTGAAAAAGATGGCGAAAAATCAGCTAAGAGAATTGGCAATTGGGTATTTTTCCCATCTATATTATTAGCTGCTTTAGCCGTTGGAATATCCTACACCTCTCTTGGTGGACAGGTTGGAATTGGCATTGCTTCAATTCTCTCTTTGATTGTAGCAATGTTTATTATGCGTGCAAAACCAAAAACAATGCTAGATGATACAGACAGAATGTTGCAATCTGTTGGAACAACAGGTATCTTGCCACAATTACTAGCTGCTCTTGGTGTCATTTTTAACACAGCTGGTGTAGGTGACGTGATCTCTCATGCTGTTTCAGGTGTTGTGCCAGAGGGAAATCGTTTAGCCGGTGTCATTGCTTATTGTTTAGGAATGATAATTTTTACAATGGTTATGGGAAATGGCTTTGCTGCCTTTACGGTTATCACTGCTGGAATCGGAATACCATTTGTTATTTCTCAAGGTGGAGATCCAGTAATTTCTGGCACTTTAGCAATGAGTGCTGGATTTAGTGGCACACTTCTTACACCAATGGCTGCTAACTTCAATGCACTCCCAGTAGCTTTATTAGAAATGAAAGATTCAAATGGTGTCATAAAAGCACAGGCACCGATTGCTTTAATTATGATTGTTGTTCATATTGCATTAATGTATTTTTTAGCTTTTTAGAATCGTAATAAAAAAGAGAAAAGAGGAAAATAGAATGAAAATTTTAGTCACAGGTTTTGATCCCTTTGGTGGAGAAACAACTAATCCAGCATTAGACGCTGTAAAAGGGTTACCAGATAAAATTAGAGAGGCAGAAATTATTAAACTTGAAATTCCCACAGTCTTTAATAAATCTGCAGAAGTCACTAAACAAGCTATCTTAACCTACCAACCAGATGTGGTTTTAAATGTTGGACAGGCAGGAGGTCGCTTTACAGTAACACCTGAACGTGTGGCGATTAATAGAGATGATGCTCGAATTCCAGATAATGAAGGCAATCAACCTATAAATGATTCTATTCATGAAGATGGGGCACCTGCTTATTTTACACAACTTCCTATAAAAGCAATGGTAAAAATGATTAGAGATGCTGGTTTACCTGCAGCTGTATCAAATACAGCAGGTACATTTGTTTGTAACCATATTATGTATCAGGTACAATATATGATTGATAAGGAATTTCCAGAATTGAAGGGTGGTTTTATTCACGTACCATTTATTGCTTCACAGGTTATTGATAAACCAGAAACGCCCTTTATGAATTTAGCTGATATCATTACTTCACTTGAAAAATCAATTGAAGCAATCCTATTATTTGATGAACAAAAGGACCTAGAAACAATAGAAGGTACCATCCATTAATTTTTATATTACTCAAATATTCTTTTATGCAATTTTGCACAATTTAATAAGAACCTTATTAAATTGTATAAAAAGCCACTAAAAACCTCTATGCATTAAAGTATTTTTTAGACAAATTAAAAAATACAAGATATGTTTAAGAGGTTTTTTTAATTGATACTAAAATGTATATTCAGCTTTTAGAAGAAGACAGAATGCATTAAACTTATTAAAAAATTTGCTAATTTTTAATGCTTATCTAGAAAACAAAAGAAATTAATAAAAATAGGTATCTAAATTGAAAAAATGATTAATAGAAAAATAAACGTAATGAAAATAAAAAATCTAAACCAAGAAGTGAGAGCTTGTTGAATTTGACTATAGACTAGTGGAGTAAATCTTGTATCTTATAATATTTTTAGTTTATAAGAATTGTTTCATTTAAATAGTAATAAATAATTAAAAAATTACATTTTTGTTAATCTAATATAACTTTTTAAGGTATAAAATTCCTACATTGTAGATAAGGTTAGGCAAATATATCTTGGAGATTCATATCAGTTTATTATATAGGAATATATGCCAAAAAGAATTATAAAAATTAAAATAAGAAAATTTATCTTGACATAGAATTATATTGAAGCGTATAACTAAGATATCAAAGCTTGCTTAATTGGTTTTTTGAAAATTTTACTTTTTATTGTGAAATTTTGAACAATAAATTGCTTTTTAAATTTATAAGTATATAGATGATTAAAATGTGAGACTGGACTTTGATTATTAATATAGGATTTATCAAGTTTAGATGATGAAGCAATTTTATAATATAGACTTGATAATAGAATGAATTCATATATATACGCAGATAGGAAATATTTATAGTATTAGAAAGAAATATTAATTTTTTAGCCAATTTTTTTAGATAAAATGCATGCATCTCGTAATAAACTAAATATTTCTGAATTAACTAAATTAGGAGAACCAAATTTTTATTTTTTAATTATTTTAATATATAGATTCAAAAATATTGTCATTAAATAAAAAATTGTTCAATTTTCTTGTTTCTTTTAACTTAATATAAGTGTTATTTAATTAAAATAACTTTTTTAGAAGAGGTAGTTATGAAAGAAATTGTAAAAAAATTAATAAAAGATAATCCTGTACAAAATATACTGTATGGCGTTGGTTCTACTTTAAATTTAATTGTTATTGGTGTGTTTTTAATGTTAGTCAAAGAATTAATAAAAATTAAAAAAAATACGGCATTAATTTCTAGAAATGAACAAATTTCATTTTATTTCAGTACGCTAATAACCATATCAATCATAGTGATCATCTTTTCTGTCTTAGTTCTTTGTATGATTCAAAAGAGTGTATTTCATAGTCGAAGAGACTTTAATATCAAAATGAAACTCACTGGTATTTCTTCCATCTGCCTTGCTAAGATATATATTAAAGAAATATTTACTATACAAAAAATAACCATTCCTCTAGGTATTTTATTAATGCAACTAACCTATACAATAATAAGTAGATAGTAGATATTCCAAGTAAATGGATTTCAATAACAATAGTTGTTTCCTCAATTATTTTACATATAATGATACTTTTTTTCAGCAGTGCTATCATTTTATGCAAACTTTCTCGGTTTAATCCCTTAGAAAAATTGAGAAATCCTTATATGCAAGAAAAGGTAAGGACCCTAAGAAAACGGGATTATATTTTATTTTTTGTAGGTATAGGTCTAATAGGCATACCATTAATTTATTCGAATACAGACAATTCTTTCATGGCATTTATACCTATAGTAGGGATATTTCTTATCATAGACGTACTTTTGGTTATGATACATAATAGTTTTAAAAAAATTGGGCAAACTAATTCTATGATTGGTTTATATCTATCCGAATCAATGATTTTAGGTTATTACAAAAAAATGAATAGTATCGTAATGACTCTGATAGTGGGCGTAATGATTTCCGTAGGTTTGATTGGTATGTTTAATACTATCAGAGGGATATCTAAAGATACTGTCAATCAAAATCTTTATTATCAAACCCTAGTTGTCTATTCAAAAGTAAAATCATTTTTATTTGAAAAGGAATATAAAAAACAATTTGATAAAATAGATCCTCATTCAAAAATAGCATATGGCATTAACTTAGAATTAACCGATAAAGAAGGCATTAAAAATACCATATCTGCTATTGATAATGATTATTTTAGGTATGGCGAGAAACTAAAGATTATAAACCATAACAACATTTCTAGAAATATTTTAGATGAAAATTTTAATGGCATATATTTACCAGATTACTTTATAAATGAAAAAGATATTGGAAAAAAATGGCCTTTGAAATTAGGCAACAAGACATTAGATTTAATCATAGCTGGCAGATTTCATGCGAATGGGGATAGAGGAAGATTTGGTTTCATTTCAAAATCATTTTTACAAAAATTTATGAGTAAGCCGGGATTTGTAAATGCCTTTTATGTTAACACAGCAAACCAAAAACTAACCAATGAAATTGAAAATAATAGCAATGCTATAGATATTTATAAAGTTAGTAAAAAGCAAATTGCAGCTGGCAGCTATAAAAATGCAATAAAGGGAACCGAAATATTTGAATTATCTTCCAATGCAATTATTTTGTTAGCTATAATTATGGTATTCCATTTTTATTTTTCAACTAGTTTATCTAATTATTTTGATATTTCTAGAAGATTAAGGGCACAAGGTATATCCATATCAAAACTAATTAATGCCTATTTTTTACAAGTTTTTTGTGTCATAACATTGTCCTTTTTAGTAGGAACAGCGTTATCTATTTTTTTATTCGAGGTGGGGTGGACATGATATTACCGTATATTGATGTTAACGTTACATACACCTTGCCTATAAGGGATCTATTGATTAAATACATTATTGTATTTGCAATAAGTTTTATAGGTGTATATTTGAGTATCAAAAAAAGTTTAAAAGATGATTATCTGAAATATATAACGATCTCAGAATAGGAGGATTTAATGAGTATAAAAGTTGAAAATTTAACATATTCAATCCAGGAAGGAAATCAGGCTAGAAAAATACTAAACAATATTTCAATTAATATTCCTAAGGGAAAACTAACTTCAATTACCGGTGAATCTGGTTCAGGAAAAACAACATTACTTTATGGACTTTCTGGCATTCTTAAGATAGATGAAGGAAATGTATTTTTAGATGATAAAAATCTTTATAATATGAAAATTAAAGAAAGAGAAAAATTCAGACTAAATCATATTTCATTTATCTATCAACAGTTAAACTTATTTAACTTTTTAAATGTTGAAGAAAATATAAAAATTAATTGGCTTTTAAGAAATAAAAAAATCTCTAAAGATGTGGACAAACAAATTGACCAGTATCTAGAATTATTTAATTTAGGTAATAGTAAGAAAAAAGAAATTCAATCACTGTCTGGCGGAGAAAAGCAAAGAATAGCCATTATTAGGAGCTTTGTATCAAAATCAGATTTTATATTTACGGATGAACCAACAGGTAATCTGGATACCAAGAATAGTTTATTATTTATGGAATCCCTTCAAAAAATAATGAAAAATTCAACTCGTACGGTGATAATGGTGACCCATGATTCAAAGTTATGTAATTATGCTGATGAAAAAATTAATTTAATAGATGGAAAGATTAATAATCATACTATAATATAATAAACAGGAGAATAATTATGATAAATAGAAAAGATGAAGTTGCTGAATTAAGCTTATCTGTTTTCATTAGATACAATCCTAAGATATTGCTGAGATCGGCGAACTTTACAAAAATAGAATATTATTTTCACTCCACACCTTAGATGAGGAGGTTGACTTGAACTAAAATTTAGATCAAGAAACCAAGCTAAAAGACTTCATTGATTCTTCCAAATAGTGTTCTTATATAAATCTATTCTAGCTGACTATTCGCTATGCGCCATTTTTAATATATTATACATAAATTGTAAATCCAAGATAAAAAGATAGATATCATTTTCAAAAAAAATATTGATTTTATTAAATGTACATTGTATATTAAATGTAATAAAATTTTTAAAATAAACTGTAATTTTCATTTTAATTTACTATTCCTCTTCACTTATAATAAATAAAATGAAAAAAATCTGATTTCATGGAAACGATTACCTTAAAAGAAGTAAAAATGAAGATAGAAACAGAGGTTGTTAATAAAAAAGAATATCTACTGGTTATATTATCTAAGATAGAACAAAAATTATCCTGTTTCATTTAATGTAATAGAAATAGATTTGTTGTCAGAGGAAATTCAGAAAAAGTATCTCTCCTTTTTAGAAAAAGTAGAAAGCTTAGATAGAAATGAAAAGAGTAACTTACTAATGTATAGACTATTTGAGATTAATTTATCGACCAAGTATATATTTAAGTACTTTTATAATTGGATTGTGTTTATCATGCTCTTTCAATTTTTATTCTTACCTCTATTTCAAAATAATTTTTTTGAAATAGTTCGATTAAGCTACAAGCTGGACTATGTACAAATCATTTTTATCCTATATTTTACATGGAATAGGGCATGCAGCTTGGTTAAAAAAAAGGATATAAAGCAATTAAAATTTGGGTTTGCTTTAGTATTAAATATACTACCTACCTTTTATATAAAACATAAAGTGTATAATTTCACTAAGATAGAAAAAATTACCTACTATTTATCGGGATGTCTAATGAATATTTTTATTGTATTTAGTGCATTGATCTATCAACTTGTTTTTGGAGTTTCCAATGTATCCTCTTGTTTTATTTTAATTAATTTTTCAATTGTTTTTTTAAATTTGATTCCATTTTTAATTACAGATGGTTATCATATTTTAACAATTATTACTGATGAATACAATTTAAGGCAAAAATTTACCTCAGTTATAAAGAATCCTGTTAATCTTAAAAATTATAATAAGTTTGTTAAAGTATATACAATTTTTAATATAATTTTTTTGTTTTTTATAAATGTGAATACCTACACAAGAATTACAAATGTCACAAATTCGTATGTCGGAATGGGTGCGTTATTAATTATAACTATACTGCAAGTATTATTGTTTAGGAGATAAATGAATGATAGAAGTAAAAAATCTTGAAAAAAAATATGAAAAAAGAACCATACTGAATGATGTATCCTTAGAAATCATTAGCGGAAAGATAACCGTAATTTTGGTAGAGAGCGGTTCAGGAAAATCTACCTTGTTAAATTTGCTGGCTGGTTTTGATTTTGATTTACCTAATGTTGGAGAAATTTTTATAGAGAATACCAATATCAGTAAATTGAATGAAGAACAGAGGACAAAGTTTAGAAAAGGAAAAATTGGTTTCATTTTTCAAGACTTTATGTTATTTGAAGATCTGACGGTTGAAGAAAATCTTAGAATGGGCGCAAAATTCAATTTAAAGGATTTGAATATAGTTGAAACAAATGCGCTAATAGATGAAACACTGGAGCTTTTAGGTTTAATAGAAAAAAAGAAAAGTTATCCAGAACAGTTATCTGGTGGCCAAAAACAGAGAGTAGCCATTGGGCGTACGTTATGTACAAGTCCAGATTTTATTTTTGCAGACGAACCGACTGGGGCATTGGACAGTGTGAATGAAGAAGATATATTGAATATCTTTAGTCTTATCAATCAAAAATATGAAACGACCTTGGTTTTAGTAACACATAGCCAACGAGTAGCAGAAGCGGCAGATGAAATTATTAGAATTGTAGATGGTAAAATATATGAAGAACTATAAAACTTGGAAAATTTTTTTAAATGGCTTTATCTTATCTTTTGTCGTAATTTTCATCTGCATAGCTTTATTCCAAGTGGGAACGAATATTAATAAAGATTTAGATAATCATAATAAAATTACATTAAAAGCAATAAATAAAACACCCTATCGCGATATCAAATCACTTACTGATAAATATCCAGGGAATGTAGTTATAACAGCAGATGGATTTGCTAAGTTAAATAAAAAAGGGTATGAAGAATATCTTTTAATGAAAAAGAGCAACAACTTTTCTAAATATGTTCTTATGGAAGGTAGAAAGCCGAAAAGCGCAGCTGAGTTAATTATTTCGAAAAGAAATGCTGATCAAAACCATATAAAATTAAATAAGAAAATTAACGTAGACAGTAGAGGAAAAAGAGTTGTTGGAATTTTCAAAAATGAGGGAGACATCAATGAAGATGTTGTTGAACGAATAAAATTAAAAGAAGAAACAGTGATTAGTAATTTAGAGTTTACAAATTTAAAGAAAACGGATTATACATTTATTAAAAAAAATAAGACAGCAAACTTTGAAGTTGAGGCCAATGATGGAAATAACAAAAAAGAAACTCTGCTTATTCTTTTACAATTAATTGTTTATATTACCTTTATTATTACGATCTTCTTCTTACTTATTATGATGGAGTATGAAATAAAGAAAATATTGATTCGAAGAAAAAAGAACATATTTCTACTAAAATCAATGGGTGAAACCAATAGAAATATTTTATATTATGAACTATCTTATTTTTTGAAACCATTGATTATTGGTCTCATTTTTGGTGTTTTAATAGGAACAGCAATTATTCCTTTAGCCTATAATGCACTACTTGGGAATTTTGGCGGAGAAAACTTTTATCAATTTACCTATAATAATTATCCTGTAATTCAAATTATCCTAGGTGTTTTGATTTGTTTCATTGTAGAGACAGTTCTTTTCTATTCAAATATTTCTAAAAGCTTGAGATCTGTCAGTCTAAAAAGTTTTTACATGAATAAGGAAAATAACCGATATTCATTTAAACACATTCTACTTTACTTGTTAGTTGCTATTTTAGCAGTGATTGCAGTCAGTGTGATGATCCAGCTATCATTAATATCTACTACAAAAATTATCATTAGCTTGATTCTTATAATGTCAATTTTGCTGTTGCCTCAAGGAGTCATAAAACTGATAAACAAAATCTTTCCGGGAAAGCTGCTATTTGCCAAATCTTTTCTAAATTCAAACCAGAAAAAAGTAAGCAGTATTATTTTAGTATTTACTGCTATTTTGACCCTACAATTTGTTGTAATTAGTGCAACCTTGTCTAGTTTAAAATCTGTTAATGAAGGATGGAAAGTGATATTAACTGGAGATGGATTTGGCATTAATCCTTCAGGAGATAAAATTGATCCACAAATTTTAGATGAACTTAAAGGGATTGACCATTTATATTTATCTAAAAGAATCTATCCAACTGAAAAAATAAGATTTAAGAGTCAAGAAACAAATGGTTTTATGGTAAAAGGAACAGATATTGATAAATATAAGGATAGTGTAAAAGGTAAAATTTCTGATGGGAAAATTTTAATAGGACGAGCAATCTCTGTTAAGTTAGGAATAAAACCTGGTGATCAGATTGTATTCAAGAATAAAAAAATAGAAGTATCTGGAGTTACCTCTTCTGGCGAAAACGGTGGGGATATCGTTTATATGTATCCGGCACTGTTTAGAGAACTTTTTGGAGAAAAAGGAGCAGATATTGCGACGTTGAATATTGTTAATCAGAGATCTTTTGAAAAAAGTATTCGAGGTAAAGAAAATGTTTTTTACTTTAGAACAAATGCTGAATATATAAAAACAGGTATTAATTCTGTCTACACAACACTGTCACCAGTGATTGCATTATGTGTAATTGTCGCTTTATTAGGTATAGCAATTATCATGTTGATGTTGAATGATTTAATTTATGATAGCAGGAAGGCTATTGTGTTATTGCGTTCTTTAGGGAGTGGAAGACTGTCCCTTTTTAAAGAGAACTTGCTCGTGTTATGTATGTTATCTTTTTTAGCCTATTTATATGCATTGTTATTCACTCAAATTATTTCTGATACTTTAAACTTCTTTATCGCTTCCAAACTTGGTTCGATCGTTGAGATAAATAGTTTTAATCTATATACATTGTTATTGAGTGCTGTAATTTTGTTCCTAATGAATCTATTGATCGCTGTAAAAAATACGTTTTCAATGAAAAAAGTTTCAATAGCAGAAGAAATGCGGACACTTTAATTTATAATTTTAATTAGCTAACTACTTTAATCCTTTGAAATAATGTTGATCAAAAATAGCCGAGAAGAAATAAAATGGATTGTTTCATTCATTGTATACATAATATTTAACAATTAAGGGAAATATTGAATATTGAAACATTTGAATTCCTCTCTAGTTATTATTCATTTTCACTAATAGATACAGAGTATAAATCATTACCACTATACTTTCTCTTAGGCAATAATATGGATATATTCAAATCTTTAAAAAAATTTATCTTTGAACTTTGTCATTGAGATTTTTGACTCATTTGAGGATTTAAAGGAAAAAATTATTACATTAGAAAAATTTATATTACTAATAGATAATTATTATTTACATTATTTTGAGACTGATCAGCATTTTTGTTATCACTTTATAGTAATTGAACAGAATAATGAGACAGGTATACATGCTTATAATTTTTTTATATAAAAATACCTTCTTTATTGATTATGAAGAGTTAAATCATGCAATGAGATTTTCTAAAGAATTGTTTTTTTACTGTTTAAAAATGAAAATAAATAGTTTAAACTTGATAAGAAGTTAGTTTATTGTTCATTTAATAACTCTCAACAAGTCTTCCACCTAGTTTGCTAATAGTAAGAATTAAGCATAACTTAGGCAATAAAAAAGAAAGTTATCAATAATTAGGAAAACAGGAGGAAAAACAATGCAAGTTAAAAAATTTAATCAAGATTGGTATTATTGGAAAGAGCAAAACTCTTTTGCATTAGTTTGGGATATTCCTGAATATGCAAAAATTGTTCAACTGCCACATGATGCTATGTTAGAGCAAGCGGCTTATGCCGAAAGCCAAAATGGCGGAAATACTGGTTATCATGATGGTGCAATCTACAATTATGTCAAAAAATTGGTTGTTCATGAGAATCAAAAATCAGAACAATTTATTTTAAAATTTGAAGGAATTTATATGAATGCAGCTGTTTATGTCAATGGACAATTAGCTGGAAAAAATCCTTTTGGGTACTCAACTTTTTATGTAACATTAAATGATTATTTAAAATATGGTACAGAAAACGAAATTCGTGTGCAAGCAAGAAACGGTGCCATGACAAATAGTCGTTGGTATTCAGGTGGAGGTATTTATAGAGATGTTTATTTATTAACGAGTGGCTCTTTATTTATTGAACCTACAAGCATTCATATCAAAACAGAACAAGCAACGAAAGAATTAGCTAGTCTATCCATTAAAACTAAAGTAATAAACAAGGAAAATTATTATCAAGATGTCCAACTCATTACAACAGTTAAAACAAAAAGTGGTGAAGTTGTGGCATCTACTACTGATCTATTCAATTTATTAAGTAATGATACTCGAACATTCTCGCAACGATTAACTGTTATTCATCCAGAGTTATGGTCGGCTGAAACACCAACATTGTATAAGTGCATTAGCCAATTATATAGCAATAACCAATTAATTGATGAAGAGGTAACAACTTTTGGCATTCGTACATTAACACTTGATAGCTACCATGGTTTACAAGTAAATCATATACCAGTTAAATTACGAGGTGCCTGTGTTCATCATGATAGTGGTTTATTAGGTGCAGCGACCTACAAAGAGACGCATTTAAGGCAAATAGCGAAATTAAAGGCTGCTGGGTTCAATGCAATTCGTATGTCTCATCAACCAATGGCACCTGCAATGTTGGAAGCCTGTGATGAATTAGGGATGTATGTAATGGATGAAACCTTTGATATGTGGAATCATTGTAAATCAGATTATGATTATGGATTATACTTTAATGAATGGTGGGAAAAAGATGTTGAATCAATGGTGTTAAAAGACTATAATCATCCATCCGTTCTCCTGTATTCAGTTGGAAATGAAATTCCAGAAATTGCTACAAATCAAGGAAATAAAGTTTGTTATGAACTTGTTGAAAAAATCCGCTCATTAGATCATACACGCTATATATTGGCTTCAATCAATGGAATGTTTGCTGTAGGAGACCAATTAGGTGAAATTATTCAAGACATTTTACCTACACAATCAGCTGATGAAGAAACGCTTGATGGCAATGTCAATGATTTTATGACAGTGCTGGATATTCATCTAGATGAAATTGTGACTCATGAGATTGTTGGGCAAGCTTTGGAGCGTGTAAGTGGTTTGCTGGATATTACAGGTTATAATTATATGATGGCTCGTTATGAATTGGACGCTAAAGAACATGCCAATCGAATACTTGTTGGTAGTGAAACTTATCCCCCAGAAATTGCAAGAAATTGGGAAATTATAAAAAAATTACCCACCGTTATTGGTGATTTTACTTGGACAGGTTGGGATTATTTAGGAGAAGCTGGCGTTGGTGTCCCAGCATATAAATGGGGTGAAGGAGGATTTGGAGCAGCCTTTCCTTGTCAACTCGCTTATGTAGGCGATCTGGATATTACTGGTTTTAGACGACCTATGTCTTATTATCGTGAAATTGTTTTTGGCTTGCGAACGGCACCCTATCTAGCCATTCAAAATCCTTACCAACCAAAAGAAAAATTAATTAAAACGCCATGGATTATGAGCGACACAATGAGTAGTTGGGATTGGGAACTTCCTCGTGGAACATTAATCAATGTAGAAGTTTACGCTCCCGGTGAAAGAATCGAGTTATGGTTAAATGATACATGTGTTGCACAAGAAAATATGCCGGAAGGGAGTTATCGTCAAATAATTTCTATTCCTTACGAACCTGGTAAACTATGTGCCTATAATTATCAAGGAACAAAACTATTAGGTCAGACAGAATTATTAACAACAGGTAAGGCAACCAGGATTCAATTGACACCAGAATTAATGTACAGCCAAGAATTAATTTATATTGAAGTTTGCTTAGTTGACGAAGCTTGACTAATTGTTATGAATGATGACTGTGATATTGTTGCTACAATAACTGGCAGTGCTGACTTATTAGCCTTTGGTAGTGGGAATCCCAAACCTCTGACTAATTTTAATACAAATAAAACCAGAACATTCAACGGACGTGCATTATTAATTCTAGCTAAAAATCAACAATTATCATCTATTCAGATTGCTGTTCATAGCAACAACGATTCAAAGAAAGATGAAATTGTTGGTCAATTAACCATTTAAATTTAAATAAGAAAAGAAATAAATAAAAAGAAAATAGAATATTTCCTTGTTTTTTCTTAACAAACTTGCTCATTTAATAAATGGACAATTACTGAAACTGACCAAACCGTATATGTCTAAAATGAGGCAAGTATTGGTAAAACTATTGATAGTTTAACTATGGAAGTACAAAGGTTTTATAAAATTGGGCATGTTAAATGATTATAGAGGTAAAAAAATAGAATTACACAGGATGTAGATTCCTTGTATATAGTCCAGACTTGAAAGGTTGGATTGATAAAAAAGGGTTAAAAATTAATTAAATTGTAGACAAACTCAGTTATTTGAATGGGTTTGTCTTTTTATATATATTATAAGAAAAATGGAAGTATTAATAAATTTTTAAATTTATTTGTATATTTTTAATTTATCTATATAAAAATATCTTTAAATTTTAATTTTTCTATTTTCCTAACCGGTTCTATTCCTTAATTTATAATTTTAAATTCTATAAATAGTAATGACCTAATTAGTGAATAATTCTAAAATAATAATTGACTATATAAATATAAACAGTAAAGGCAATTAATGTAATTAGCTAAAAAACTACAATTATTATAAACAAAAAGCAATTGCTTTTATAAGTAATTTATGCTATTATTTTAGTTGATGTTAACGTTAACAATTTAAATTTAATTAAAAAGGTAGTTATAGTTTAAACGAAGTATAGATAATATTCATTATTTTAAAAGTGAGCTCAGAAGTATAACACCTTTCTTAAAAAGTAACTTGGATGATTAACGATAGCAGTGGTTCATATTATAAATAAATGTTAACGTTAAACAAAATAGCTATTTTAAATCATTTTTGAATAAAATTTATTGTGAAAAAATGAACATTTTTATAGCAATATTTTTTGAATAAATTAATTTGATAAGAGGCGATTGATAGCGATAGAAAAAGTAGATGAATAGTTAGGTAAAAAGATAAAATTATATGATTGTTGAAGGAGTGTATTTGTGTATGTTTTTAGACGAAGATTTTTTATTAACAACGCCAATGGCAAAAAAATTATTTCATGATTATGCTGCAGAAATGCCAATTATTGATTACCATTGTCACTTGGATCCAAAAGAAATTTACGAAGATAAAAATTTTAATAATATTACTGAAGCTTGGTTAACTGAAGGCAATAATTTTGGTGACCATTATAAATGGCGATTAATGCGAGCAAATGGTGTACCAGAAGAATTAATTACAGGAAATGGCGATCCTTATGAAAAATTCTTAGCTTTTGCAGGTGTTTTAGAAAAGGCTTATGGTAATCTAATTTTTGAATGGTGTCACTTAGAGTTACGAAGATTTTTTGGAATTGAGGAAGTATTAACGATAGAAACAGCACCAAAAATTTGGGAAGAAGCCAACAAGAAAATAGTAACTGAAACATTTTCACGTCGTCAATTAATACGTAATATGCATGTTAAAGCATTATCAACAACAGACGATCCAACAGACGATTTACATTACCATGAATTAATTAAAAAAGAAGAAGCAACAAATGGATTTAAAGTCATTCCAGGTTTCCGACCAGATAAAATTTTAAATATTCAGGTAGATACATTCACGGATTACTTAGAAAAATTAGCAAAAGTTAGTGGCGTAATGATTGAGCAGTTTAGCGATATTAAAAAAGCGTTGGAAAAACGGGTAGAATACTTTGAAGAACATGGTGGTAACATTTGTGATCATGGTCTAGATAGTGTGCAATATGCAGAAGAGACAGAGGAAGAGCTAAATGAAATTTTAGCTAAACGTAAAGCAAGAAAACAACTCACTGAAATAGAAATAGCAAAATACCGTACAGGAGTTTTACTTTCACTAATGAAAATTTATACAGATCATGATTGGACAGTTCAATTCCATATGCATGCTTTAAGAAATTTAAATAAAATAGCTTTTGAAAAAATGGGTGCAGATGTTGGCTTTGATGCAATTAATGATGAGCAGGTAGCTGTTATGACTGGTAAACTATTAAATGCTTGCAATGAAAATGGTGCATTACCGAAACTAGTTTTATACTCACTCAATCAAAATGATTGGATGCAATTACTAACAGTTATGGGATGCTTCCAGGGTGGAAGAAAACAAAAAATGCAATTTGGCACAGCTTGGTGGTTTGATGATACACGAAGTGGTATGAGAAAACAATTAAAAATGTTAATGGAACAAAGTTTACTTGGTAATTTCATTGGTATGCTAACAGATTCTCTGAGTTTCTTAAGTTATCCACGTCATGAATATTTCCGTCGAGTTCTTTGTGAATTATTAGGTGAAATGGTAGAAAGAGGCCAAATTCCAGCATACGAAAAACGTTTAGGTAAAATGGTTCAGGATATTAGTTATAACAATGCAGAAGAATATTTCCAATTTAAATAAAAACCTTATCTTATAAATGATAAGAGATAACTTGTATGTTTGATTTTAGAATGAATCGTATATAAAAAAGTTAAGGAAATATATAGTATAAAGTGATCAAAGTGATGAATAATCATCAAATTAAGCAATTCACTGCTATATTTTCTTTGACTTTTTTGTATATAGTCATTATTTTAACTTTTAATTAAAAAGTTAAAGTAATGAATAAAATAAAAAGTTATTTTAATCGAGTTCAGTAATCATCAAAATAAAAAACTAATCATTTGGCTTTTTATTATTAAATTAACTTTGAAAAAGATTATCAAGAGGAATTAAGAATTGTTGTAAAGTTAGAAGTGAAAGATACCTATTAAAAAAAGAAACATCTATAGAGAAATACTCAGTAAAAATAAAGAAAATAAAACTAAAAATATAATAAAAAAAGACAAGCTTGATTATTAATCAAGCTTGTCTAATATTTACAAGAAAAATTTTATGCAATTAATCTTTAAAAGAAATTTCCTAGTACCAACCATTATTCATCCAGAAAGTTTTTGCTTGTTCCCAAGAACCATAACGTTCTGAAACATAGTTTTCAGCAACTTTTTCTTGGTTTGCAGGTGAATAATCACCTTTTAAGTATGAAGCATCTAATTGATATCGACCTATGTATTTCCCATTTGTTGCATTGTATGAGCCACTTGATTCTCTTTGTGCAATCCATTCTTTTGCTGAATTTGAATCGCTTGTTGGCGCACTTGTTTGAGCTGGTGCTTGTTTTTGTATCATTGGTGTTGTACTTAGTGCTGGTTGAGCAATCGGTGTTGCCTGCATAGTTTTTGGTGTAGCTACAGCTGAATCTGCCGTTTTAATTTGTAATTGTTGGCCTTCATAAATCATATTTATATTTGAAATTTGATTTTTGTTTGCAACCTCTTGTATGTTTGTATGGTTTTTTGCAGCAATACTTGATAATGTATCTCCTGCTTGTACTTTATATAAACTGTCTGCATGAACATTTCCTGCTCCAAGACTTAATCCGATCCCTGCTGCTAGCGTAGTTCCTAATAAAATTGTTTTTAGTGATTTCATATAAATGTGTAATCCCCTTTTAAGTAATTTATTATTCGCCGCTATCAACGACAAGGAATACTTTATCATTTATTTGTATTACATGGGTATTTTTACCATAACAACTTGTATCTTTTGTTACATTCTAATTTCATTTCTGTAAAAAACTGTTTTTTATTTCATACTATTTATTTTAAGTTTCATAATATGAAGCCAAATATTTAGCATATTTAGCATTATTTTCTATATATAGCAAATGAAATCTATTTATTTTAAATAATACAAAATAGAAATTTCATTTTTAGATTTTCATTGGATTCTATCTATGAAGTAATAGAAGTTACCTTATAATAAATATCAATACTAGAAAAGAAGCTAGTAATATAATATATGTTCAGAAAAAATAAAAAATTTTTTGTGTACTTAGATTTACATAAAATACAATAGAAAAAAATCAAACATTAATTGTCTGCATAAATTTCATGCAGACAAAAATCAGAAAGAAAAATTATTTAATCATTATAATTTTATTCAAATGAAATTAAATAAGTATTGCTAAAATAAAAAAACGATTTACCAATAAAAATAAATAGTAAAACGAATAGAAGAAATTATAAAAATAAAAATAGAGAAGTATGTTTTGCTCTCATTCTAATAGGTTAATTGAAATTGCTGAAATATCAATTGTCTTACAGAATAAATAGATTTTTTAATTAAAATGATAAGTAAGTAATTTAATGGTGAATTAAAATATTTATATTTTATATAGCAATAATTTAATAATTTTTCGTTTATCTATATTAACATAGAAACATATGTATGTTATACTAAAAAGAGCCTAATAGGCTCTTTTTAGTATAATTGGTAGAAATCTTCTCTAAACAATGAATTAATCATTCTTGTGAGAATTTTTTCCACCTTTTCTACCAATTTCTGAATAAAATTCTTTGTTATGTGTTTGGGCGGTTTTCTCTCCGCCCTTTTTTCCGTTTTCTTCATAAAATTCTTTGTTGTGTGTTTGAGCAGTTTTTTCTCCACCTTTGTGGCCTGCTTGGGCACGAGTCATTTTTTTATTATTCATTTTTTTCCCTCACTTTTTATTAAATTAAAAAATTTTTATAAGTAATTCTGAAGAATTACTAATACAATTATAAAAGAGAACAACTATAAGTACAAAATTTCTGCTTTACGCATATTTTAATAGTAATCCTTGTGTTTATGTGTCAGTTTTTCTAACTAAATTTTCATGACATGGCTTAATATTTCTAATTTTTATCTTATTCTTTGATTACTCATGACATCTTATTACTTAGGAGAAAAGTGAGTTATTTTGTAAAAGATATCTTTATAACTATTTTAATTATTAACTAAAAATAGATTGATTAATATTTATTTAGACTTTCTTATTGAAAGTCTTTTTTTTTGACAAAGTAAAATAACACTTTCAAAATTGAAAATGTAAATTGTTAAAAAGGAGGAGAAAAATGAAAAAAATTTATAAAAATATTTATGGCTTTAAGTATAATAATAGTAATTTTAACAGCATATAATAACAAGAAAATGGAAGAAATAAAACCTACAGGCGGAAAAGAGAAGAAGGGGACCATAAAATTATGGGTAGATGCAGCTGTTATTGACATTTATAAACCTATAGTCAAACAATTTGAAAACGAACATAAAGGGTTGAAGATCATTGTGAAACCCAGTGAGACAGGAAAAGCCCAAGAAAATGTAAAAAAGGATCCAAGTGCTGCAGCCGATGTTTTTATGATGCCTCATGATCAATTAGGCCAATTAGTAGGAGCAGGAACGATTTATCCAAACACAAAATATGCCAATAATGTCAAAAAAAATAACGCAAAAAATCTTGTTGATTCAGCTACGTATAATGGCAAATTATATGGCTATCCTTATGGGATGGAAACACTGATTGCTTATTACAATAAATCTAAATTAACAGCAGAAGAGATGAAAACATGGGAGACAATCACGAAAAATGGAAAACTAGGGACAAATTTTAGTGAAGAGAATGCGAATTATGTCTTTGTGCCTCTATTTATGTCAAATGGTGATGAACTCTATGGAAAAACAGGAGAAAACATAAAAGGAACAAATTTTAATAATGAAAAAGGCGTTCAAGTATTAAATTGGATTTATGATCAAAAAGATAACAAAGGCGTTGTTCAATCCAATGATGATGCCCTATCTAGATTAAGAAATGGAGAAATTGATGCTTTCTTATCAGGTCCATGGTCAAAAAATGATGCTAAAAAAGCATTAGGAAAAAATTTCGCAGTAACATCTTATCCGACAGTCAATTTTGGAAATGGCGAAGCCCAACAAAAAGCCTTTTTAGGAGTAAAATTATTTTGTGTAAATGCATCAACGAAAAATCCATTGGCCTCGATGGCTTTAGCAGATTATCTTACAAAAAAAGAAAATCAGTTAACCGTATTTGAAAAGAATGGGATTGTGCCATCCAATAAAGAAGTATTAGAACAATCAAATGTCCAATCGGATGCAGTTGTCCATGCAGTAATGACAATGAGTAATGAAGAACATTCGGTTACCATGCCAAAACTGCCAGAAATGGTTTCATTTTGGGAACCAGCCGATGCTTTAATTAATGATACGTATAATCATAAAATCTCTAAAAATCAATTTTAATCAAAATTAGATAAACTGGTAAAAGATACGAGTAAATCAAAATAATCAGAAGATAAAACTTCTAAGTAGGAAAGGATATTAGGGCATTCTTTTCCTATTTTTCATTCATTAGTTAAAAATAGGCATAGAAGAGGAAGTGAGGAAGGGATGAGAAAGAACAATCAAACAAACCAGCTTTCTTTTTGGCGAGTATTCAAAACAGGAGATCTGCCGATAAAAGCTTCCTATTTGATTATGGGAAGCACAAATTTTGCGAATAAACAAAAAATCAAAGGGCTGTTGTTCTTATTACTTCAGATCAGTTTCATTGCTTGGTTCATTTTTTATGGTTTTCAGGCTTTAAAGATGCTACAAACTTTAGGAACAAAGGCACAAAGTTGGGTTATGGATGATTCTTTAGGAATTGAGGTACAAGAAGCAGGCGATAATTCAATGCTGCTACTTCTATTTGGCATTGTTGCCATTATGATTTGTATGGCCTTTGTAGTTTTATATATTGTAAACTTGAGAAGCACTCGAAAAATTTTTCAGTTAAAGAAAGCAGGAAAAAAGATACCAAATTTAAGAGAAGATTTGAGTAGTTTATTAAATGAAAATTTCTATATTACTTTAATCAGTTTACCCTTTTTAGGTGTTCTATTATTTACTGTTTTACCATTAGTCTATATGACTTCTATTGCTTTTACGAGTTATGATCATAACCATTTACCGTCAAAAAACCTATTTCATTGTGTTGGATTTTCAAATTTTAATGAAATGATCCATGGTGATATTGCAGGTACTTTTTTTCCCATATTTATTTGGACAATCGTATGGGCAATTCTAGCGACGATTACTACATTTTTCTTTGGTATTTTATTAGCTTTATTAATCAATACGAAAGGAATAAAAGGTAAAAAGGTTTGGCGAACTATTTTTGTTATTACGATGGCTGTTCCACAATTTGTTAGTTTGTTAATTATGGCTAATTTATTCAATAATTCTGGACCGATTAATACTTTATTACAAAAATGGCAATGGATTACTCAACCAATTCCATTTTTAACAAATGGTATAATGGCGAAAATAACAATAATTATCGTTAATATGTGGGTAGGTATTCCAGTCACTATGCTTGTGACTACTAGTATTTTAACAAACTTGCCAAAAGATCAGATTGAAGCGGCAGAATTAGATGGTGCAACTAAAGTACAAATTTTTAAAAAGATTACTTTTCCACAAATTTTATTTGTAATGTTCCCAAGTCTCATTCAACAATTTATTATAAATATTAATAATTTTAATGTTATTTTTCTATTAACAGGTGGTCAACCTGCAAATAGTAATTATTACTCAGCAGGAGAGACAGATTTGTTAGTAACATGGTTGTATAAATTAACCGTAACAGTAGCAGATTATAATCTGGCATCTGTAATTGGCATCATTATCTTTATTCTTTCCGCAACTTTCTCATTACTTGCCTATACACGAAGCAATTCATTCAAAACAGAAGGAGTGTAAGCAAAATGAAAACAACGAAAAAAACGGGATTGATTTTTTGCTACGGACTTTTAACACTCCTGGCAATTGTGTGGTTATTTCCAATTGTTTGGATTATTGTGACAAGTTTTAGAGAAGAAGGAGGAACCTTTGTCACCTACTTTATTCCCAAACAGTGGACAATAAAGAACTATCAATTATTACTGACAAGTTCAACTTATCCTTTTGTACAATGGTTTATAAATACATTGATTGTGGCCAGTTTTAGTTGTCTCATTTCAACGTTAAGTACAATTGCAATTGCTTATTCGTTGAGTCGTTTACGTTTTAAAATGCGAAAGTCGTTTTTAAAAATAGCTTTAGTATTAAATATGTTTCCTGGATTTATGAGTATGATTGCTGTGTATTATATTTTAAAAGCGATGAATCTAACAGGAAGTTTGTTTGCATTGATTTTGGTTTATTCATCGGCTTCTGCCTTGGCATTTTATATTGCTAAAGGCTTCTTTGATACGATTCCTAAAACATTAGATGAATCTGCCATGATGGACGGCGCAAATCGGTATCAAATCTTTATCAGTATAACCTTGCCATTAAGTAAATCAATGATTGTTTATACCGCACTAACTACTTTTATGATTCCATGGATGGATTTTATCTTTGCAAAGATAATTTTAGGAGACAATGTAAATAAGTATACGGTTGCTATTGGTTTATTTACGATGCAAACAAAAGATAATATGAATAAGTATTTTATGGCCTTTACAGCTGGCTGTGTACTCATTGCTGTTCCAATCACTTTGTTATTTATCTTTATACAAAAATACTATGTAGAAGGAATTACAAGTGGATCTGTTAAGGAATAAAGAGGAATATAACTAACTTTTTCTTTAAATCAAGTCATTTTATGAAGAGAATGGTATATAAATTGTATTAACTGAAATTAGTTGTAAAGTTAAGTTAGACAAAAATATCTTATCTAATAATTAAAGTATTATACTATGTTGTTTTCTATGATTTTAGAATTTACATTCCAAAGAATGTAAATTTATTTTTTGTTTATTATATCTGTTAAGTGATTATTATTTTCTATAAAATACAATTTTGATAAAACATTATTTTAATGATTATCCAACATCTTTAACTCTTCTAGCCAGCGTCTTAAAATTTATTTGTTTTCATTGTCAATAAATATTCTTTTTTAACCCACTTTTCACTAGTCTGTGTTTTACTAGATGTTAATAATATTTTTACATTATGGCGAGTTATATTGCTATTATTTATGACTCAAAAAATTCACCTATGTTAGAATCAAAATATTTAGCCAAATTTATAACCTGTTTGAGAGCTATCTTTTAGTAATCTTAAAATAATGTATTATGAACAAATTTTTTGCAACATAATTTTTTCTTCATCTATATTGACATAATTATATTAATATTATATCTTCTACATATGAACATATATTTATATTTATATGTAGAAATGAGGAAAATCTATGTCAAAAAAGATATTTAAAACATTATCTGATTTTTTGGGAACCCACTTTATCTATACTTATGATAACGGTTGGGAATATGAATGGTATGCTAAGAATGATCATACTGTTGATTATAGAATACATGGTGGCATGGTTGCTGGTCGTTGGGTAACAGATCAACAAGCAGATATCGTTATGCTTACAGAAGGTATTTATAAAGTAGCTTGGACGGAACCCACTGGAACTGATGTAGTATTAGATTTTGTTCCTAATGAAAATAAGCTTAACGGCACAATCTTCTTTCCAAAGTGGGTGCAGGATCACCCTGAAATTACGGTTACCTACCAAAATGAACACATCGACCTAATGGAAGAATCTCGTGAAAAATATGAGACTTATCCTAAGTTAATGGTGCCTGAATTTGCAACAATTACCTACATTGGAAATGCTGGCCTAAATAATGACGACGTCATTAGTGAAGCTCCCTATAAAGAATTGCCCGATGATATCCGCAATGGTAGATATTTCGATCAGGAATATAAAAGAATAAACAGATGTTGATTTAAATAATTTATTTTTATAATAAATTTAATTTTAAGTATTCTTATAATTAACAAAAAAATATATCAAAGCTAAGGTAGTATTTATACTAAGCAAAGAAATTAGAAACATATATCAACAATGAAGGAATATAGACAACTATACAGCATTTTTTGAATTGAAATAAATTTTTAGAGACAGCAGGATCAAAATAGAATTTACCTAATATACTAACTTGATAAAGGGAGAATGCCTCTCCCTTTTTTATTTGGATGAGTTTTTCTGATATATTTTTATATTTATTATTTTTATTTGGAAATAAAATGTTGACAATAAGTTTATATTTATTTATTATATGAGTTAATTCAAGGAAACATTTTATAATAGCAAAAGACGATACTAAAAATGATAATTTCTCAGATTATTAATTTTTTAATTAAAAATTTTATCCATCTTTATCAATTAAAATTTTTAATCAATAAAGATGGATAACTAATAAATAAAAAAGAAATACTGTATAGAAATTATTTACTTGTTATTTCAATGGATGACTTGGACTACAGAAAAAGTTATTAATCATTTAAATATAATAAATATATAGGAGAAAATATGAAAAAAAAATTTTTAGCAACATGTTTAAAAATTGAGTAGTTACATTTCTATTTATAAATATTCATAAGGGAAGAAGAAATTTGAAGAATAAATTGCTAATCATTTTTGTACCCCTGACTTGTTTTATATTTTGTTTTTTTATGATTAATATACAAGAGAGCTATGCTGACCCTATTACACAACTACCAAATTTTCAATATAGTGGAACAATGTTGCCGGAAAGCAAAGATATATTTAACTTTAGATATGGAAAAAATACCTATTTTAAAAAATTGTCTGGAGAAGTTTTAAATGGTGAAAAACTATATGTAAATAAAACTCCTAGTGAAGCTCAAGCAATGATTTATCATATCGGTTATTATCAAGGAAAGAATATAAATGTAAAGATAACGTTAACAGGAAGAGCCGGAGGTCTATATATTAATAAAAAAGATTTTTTAAATATAGACTTGGATATAGGTGGTTGGATTACAATAAAATTCGAATTTTTTGATCAAGCTAACAATCCTGTTTCTATTCCTTTAACTACAAATTGGAATAAAATTAATAAGCAAGTGAGTTTAAAAATAGGAAAAGATAAAATTAGATATTTAATTGCAGATCCTACAAATCAGTTTACATATAAGGAAGAATCAAATGGCGAACTAACACTACAAAACAATGTTACTTCTGCTGTTGATACTGGGATAAATAGTTCTTTGCAATGTATTTTATATCCAACAACCGAAGTATCCTTTAATTTTAATCATAAACAAGGCTATAACTCTTATATTAAGTATAATTATGAAAATTTAAATGCTTCAATGCTTTCAAATGCTTATGGGCTAGATGAGAGGTTTGATACATTTAATTCAAATGACCTGACTCTTACAGCAGTTCAAGATATCAGTAATAACATAGCAGATGAATCAAATGCATCAAATGGAAAGCTCAATGCTTTGGCTACCAATTTTAGAAAAGAGATAGATAGTTTACCGTTTTCACAATATAAAATTGATGGGTTTCAGGTGTTAGATTCAGATGGGAATAATCTTACGGATTTATTCAGTCTATCTGTTAAGGATGAAAATGACATAATATTAATAGCGAGGAATCCTAAAGATAATCGATTATATAATACGGCATTAATGTATTTAGTGAAATCAAAATGGATAGGTTCAGAGGAAAAACCAGTAGATCCTGGGAGGATAGATAACAATGGCTATTTAAAAGTACCGTTTGAAGTACAAACAACTTCTATACCAAACAACACATTTATTAGTAAGGGACAATCTTCAATTTTTTATAAAGGAAATATTAATATTAATTTTGTTGATATAGATAATCCAGAAAAAATTTTGAGAGATCCCTTAACCATTCCAAGTATTTTAACTCTGTCTTTTGATTTATCAAAGGAATATCCTGATATTCCAAACTATCAACCTGTTTTCACTCCTTCTAACGATTCTGAAAACAACGATAAAGGAATATTATTAGAGAAGACAAAAGAAATTACACATCAATATTTACGTAAAAATAACATTCATTTTGAAATACTTAATAAAGATTCCCTCACTATAAATCAAGGAACACAAACAGAGGTAACAATGAATTTTTCTGTTTCTTTAGAACTATCTGATGCATATGATTTATATGGAGAATATAATGGAAAGAGACAGTTAATTCATCATTATACAACTAGTAATGGAAAAAAAGATTCACTAACATTTAATATTCCAAAAGAGTGGATAGGCAAAAAAGTAATCTTTTATGTTGTTTCAAATCATTACAATACAGAAAGCAATAAAGAAGAACGACAAATTATTGCAAGAGAACCCGAGCTGAGAGTACCCCCTATTTTTTCTTTTGGTGAAACAGAAATTAAGAACGAGAAATACGGCATTCTACTTCCCGATGCGCTAAAAAATGAGATTAAAGTCATTGATGATGCTCAGGTAAAATGGAAAATTAATATTAAAGAAATGCTACCTTTTTCTGCAAAAAACGAGGAACAATTATTAGAAAGAATTCATTTTACAATTAAAGGAAAAGAGTATATTCTGAATCAGGAAGATCAAACCATTTTGACGGGTGAGACCTCTACCCAATTAGATAAAAATGATAGTATTTTTATCATTATCACACCAGCAGATAAACCAGGGAAATATCAAGGAATACTTGAATGGACACTGTTGAATGGACCAAGTTAATTCTAAATAAACTTTATTTTTTCTATTTTAAAACAAATTTGTTGAATAAAATAAAAAATAATAAGAATTAAATACTAACAAATGAAATAATTTAGCTTTTTTGTTTTTTGTATGTTTATTATTGATTGCCTCAATCAATTTGATTGTTAAATTGATTAAAAGAGCAATAAAAAATAACCGTCTTATCTTTAGCAGGATAACGGTTATTTTTTATGAATCCAACTTTATAAGCCGTTGTCTTAAAGGTGCTATTGGGATTGTATAGATAATTGAAATTTAACACTATTGGTAGAAAAAGATTCATTAAAAGAAACTAGCTAGTTACATAAAAAATATTAATTATTAGAAATGAAAATAGGAAATGAACTATTGAATTAGAAAAAATTAAAAAAACAAGAAATTATTAAAGCATATATTTCTCATTAAATAACTGCCTTGAGTAAATGAAAAGAATATAGTATATTGTATAAGAATAAAAAAGTAATCATAAATAATGATGAACGATAGTTGATAGATCTGTATAAATATAAAATAATTAATAATGAATATACAAATTATTGTCAGATAATTATAAAAATTTATTGAGGGAGTTGAAGAAATATGGAAATTGAATGGGGAAGTTTATCCGAATGGGTAGCAGGAATTTCAAAAGTAATCTCTGTTGCTGGTGCAATCATTTATCCAATTATCCAAGCAAAAAAAAATAGAGAAAAGGCAATACAAAAAATAATTAGAATTGAATGGCGATTAGCAAGCTATATAGTAAAAGAGCAACACGAGCATCCAGAAATAGATATAAAAGAACTTTATAGTTATCAAGAATTTATGAAGAATTATTCAAGAACAATGCTTATTGGTGAGGATGACCAATTACTTGATTTAACACGAAAATTAAAAGAACTATTAGTAAAACTGGCGGATAAAAATTGTTCATCAACCTCCTATTATTTATAGAATCAGTTAAGAATAAACATAAAAAACAAAAAATTAAGATTTAGCCAAAAATTCGTTTTTTCATTTCTTTTCCTGCATCAGTTCCAGCAACACCGCCTAGACCGGTTTCTCGTAAACTTGCAGGTAGGGTAGCACCAATTTCACCCATGGCAGAAACGACTTGGTCTGCTGGAATTTTATTTTTGATATCTGCAAGAGCCATATCAGCAGCAATCAATGCATTGCCAGCACCAATAGCATTTCTGTTAATGCAAGGTATCTCTACTAAACCAGCTACCGGATCACAAACTAAACCTAAAAGGTTTTGCATAGCAATAGAGAAAGCTTCAGCAGATTGGCGAGGTGTGCCTCCTGCCACTTCAACAGCAGCAGCAGCGGCCATTGCTGATGCACTACCGACTTCAGCTTGGCATCCACCAGTAGCACCTGCAATACAGTCATTATTAGCAACCACAATACCAAATAAACCGGCAGCAAATAAAAATCGAATCATTTGTTCTTTTGATAAATCAAGCGTTTCGTTAATCGTAAATAATACTCCAGGTAAAGTACCAGCAGCACCAGCTGTTGGAGTGGCACAAATGACGCCCATAGCAGCATTAACTTCATTTGTACCAATTGCTGCTTGAATCCCCTTCATCATTAATTCACCGGATAAAGGTTGGTGATTTTCTCTATAATTTTTTAATTTAATAGCATCTCCACCGGTCAAACTAGTAGAAGAAAACACACCTTCTCCTTCTTGTGAACGTTTAACAGCATTTTCCATTGTTTGTAAATTTTGTTCCATGATGTTCCACACATCATCAAAGCTCATTTGAGATTGTTCCATTTACTGTTCAATCATTAAATCGGATAAAGATTTTCCAGTTTTTTCTGCTGCTGTTATAAATTCTTCTATTGATAAATACATAATTTTCTCTCCTAATAATAACAAAATTATAATAAAATAATTCTTGTTTCCTTATCAAAATTAACTAGTTCATTTGCAATAGCTGGCAATGGACGTGAGTCTAAATCAAATTCATATAAGTAATCCTGATCATTTTCAAGTTTTACAATTTTATTTATTTTAATATTGTTTTCTTTCAAAATATTCTCAATACCAATTTTTGTGTTCTCATTTTTTGTCAAGGTTAACAAAATAGGTAAAGTACCTTGTGGTTCAATAATAAATCCATCAATTTCAATATATTTGATTTCAATAGTACCTCCACCTAAAGATATGCCAGTCACATGAATACTATGTGTATCATCTTCTAAATATAGACAGGCTGTATTTGCATGATGAACAGAACTATCTCCTTCCATTTCTATAAATTCAATAGAAATACCTTCAGATTCAGCAAGTTCAATGGCTTGCGGTACACGTGAATCGTTTGTAGCAAAACCTAAAATACCTGCAATAATAGCATAATCAGTCCCATGTCCCTTATGGGTTTCAGCAAAAGATTCATAATATTTGCAAATAATCTTTTTAGGTGTTTTGCCAAATAATTTTCTAGCAACTTGACCAATAGAGACAGCTCCTGCTGTATGTGAACTTGATGGACCAATCATAATAGGTCCAATGATATCAAAACAACTTTTATAGTTTAATACTTTTTGTTTTTTTCTAGAATTTTTAATATTTTCTACCATGCTAAACATGTCCTTTTACTATTTATTTTAAGAAATTTGTGTATCTTTTCTAAGATCATTAACCGTTACAAGTTTAAAGTTTTTGAAGACTATAGAACCAATAAAACCAATTACCAAACTGCAAATAACAATACATGCAACAGTAATTAAAGCTTTGTTAATTGGGTTATTTCCTAAAACAACCAATAATCCAGCCCAAGGTGTTGCCATACCAGTTACAGGAACTTTTAAACCAAAGTAAGTAACAATCATTCCATTAATTGCACCAGCAACTGCATTGGTACCAAAAATTGGAATAGGATTTGAACTAATAATGTCTATTTGAGTAAGAGGCTCAATTGTAACAGCCAAAGCAGTTGATTTATCACCAAAAGGTAATCTATTAAATAGCATGAAATTCAAAATAGAATTACCAAAACAACCAAAAGCACCAATCGCCATAGGAACACCTGTTAATCCAATAAGAGCTGTTAATACCATTGAGCTTAATGGTGTCATACCAACAATCGGAATAATAACACCTAAAAGTGCTCCCATGAAATATGGATTTGCTCCAATTGCAGATAGGATAGAGTTTCCAATGATTTGTAGTATACCCATTACAAATGGTTGGATGATATCAGCAACAAAGTAAGTAGAGAGTGGGATAACTAAGATGATAACAATCAAATCAATTCCTTCAGGAATATATTTTTGAAGTTGTTTTAGGACGAAAGATAACAAGTATGCTGCAACAAAAGCGGGTAAAAGTTTAAAATTAATTAAAGAAACACCCATAATTACAGAAAATACTGGACTAATACCAAATGCTAATGGGACTAACGTTCCAGCTGCTAAACCGCCTAAACCTCCCATAGTTTCACCTATTTTAGCAACATACTGTATGTGAAATACATCACCGATCGCATAATGTAGGAAAGCTTCAGGTAAAAAAGTTGAACATGCAGCACCTGATAAAGCAGATAAAGCCTTACGTCCATTTGGCGCATAAAACGCAAACAGAAACATAACTAAAATAACTAATAATAACATGCCGACACCAAGTAAAATTTTCATAATTAACCTCCAAATTTTCACATTTATAAAAATGAATATACTAATTATAAATTTCACAAAAAAGTATATTCAGTTTTTAATAAAGAATATAATAACAAAAATATTGATCACTAATAATTTTATCACCGATATACATTGTACTAATTTTACTATCGTTGTCAATACATATTAAAAAATAGCTAAAAGCCTATGATATTTAAAATATTTTCCCAAAAAATAAAATGTTTATTTAAATAAACCTAAAGGTCCATTAAATAAACATTTATTAAAATTAAAAGATAATATTATGAATTTTTTTATATAAATTTTATTTTGTTTTTTAAATTTTAATCTAAATTGGAGCAGTTATGTAGATATTTTAGATAAAAGGATAAGTAGAAAGCCTTAAATAAATGCTTTCTACTTATTTTTTATTTAAGCACTGATTGACCACCCATATAAGGTTGCAATACTTCTGGAATAGTTACTGAGCCATCTTCATTTTGGTAATTTTCAATAATAGCAGCAACTGTTCTACCAACAGCTAATCCAGAGCCATTTAATGTATGTGCATATTTAATTTCTCCGTCTTTTGTTCTATAGCGGATCATTGCCCGTCTTGCTTGAAAGTCAACACAATTAGAACAAGAACTGATTTCACGATAAGTATTTTGTGCCGGCATCCAAACTTCAATATCATAAGTTTTTGCAGCAGAGAAGCCCATATCCCCGGTACATAATACAATCGTTCGATAAGGCAATTCTAATTTTTCAAGTATTTCTTCACCTGCCCGTGTTAGGCTCTCCAATTCATCATAAGAAGTTTCTTCAGTAGTAAATTTAACCATTTCAACTTTATGGAATTGATGTAAACGAATTAACCCTCTTGTATCTTTACCAGCACTACCAGCTTCAGAACGGAAGCAAGGACTCATAGCAGTGAAATAAATAGGTAATTCATCCTCGCTTAAAATTTCGTTTGCATAATAATTTGTTAAAGGAACCTCAGCAGTAGGAATAAGTGTATAATCAGTATCAGCTACTTGAAAAACATCTTCCTTAAATTTAGGAAATTGTCCAGTACCAAACATAGACTTACTATTAACCATATAAGGAGTAATCATTTCTTGGAAGCCGTGTTCATTAATATGTGTATCTAACATAAAATTATAGATGGCTCTTTCTAAACGTGCACCTAAATTTTTATAATATAAAAATCTAGCACCTGTTACTTTTGCTCCACGTTGGAAATCAAGAATATCTAAAGCTTCACCAATTTCATAGTGTGCTTTGGGATGGAAGTCAAATTGTCTTGGTTTACTCCAACGTTTAACTTCTATATTATCATCTTCATCTTGGACAAAAGGTACAGTTTCATCTGGTAAATTTGGCAAATTTACTAAAATATCTGTATATTGTTTTTCAGTTAGAGATAATTCACCAGCTAATTCCTTAATATTTTTATTGATTTTACGAATATTTTCGATATTTTCTTCGGAAGATTGATTACTTTTCTTTAATTCTGCTACTTCGTCAGATAATTTGTTCCTTAGTTGTTTTTGTTCTTCTAATTTTGGTAGTATATTTCTACGTGTTTGATCTAATTCAAGTAAATGATCAATAGTAGATTTTTCAACACCACGTTGTTCAAATAAAACAATAAGATTATCATAATTTTTCCGTATTTTTTTAATATCTAACATTTTGTATCATCCTTTCTTAACTTCTAATAAAAAAAGCTTATCCAACTCCATGAATTAAAATTCATTGGAGCGGATAAGCTTAAATCCGCGGTACCACCCAAATTCAATAAAATTAGATAAACTAATTTAATATTGCACTCAATTATGTAGATAACGGCAACTGACCGAAATAGATTATTTCTCTATTTTCTTATAGTAGAGTGGATTTCATTAAGTTATTTTACTAGTTTACATCAACTACTAGCTTTCTGAAAAAATAAACCTAATTACTTATCTCTAATGATTTACTATATTTCTCATTTATTAATTTCATTATATGCAAAAGAAATTACTCTGTCAATAACTTTATGTTAGTTATATTAATTTTTAATATTAATATATAATTTTTTGAACAAAAAACCATTTTAAATTTTAACTATAAATTAAATATCCATGCCTATTGGGTTAAAAATAATTTTCTCATTTCGTTTATTGTATGCATTAACAATATATAATGTAATAAATATTTACAAGAAAATACATAGAGAGATGATAAATAAAACTAAGCAATTATCAATAAGGTACTTACTATAGGTATATTAATGATAATTATTATTTTATAACCAAATCTTATGAATGAGGATATATCAATAGATAAAAAAATGCAAGTAATTTAGAGGGGAATGACTAAAAATAAGACTAGCAAAATAAACTGTAAAAAAAACATACA
>NC_015517.1:118820-177718 GCF_000270185.1 Melissococcus plutonius ATCC 35311
TTTAATAAATGTCCTATTCCCTATAGGGAATAGGACATTTATTAAATGTATGTTTTTTTTACAGTTTATTTTGCTAGTCTTATTTTTAGTCATTCCCCTCTAAATTACTTGCATTTTTTTATCTATTGATATATCCTCATTCATAAGATTTGGTTATAAAATAATAATTATCATTAATATACCTATAGTAAGTACCTTATTGATAATTGCTTAGTTTTATTTATCATCTCTCTATGTATTTTCTTGTAAATATTTATTACATTATATATTGTTAATGCATACAATAAACGAAATGAGAAAATTATTTTTAACCCAATAGGCATGGATATTTAATTTATAGTTAAAATTTAAAATGGTTTTTTGTTCAAAAAATTATATATTAATATTAAAAATTAATATAACTAACATAAAGTTATTGACAGAGTAATTTCTTTTGCATATAATGAAATTAATAAATGAGAAATATAGTAAATCATTAGAGATAAGTAATTAGGTTTATTTTTTCAGAAAGCTAGTAGTTGATGTAAACTAGTAAAATAACTTAATGAAATCCACTCTACTATAAGAAAATAGAGAAATAATCTATTTCGGTCAGTTGCCGTTATCTACATAATTGAGTGCAATATTAAATTAGTTTATCTAATTTTATTGAATTTGGGTGGTACCGCGGATTTAAGCTTATCCGCTCCAATGAATTTTAATTCATGGAGTTGGATAAGCTTTTTTTATTAGAAGTTAAGAAAGGATGATACAAAATGTTAGATATTAAAAAAATACGGAAAAATTATGATAATCTTATTGTTTTATTTGAACAACGTGGTGTTGAAAAATCTACTATTGATCATTTACTTGAATTAGATCAAACACGTAGAAATATACTACCAAAATTAGAAGAACAAAAACAACTAAGGAACAAATTATCTGACGAAGTAGCAGAATTAAAGAAAAGTAATCAATCTTCCGAAGAAAATATCGAAAATATTCGTAAAATCAATAAAAATATTAAGGAATTAGCTGGTGAATTATCTCTAACTGAAAAACAATATACAGATATTTTAGTAAATTTGCCAAATTTACCAGATGAAACTGTACCTTTTGTCCAAGATGAAGATGATAATATAGAAGTTAAACGTTGGAGTAAACCAAGACAATTTGACTTCCATCCCAAAGCACACTATGAAATTGGTGAAGCTTTAGATATTCTTGATTTCCAACGTGGAGCAAAAGTAACAGGTGCTAGATTTTTATATTATAAAAATTTAGGTGCACGTTTAGAAAGAGCCATCTATAATTTTATGTTAGATACACATATTAATGAACACGGCTTCCAAGAAATGATTACTCCTTATATGGTTAATAGTAAGTCTATGTTTGGTACTGGACAATTTCCTAAATTTAAGGAAGATGTTTTTCAAGTAGCTGATACTGATTATACACTTATTCCTACTGCTGAGGTTCCTTTAACAAATTATTATGCAAACGAAATTTTAAGCGAGGATGAATTACCTATTTATTTCACTGCTATGAGTCCTTGCTTCCGTTCTGAAGCTGGTAGTGCTGGTAAAGATACAAGAGGGTTAATTCGTTTACATCAATTCCATAAAGTTGAAATGGTTAAATTTACTACTGAAGAAACTTCTTATGATGAATTGGAGAGCCTAACACGGGCAGGTGAAGAAATACTTGAAAAATTAGAATTGCCTTATCGAACGATTGTATTATGTACCGGGGATATGGGCTTCTCTGCTGCAAAAACTTATGATATTGAAGTTTGGATGCCGGCACAAAATACTTATCGTGAAATCAGTTCTTGTTCTAATTGTGTTGACTTTCAAGCAAGACGGGCAATGATCCGCTATAGAACAAAAGACGGAGAAATTAAATATGCACATACATTAAATGGCTCTGGATTAGCTGTTGGTAGAACAGTTGCTGCTATTATTGAAAATTACCAAAATGAAGATGGCTCAGTAACTATTCCAGAAGTATTGCAACCTTATATGGGTGGTCAATCAGTGCTTAAATAAAAAATAAGTAGAAAGCATTTATTTAAGGCTTTCTACTTATCCTTTTATCTAAAATATCTACATAACTGCTCCAATTTAGATTAAAATTTAAAAAACAAAATAAAATTTATATAAAAAAATTCATAATATTATCTTTTAATTTTAATAAATGTTTATTTAATGGACCTTTAGGTTTATTTAAATAAACATTTTATTTTTTGGGAAAATATTTTAAATATCATAGGCTTTTAGCTATTTTTTAATATGTATTGACAACGATAGTAAAATTAGTACAATGTATATCGGTGATAAAATTATTAGTGATCAATATTTTTGTTATTATATTCTTTATTAAAAACTGAATATACTTTTTTGTGAAATTTATAATTAGTATATTCATTTTTATAAATGTGAAAATTTGGAGGTTAATTATGAAAATTTTACTTGGTGTCGGCATGTTATTATTAGTTATTTTAGTTATGTTTCTGTTTGCGTTTTATGCGCCAAATGGACGTAAGGCTTTATCTGCTTTATCAGGTGCTGCATGTTCAACTTTTTTACCTGAAGCTTTCCTACATTATGCGATCGGTGATGTATTTCACATACAGTATGTTGCTAAAATAGGTGAAACTATGGGAGGTTTAGGCGGTTTAGCAGCTGGAACGTTAGTCCCATTAGCATTTGGTATTAGTCCAGTATTTTCTGTAATTATGGGTGTTTCTTTAATTAATTTTAAACTTTTACCCGCTTTTGTTGCAGCATACTTGTTATCTTTCGTCCTAAAACAACTTCAAAAATATATTCCTGAAGGAATTGATTTGATTGTTATCATCTTAGTTATCCCACTCTCTACTTACTTTGTTGCTGATATCATCCAACCATTTGTAATGGGTATACTACAAATCATTGGAAACTCTATCCTATCTGCAATTGGAGCAAATCCATATTTCATGGGAGCACTTTTAGGTGTTATTATTCCGATTGTTGGTATGACACCATTAAGCTCAATGGTATTAACAGCTCTTATTGGATTAACAGGTGTTCCTATGGCGATTGGTGCTTTTGGTTGTTTTGGTAATTCTATTTTGAATTTCATGCTATTTAATAGATTACCTTTTGGTGATAAATCAACTGCTTTGGCTGTTACAATTGAGCCTCTTACTCAAATAGACATTATTAGTTCAAATCCTATTCCAATTTTTGGTACCAATGCAGTTGCTGGTGCAATTAATGGAATGATTGTTACTTACTTTGGTTTAAAAGTTCCTGTAACTGGTATGGCAACACCTTGGGCTGGATTATTGGTTGTTTTAGGAAATAACCCAATTAACAAAGCTTTAATTACTGTTGCATGTATTGTTATTTGCAGTTTGGTAATTGGTTTTATTGGTTCTATAGTCTTCAAAAACTTTAAACTTGTAACGGTTAATGATCTTAGAAAAGATACACAAATTTCTTAAAATAAATAGTAAAAGGACATGTTTAGCATGGTAGAAAATATTAAAAATTCTAGAAAAAAACAAAAAGTATTAAACTATAAAAGTTGTTTTGATATCATTGGACCTATTATGATTGGTCCATCAAGTTCACATACAGCAGGAGCTGTCTCTATTGGTCAAGTTGCTAGAAAATTATTTGGCAAAACACCTAAAAAGATTATTTGCAAATATTATGAATCTTTTGCTGAAACCCATAAGGGACATGGGACTGATTATGCTATTATTGCAGGTATTTTAGGTTTTGCTACAAACGATTCACGTGTACCGCAAGCCATTGAACTTGCTGAATCTGAAGGTATTTCTATTGAATTTATAGAAATGGAAGGAGATAGTTCTGTTCATCATGCAAATACAGCCTGTCTATATTTAGAAGATGATACACATAGTATTCATGTGACTGGCATATCTTTAGGTGGAGGTACTATTGAAATCAAATATATTGAAATTGATGGATTTATTATTGAACCACAAGGTACTTTACCTATTTTGTTAACCTTGACAAAAAATGAGAACACAAAAATTGGTATTGAGAATATTTTGAAAGAAAACAATATTAAAATAAATAAAATTGTAAAACTTGAAAATGATCAGGATTACTTATATGAATTTGATTTAGACTCACGTCCATTGCCAGCTATTGCAAATGAACTAGTTAATTTTGATAAGGAAACAAGAATTATTTTATTATAATTTTGTTATTATTAGGAGAGAAAATTATGTATTTATCAATAGAAGAATTTATAACAGCAGCAGAAAAAACTGGAAAATCTTTATCCGATTTAATGATTGAACAGTAAATGGAACAATCTCAAATGAGCTTTGATGATGTGTGGAACATCATGGAACAAAATTTACAAACAATGGAAAATGCTGTTAAACGTTCACAAGAAGGAGAAGGTGTGTTTTCTTCTACTAGTTTGACCGGTGGAGATGCTATTAAATTAAAAAATTATAGAGAAAATCACCAACCTTTATCCGGTGAATTAATGATGAAGGGGATTCAAGCAGCAATTGGTACAAATGAAGTTAATGCTGCTATGGGCGTCATTTGTGCCACTCCAACAGCTGGTGCTGCTGGTACTTTACCTGGAGTATTATTTACGATTAACGAAACGCTTGATTTATCAAAAGAACAAATGATTCGATTTTTATTTGCTGCCGGTTTATTTGGTATTGTGGTTGCTAATAATGACTGTATTGCAGGTGCTACTGGTGGATGCCAAGCTGAAGTCGGTAGTGCATCAGCAATGGCCGCTGCTGCTGCTGTTGAAGTGGCAGGAGGCACACCTCGCCAATCTGCTGAAGCTTTCTCTATTGCTATGCAAAACCTTTTAGGTTTAGTTTGTGATCCGGTAGCTGGTTTAGTAGAGATACCTTGCATTAACAGAAATGCTATTGGTGCTGGCAATGCATTGATTGCTGCTGATATGGCTCTTGCAGATATCAAAAATAAAATTCCAGCAGACCAAGTCGTTTCTGCCATGGGTGAAATTGGTGCTACCCTACCTGCAAGTTTACGAGAAACCGGTCTAGGCGGTGTTGCTGGAACTGATGCAGGAAAAGAAATGAAAAAACGAATTTTTGGCTAAATCTTAATTTTTTGTTTTTTATGTTTATTCTTAACTGATTCTATAAATAATAGGAGGTTGATGAACAATTTTTATCCGCCAGTTTTACTAATAGTTCTTTTAATTTTCGTGTTAAATCAAGTAATTGGTCATCCTCACCAATAAGCATTGTTCTTGAATAATTCTTCATAAATTCTTGATAACTATAAAGTTCTTTTATATCTATTTCTGGATGCTCGTGTTGCTCTTTTACTATATAGCTTGCTAATCGCCATTCAATTCTAATTATTTTTTGTATTGCCTTTTCTCTATTTTTTTTTGCTTGGATAATTGGATAAATGATTGCACCAGCAACAGAGATTACTTTTGAAATTCCTGCTACCCATTCGGATAAACTTCCCCATTCAATTTCCATATTTCTTCAACTCCCTCAATAAATTTTTATAATTATCTGACAATAATTTGTATATTCATTATTAATTATTTTATATTTATACAGATCTATCAACTATCGTTCATCATTATTTATGATTACTTTTTTATTCTTATACAATATACTATATTCTTTTCATTTACTCAAGGCAGTTATTTAATGAGAAATATATGCTTTAATAATTTCTTGTTTTTTTAATTTTTTCTAATTCAATAGTTCATTTCCTATTTTCATTTCTAATAATTAATATTTTTTATGTAACTAGCTAGTTTCTTTTAATGAATCTTTTTCTACCAATAGTGTTAAATTTCAATTATCTATACAATCCCAATAGCACCTTTAAGACAACGGCTTATAAAGTTGGATTCATAAAAAATAACCGTTATCCTGCTAAAGATAAGACGGTTATTTTTTATTGCTCTTTTAATCAATTTAACAATCAAATTGATTGAGGCAATCAATAATAAACATACAAAAAACAAAAAAGCTAAATTATTTCATTTGTTAGTATTTAATTCTTATTATTTTTTATTTTATTCAACAAATTTGTTTTAAAATAGAAAAAATAAAGTTTATTTAGAATTAACTTGGTCCATTCAACAGTGTCCATTCAAGTATTCCTTGATATTTCCCTGGTTTATCTGCTGGTGTGATAATGATAAAAATACTATCATTTTTATCTAATTGGGTAGAGGTCTCACCCGTCAAAATGGTTTGATCTTCCTGATTCAGAATATACTCTTTTCCTTTAATTGTAAAATGAATTCTTTCTAATAATTGTTCCTCGTTTTTTGCAGAAAAAGGTAGCATTTCTTTAATATTAATTTTCCATTTTACCTGAGCATCATCAATGACTTTAATCTCATTTTTTAGCGCATCGGGAAGTAGAATGCCGTATTTCTCGTTCTTAATTTCTGTTTCACCAAAAGAAAAAATAGGGGGTACTCTCAGCTCGGGTTCTCTTGCAATAATTTGTCGTTCTTCTTTATTGCTTTCTGTATTGTAATGATTTGAAACAACATAAAAGATTACTTTTTTGCCTATCCACTCTTTTGGAATATTAAATGTTAGTGAATCTTTTTTTCCATTACTAGTTGTATAATGATGAATTAACTGTCTCTTTCCATTATATTCTCCATATAAATCATATGCATCAGATAGTTCTAAAGAAACAGAAAAATTCATTGTTACCTCTGTTTGTGTTCCTTGATTTATAGTGAGGGAATCTTTATTAAGTATTTCAAAATGAATGTTATTTTTACGTAAATATTGATGTGTAATTTCTTTTGTCTTCTCTAATAATATTCCTTTATCGTTGTTTTCAGAATCGTTAGAAGGAGTGAAAACAGGTTGATAGTTTGGAATATCAGGATATTCCTTTGATAAATCAAAAGACAGAGTTAAAATACTTGGAATGGTTAAGGGATCTCTCAAAATTTTTTCTGGATTATCTATATCAACAAAATTAATATTAATATTTCCTTTATAAAAAATTGAAGATTGTCCCTTACTAATAAATGTGTTGTTTGGTATAGAAGTTGTTTGTACTTCAAACGGTACTTTTAAATAGCCATTGTTATCTATCCTCCCAGGATCTACTGGTTTTTCCTCTGAACCTATCCATTTTGATTTCACTAAATACATTAATGCCGTATTATATAATCGATTATCTTTAGGATTCCTCGCTATTAATATTATGTCATTTTCATCCTTAACAGATAGACTGAATAAATCCGTAAGATTATTCCCATCTGAATCTAACACCTGAAACCCATCAATTTTATATTGTGAAAACGGTAAACTATCTATCTCTTTTCTAAAATTGGTAGCCAAAGCATTGAGCTTTCCATTTGATGCATTTGATTCATCTGCTATGTTATTACTGATATCTTGAACTGCTGTAAGAGTCAGGTCATTTGAATTAAATGTATCAAACCTCTCATCTAGCCCATAAGCATTTGAAAGCATTGAAGCATTTAAATTTTCATAATTATACTTAATATAAGAGTTATAGCCTTGTTTATGATTAAAATTAAAGGATACTTCGGTTGTTGGATATAAAATACATTGCAAAGAACTATTTATCCCAGTATCAACAGCAGAAGTAACATTGTTTTGTAGTGTTAGTTCGCCATTTGATTCTTCCTTATATGTAAACTGATTTGTAGGATCTGCAATTAAATATCTAATTTTATCTTTTCCTATTTTTAAACTCACTTGCTTATTAATTTTATTCCAATTTGTAGTTAAAGGAATAGAAACAGGATTGTTAGCTTGATCAAAAAATTCGAATTTTATTGTAATCCAACCACCTATATCCAAGTCTATATTTAAAAAATCTTTTTTATTAATATATAGACCTCCGGCTCTTCCTGTTAACGTTATCTTTACATTTATATTCTTTCCTTGATAATAACCGATATGATAAATCATTGCTTGAGCTTCACTAGGAGTTTTATTTACATATAGTTTTTCACCATTTAAAACTTCTCCAGACAATTTTTTAAAATAGGTATTTTTTCCATATCTAAAGTTAAATATATCTTTGCTTTCCGGCAACATTGTTCCACTATATTGAAAATTTGGTAGTTGTGTAATAGGGTCAGCATAGCTCTCTTGTATATTAATCATAAAAAAACAAAATATAAAACAAGTCAGGGGTACAAAAATGATTAGCAATTTATTCTTCAAATTTCTTCTTCCCTTATGAATATTTATAAATAGAAATGTAACTACTCAATTTTTAAACATGTTGCTAAAAATTTTTTTTTCATATTTTCTCCTATATATTTATTATATTTAAATGATTAATAACTTTTTCTGTAGTCCAAGTCATCCATTGAAATAACAAGTAAATAATTTCTATACAGTATTTCTTTTTTATTTATTAGTTATCCATCTTTATTGATTAAAAATTTTAATTGATAAAGATGGATAAAATTTTTAATTAAAAAATTAATAATCTGAGAAATTATCATTTTTAGTATCGTCTTTTGCTATTATAAAATGTTTCCTTGAATTAACTCATATAATAAATAAATATAAACTTATTGTCAACATTTTATTTCCAAATAAAAATAATAAATATAAAAATATATCAGAAAAACTCATCCAAATAAAAAAGGGAGAGGCATTCTCCCTTTATCAAGTTAGTATATTAGGTAAATTCTATTTTGATCCTGCTGTCTCTAAAAATTTATTTCAATTCAAAAAATGCTGTATAGTTGTCTATATTCCTTCATTGTTGATATATGTTTCTAATTTCTTTGCTTAGTATAAATACTACCTTAGCTTTGATATATTTTTTTGTTAATTATAAGAATACTTAAAATTAAATTTATTATAAAAATAAATTATTTAAATCAACATCTGTTTATTCTTTTATATTCCTGATCGAAATATCTACCATTGCGGATATCATCGGGCAATTCTTTATAGGGAGCTTCACTAATGACGTCGTCATTATTTAGGCCAGCATTTCCAATGTAGGTAATTGTTGCAAATTCAGGCACCATTAACTTAGGATAAGTCTCATATTTTTCACGAGATTCTTCCATTAGGTCGATGTGTTCATTTTGGTAGGTAACCGTAATTTCAGGGTGATCCTGCACCCACTTTGGAAAGAAGATTGTGCCGTTAAGCTTATTTTCATTAGGAACAAAATCTAATACTACATCAGTTCCAGTGGGTTCCGTCCAAGCTACTTTATAAATACCTTCTGTAAGCATAACGATATCTGCTTGTTGATCTGTTACCCAACGACCAGCAACCATGCCACCATGTATTCTATAATCAACAGTATGATCATTCTTAGCATACCATTCATATTCCCAACCGTTATCATAAGTATAGATAAAGTGGGTTCCCAAAAAATCAGATAATGTTTTAAATATCTTTTTTGACATAGATTTTCCTCATTTCTACATATAAATATAAATATATGTTCATATGTAGAAGATATAATATTAATATAATTATGTCAATATAGATGAAGAAAAAATTATGTTGCAAAAAATTTGTTCATAATACATTATTTTAAGATTACTAAAAGATAGCTCTCAAACAGGTTATAAATTTGGCTAAATATTTTGATTCTAACATAGGTGAATTTTTTGAGTCATAAATAATAGCAATATAACTCGCCATAATGTAAAAATATTATTAACATCTAGTAAAACACAGACTAGTGAAAAGTGGGTTAAAAAAGAATATTTATTGACAATGAAAACAAATAAATTTTAAGACGCTGGCTAGAAGAGTTAAAGATGTTGGATAATCATTAAAATAATGTTTTATCAAAATTGTATTTTATAGAAAATAATAATCACTTAACAGATATAATAAACAAAAAATAAATTTACATTCTTTGGAATGTAAATTCTAAAATCATAGAAAACAACATAGTATAATACTTTAATTATTAGATAAGATATTTTTGTCTAACTTAACTTTACAACTAATTTCAGTTAATACAATTTATATACCATTCTCTTCATAAAATGACTTGATTTAAAGAAAAAGTTAGTTATATTCCTCTTTATTCCTTAACAGATCCACTTGTAATTCCTTCTACATAGTATTTTTGTATAAAGATAAATAACAAAGTGATTGGAACAGCAATGAGTACACAGCCAGCTGTAAAGGCCATAAAATACTTATTCATATTATCTTTTGTTTGCATCGTAAATAAACCAATAGCAACCGTATACTTATTTACATTGTCTCCTAAAATTATCTTTGCAAAGATAAAATCCATCCATGGAATCATAAAAGTAGTTAGTGCGGTATAAACAATCATTGATTTACTTAATGGCAAGGTTATACTGATAAAGATTTGATACCGATTTGCGCCGTCCATCATGGCAGATTCATCTAATGTTTTAGGAATCGTATCAAAGAAGCCTTTAGCAATATAAAATGCCAAGGCAGAAGCCGATGAATAAACCAAAATCAATGCAAACAAACTTCCTGTTAGATTCATCGCTTTTAAAATATAATACACAGCAATCATACTCATAAATCCAGGAAACATATTTAATACTAAAGCTATTTTTAAAAACGACTTTCGCATTTTAAAACGTAAACGACTCAACGAATAAGCAATTGCAATTGTACTTAACGTTGAAATGAGACAACTAAAACTGGCCACAATCAATGTATTTATAAACCATTGTACAAAAGGATAAGTTGAACTTGTCAGTAATAATTGATAGTTCTTTATTGTCCACTGTTTGGGAATAAAGTAGGTGACAAAGGTTCCTCCTTCTTCTCTAAAACTTGTCACAATAATCCAAACAATTGGAAATAACCACACAATTGCCAGGAGTGTTAAAAGTCCGTAGCAAAAAATCAATCCCGTTTTTTTCGTTGTTTTCATTTTGCTTACACTCCTTCTGTTTTGAATGAATTGCTTCGTGTATAGGCAAGTAATGAGAAAGTTGCGGAAAGAATAAAGATAATGATGCCAATTACAGATGCCAGATTATAATCTGCTACTGTTACGGTTAATTTATACAACCATGTTACTAACAAATCTGTCTCTCCTGCTGAGTAATAATTACTATTTGCAGGTTGACCACCTGTTAATAGAAAAATAACATTAAAATTATTAATATTTATAATAAATTGTTGAATGAGACTTGGGAACATTACAAATAAAATTTGTGGAAAAGTAATCTTTTTAAAAATTTGTACTTTAGTTGCACCATCTAATTCTGCCGCTTCAATCTGATCTTTTGGCAAGTTTGTTAAAATACTAGTAGTCACAAGCATAGTGACTGGAATACCTACCCACATATTAACGATAATTATTGTTATTTTCGCCATTATACCATTTGTTAAAAATGGAATTGGTTGAGTAATCCATTGCCATTTTTGTAATAAAGTATTAATCGGTCCAGAATTATTGAATAAATTAGCCATAATTAACAAACTAACAAATTGTGGAACAGCCATCGTAATAACAAAAATAGTTCGCCAAACCTTTTTACCTTTTATTCCTTTCGTATTGATTAATAAAGCTAATAAAATACCAAAGAAAAATGTAGTAATCGTCGCTAGAATTGCCCATACGATTGTCCAAATAAATATGGGAAAAAAAGTACCTGCAATATCACCATGGATCATTTCATTAAAATTTGAAAATCCAACACAATGAAATAGGTTTTTTGACGGTAAATGGTTATGATCATAACTCGTAAAAGCAATAGAAGTCATATAGACTAATGGTAAAACAGTAAATAATAGAACACCTAAAAAGGGTAAACTGATTAAAGTAATATAGAAATTTTCATTTAATAAACTACTCAAATCTTCTCTTAAATTTGGTATCTTTTTTCCTGCTTTCTTTAACTGAAAAATTTTTCGAGTGCTTCTCAAGTTTACAATATATAAAACTACAAAGGCCATACAAATCATAATGGCAACAATGCCAAATAGAAGTAGCAGCATTGAATTATCGCCTGCTTCTTGTACCTCAATTCCTAAAGAATCATCCATAACCCAACTTTGTGCCTTTGTTCCTAAAGTTTGTAGCATCTTTAAAGCCTGAAAACCATAAAAAATGAACCAAGCAATGAAACTGATCTGAAGTAATAAGAACAACAGCCCTTTGATTTTTTGTTTATTCGCAAAATTTGTGCTTCCCATAATCAAATAGGAAGCTTTTATCGGCAGATCTCCTGTTTTGAATACTCGCCAAAAAGAAAGCTGGTTTGTTTGATTGTTCTTTCTCATCCCTTCCTCACTTCCTCTTCTATGCCTATTTTTAACTAATGAATGAAAAATAGGAAAAGAATGCCCTAATATCCTTTCCTACTTAGAAGTTTTATCTTCTGATTATTTTGATTTACTCGTATCTTTTACCAGTTTATCTAATTTTGATTAAAATTGATTTTTAGAGATTTTATGATTATACGTATCATTAATTAAAGCATCGGCTGGTTCCCAAAATGAAACCATTTCTGGCAGTTTTGGCATGGTAACCGAATGTTCTTCATTACTCATTGTCATTACTGCATGGACAACTGCATCCGATTGGACATTTGATTGTTCTAATACTTCTTTATTGGATGGCACAATCCCATTCTTTTCAAATACGGTTAACTGATTTTCTTTTTTTGTAAGATAATCTGCTAAAGCCATCGAGGCCAATGGATTTTTCGTTGATGCATTTACACAAAATAATTTTACTCCTAAAAAGGCTTTTTGTTGGGCTTCGCCATTTCCAAAATTGACTGTCGGATAAGATGTTACTGCGAAATTTTTTCCTAATGCTTTTTTAGCATCATTTTTTGACCATGGACCTGATAAGAAAGCATCAATTTCTCCATTTCTTAATCTAGATAGGGCATCATCATTGGATTGAACAACGCCTTTGTTATCTTTTTGATCATAAATCCAATTTAATACTTGAACGCCTTTTTCATTATTAAAATTTGTTCCTTTTATGTTTTCTCCTGTTTTTCCATAGAGTTCATCACCATTTGACATAAATAGAGGCACAAAGACATAATTCGCATTCTCTTCACTAAAATTTGTCCCTAGTTTTCCATTTTTCGTGATTGTCTCCCATGTTTTCATCTCTTCTGCTGTTAATTTAGATTTATTGTAATAAGCAATCAGTGTTTCCATCCCATAAGGATAGCCATATAATTTGCCATTATACGTAGCTGAATCAACAAGATTTTTTGCGTTATTTTTTTTGACATTATTGGCATATTTTGTGTTTGGATAAATCGTTCCTGCTCCTACTAATTGGCCTAATTGATCATGAGGCATCATAAAAACATCGGCTGCAGCACTTGGATCCTTTTTTACATTTTCTTGGGCTTTTCCTGTCTCACTGGGTTTCACAATGATCTTCAACCCTTTATGTTCGTTTTCAAATTGTTTGACTATAGGTTTATAAATGTCAATAACAGCTGCATCTACCCATAATTTTATGGTCCCCTTCTTCTCTTTTCCGCCTGTAGGTTTTATTTCTTCCATTTTCTTGTTATTATATGCTGTTAAAATTACTATTATTTTTGTTTATAATAAGATAAATTTTAATTTACCTATTTTTTCTTTTTACCTATATTAAAGTTCAAAAATATATATCCTAATATTTCAATGATATCAAAATTATCATTAATTTTATCTTCTTCTAAAGCTTTAGCTAGCTCATTTCCAATTGCCTGCGTTAATGCAACAGCTATCCCTGTATCAATAACGCCACCAACAATTGAACCAACACCTGGAATAAATTTTAAAATATTTCCAGATAAAGTTTTTCCGATAGTTGATGTCATGGTTGAACGTAAAATACCTGTTAAAAAACCTTTAGAAATCTTTTTGTCATAAGCCTTATAAATAGCGATAATCATAGTTGTTTGAATAGGTATTAATAAAAAAGAATCAGCAAAAGGAATTGGACTTATCGTTACACCTGCTGCAGCGATTGACGCTATATGAATTGCTTTTTGTGCATCTGGTCTAATAGACATATCTCCTTCATCTCCATTCTTTTTAAAAATTTGATAAATTGATAGTTAATTTTTTAATTCTACTGTTCTTGAATAACCATTTTTATAAAAAATAAAAGCTAACTATTCATATAAATAATTCTTTAATTTATATATATTCATCTTATTTTGATTATAGATTCTTTCAAATTCCTGTCAAAAAAATAGTTTCATCCATAAATTTATCTGCAATTATAAAAAAATAGGAAGGAAAATTTTCCTTCCTATTTATTTCTTATTTTTCCGTTTTTTCCAAATAAACAACCAAAAAAGAAATAAAACAATTAATAAGATAAATAAACCAATCAACGTATATAACCATGAAAAGTTTTTCTTAATAGTTACATCTGTTTTATTTAATTTTTTTGCTTCATTATTTGCAATTGTAAATTCTTTTTTTAACTTCCAATGATAACGATAGTGTGTCTCTTCCTTTGTTTTGTTGTTTTTCAATAAATAATTGCCTTTTGGATCTTTTTTTCCATAGGCATCTACTTTGATTATATATTTGCCTGGTTGTAATTCATCGCCATTTAGTGGAATAGTTAAGTTAAAATGGGTATTAGGCGCCATCTGCATGTCCTCTTGGAGATTAGTATAAAGTGTGCGATGGGATGCTTTTTTTATAACTGTTGTTCGACAAGCCAATTGGTTTAAATAAACCGGAGCGGAATTTTGCAAATGAGCTTGAATAACATTGCGTGCATTTACTTGGTTCGACCTAGCCTGCGTTAAATGTAAATTAGGTTCTCCATTTTCTTTTGTCTGTCGCATTAATAATGCAACAACATAGGCATACTTATTTTTAATTGCTAATCCATTAGAATTTGTTGAATCCTGTGCCGATGAATTATTTTCTTTTTCGCTAAAAGTAAGTCCACCTGCTATAACTCCTGAGTAAGATTGATCTGGCATATGGACTTTCAATTGATAATTCATTTTACTATGTGGTTTCAGATGAACTTCCTTTGGAGCATTTACATAATCTTTTAATTGATATTTCAATGAATCATCTGTTTTTATTTTTGTTTTTCCATATTCTACAACGCCGTTATCGTTGGTTGTTGTATTATTCACCTGAACAGATAAGAATACCTCTCTATCTGTATCGTTAGTTAACTGAACTGTTAAAAGTTCTTCCTGATTAGGTTTTAACAATAAATCAAAATAATGTTCTTTTTCGTCTACCTGATATTTTGAAGTTTGAGGAGAGACTGAAAAATTAAGCTCAGAGGCCTGATTCTCTACTGGGAAAAAAAGCCAAGTTAATAAAATTACAAGGAGCATACTATATCTTTTCATTTTATCCTACTCCCTTAATAAATTGAATTTTTTATTTCTTAATCATTTGTTGGTGTTTCAGTTAATGTCCATGTAAATGTAGTCTTATATTCTTTAGCATATTTATCTGTTTTTCCAGGAACCGAGAGATGGATACTACTGTCGGCTGTATCTTTATCTCCCCAAGCCATTATATAGGTTCCTGCACCATGTCCAGCTGAAGCACTCATTACAGGTGTTGCTTGTCCAGGTGTCATTACAATTGTTTCTGGTTTTATCTTTAATGCTAAGTCATTAGAAGTTGAAATAACATGACCATTATTGAAAGTAATTTGTACACCTGTCAATTCTTGATTATCTGCTGTTTTAAACTGTCCATCTTGTTTTACTTGTAAGGTCCAACCAGCTTTTGTACCTCGATTATCAGTAATCTGAACATCATTTGGTCCTGTTTTTTCTTTCCCTGTTGAGTCTTTATATGTCATTGGTTTTGCTTTATAATCTTTATCTTGTGAAGAAATTTTCTGTGTACCAAAATCCAAACTTGAAGCATAATCAATAGAAAGTGGTCCACTAGTACCAGGTTTTTGATCTCCAGGTATAATAGGTTCTCCTCCGTTAGGATTAATCGGTTCTAATGGGTTCGTTGGTGTTGTGTCTGGCTCAAAAACCACTTTGCCATCTGATGTATAGTTTTTATCACCGGTACTCTCAGCAAATGTCCCTAAGGGTAAGACAGAGATACTTGCTCCTATTAAAGTGGTTGCCATCAATACATTTAATTTAAAATTGTTTTTCATCATGTTTCCCTCCAATTGATTTAATTCATTTCAAAATTCAATAATTTATCTATTAAATATGTTAACATTATTCACTTTAAGCTTTCTTGTAAAAATAATAAAAAGAGGATAATCCAGCATAGAATTTTATCACCATCAATATAAATAATTAACTATTTATAAAAAATTTAACATAAATGATTTAAGTCATACAGCGATTAACCATTTCCGAAAAAACCATAAACCAATAATCAGGATTAAATATAAAAATCCTAGTTTGGTTAATAAAAAGTAGGATTTTTCTCCTGTAGATGGGAGTGTAGTTTCCCTTGTTTTCATCTCTGTTTTCTTTGTTATTTTTTCATTATTTTTTGATTTCTGTTCATCTTCATAAAAACCAACAATATTTTTTGTTGTAGATACCGAGGGTGCATGATCTTCTGCATAGACAGTTTGTAACTTTAACGTGTTGACTATTAATGCTAATAAGAGAAGAACCATAAAAATAAGCTGTCTTTTAGCTATCATTTTCTTCATTCTATATCCATCTCCTAATTATTAGGAACATCTTCAAGTTTCCAACAAAATTCACCTTCATATTGGCCAGTCATTGCTTCTCCTGGCATTACTTTAAGAAAAATTCCTCCTTTTTCTCCCCACTTATTTTGTGATATATTTACAGGATTATCATCTTTATTTATAGCTGTTTCAATTATTTACATATTATTGGATAATTCTTTGTCTACTCCTGTTATATTTCTATAAAATATATGGTTCAACTGACTATTTGGATCTATTTTATTAACTAAAGATTTTGTCACTGATAATCCTAGTTGCCATTTTCTTTTATTAAATCTTGTATCTTGTATGGTCAAATCTCTATCTGGATTGCCATGTAGTAATTGGGCTGTTCCCTTAATTTTTTGTTGACCAAAATCAATACTTTGAGGCATGGTACCATCTAACTTCCCTATTTTAGGCTTTACAGTTACTGTGATAGTTTTAGTTAATTTTTCATTATTTGTGCCATTCGGTTTGATTATGTCAGGTACATAACAAAAAGTTACAGGATATTTTCCTGGTGAATTAGTATTCACTTTACTATCATCTATTGTTACTTCGGTTAATTGAAGTGGTTGCCCATTTTCATTCGTTCCGCCTAGAAAAGCAAGTTTTGGATCCCATTTATCTCCTTGTTGCAATTCAATATTTTTTGCTCCCATATTTATTTTTTCAATACGGCCAATAGGTATACTAATAAAATCCCACTTAGCATGGTAATTATTATTAGTTTTGTCTCCTTTTCCTCTACCGATTAGATCATGGGTAAGTCTGAATGCACCATTTTCACCTTCAATAGGGTGTTTTAAATTATCTATAGTAATTTCTTTGTTAGTAAAAGAAAGTTTTTTATGGTCTACCTTTTCTCCTTTTTTATCTTCTGTCCAGGGATTTCCTCCATTTACTAAAATCTTGTATTGATTTACAACATCTTCTTTATCAAAATAGGGCGTTAAATCTGCACTACCATTGAGTGTAAAAATTACCTTACCATTTTCATTTGTTCCATTTACTACTTTAGTGTTATTGTTTGCAGTCGCTGGCCATATTTTTAAAGCAGTCGTAAATTGTTTTAACAGGTTTCCTATCTTGTTCTGATAATCAACATTATTATCAATAGACGCAAATGGCCTTTCCTGCAAATGTTTATTCAAATAATAGTGTGATTGCAGGATATCTGGATAATTTAAATTTATTTCATAAGGCGATTTTAAAGTAACATAATTTTTGTCATTCATTTCATTTTGTTGTGTTATTTCTTCTCCATTAACTGTCTGATTCGTTAAAACAAGTAGTATACAAATAGAGAAAACAAAAATGAAAAGATTTTTTATTCGTTTCAATTATAATTCCCTCCTTTCCTCTGAAATAGTATTTACTTCAGTTCAAAATACGAAAGTTTAAGTATTAAAAAATGAAATTTTTCAAATCACTTCTGTAAATTTAACTAGGCTTTATTACCCACTAACTAGAAAATCTAAATAGTTAATTTTTAAATAAATTAACTGATTTTCCTATTATAAAATTTGTTCTTCATCTACATTATATTCATTCACATAAAATTTTTCATTAGATATAATGTAATAAAATTATAGTTATTTGTTTAAAAAATACTTAAAATATATAAATAGAAAGACTATGTATCAAATTAAATAATTATAAATAAATTAAAAATATATTAAAAAATTATTACATTTTATCAAAAAAATAAACATAATGTAATTTATTTACTAAAATCAATCAAGCTAATAAACATTATGATAATCTTTTTTTTAATATTACAATAGTTTTTTAATCTTTTAATATTTTCTTTAAACTCACCATCTAACAAATAGTTATCAATTTTTTTGGTCTTTTTTCAATCTAACATTTAATTTCTTTTACCTATTAATTTTTTTAAGCAATTAGTAATTCAATTAAATACTGCTAAGATTATATTATAGAAACATGCATCGCACTATTCAACCATCAATATAAATAAAAAAATTCTATTTAAAAAAATTATTCCTTAAATGAACATCTATTTATAAATTAGTTGTTTTAACCAAAAATCAAAATAACTATTAAAAGATTAGGTATAATTTTCATAACATTAAGGTAGCCAAATGAATCGATATCAATTCATTTGGCTACCTTAATGTTATGAAACTATTATCAAAAAAATTAGTAAAACAAGCTTTTTTTACTTCTAAGTTTATTCTCATAAGCACAAGTTATTTGGTATAACTGTGATAAAAGTTTTGTATATTGAGTGAAAAAAATAGTTAATTCTTTATTTCCTGGAAACTCTCTTTCAAAAGAAGTTGGTATCTGACAGAACTTAGTAGCCATGTTTTTATTTAAGCCGAGTTTCTCTCCTATGATATTTAATACATAAATTGAAGAAAGAATATTATTGGACAATCTATTTTTTGTTGGTAAGTCTAATCCACTATACATATTAGTAAAATGAATCATTTGCTCTATATTGGCAATCATTAACCAAGAATCTCCTAATGTTTTTTCATAAAAGAGTAACTCTTTCTTAGGCAATTTCATTTGTTGAAGCAATTCAATCGTTTGATCATGACTTAAATTATAATGAATATGTAAATGAACAATAAGAGTATAATCTACTTTTTCTTCCAAAAAAGTTTTAAAAATTTCTAAATATAATGATTGTAATCGAAAGAGTTGTTTTAAATTGTAATGTAACAAATAGTTTTTATTAATTGGGAAAAAGATAAGATTGACCATTAGCACAATCACAATAGCAATCAAAACATAAAATATACGTAATTCTGTTGCAACTATATTAGAAATAGTTAATGTAGATAATGATATCGCAAAAATGGTTGATAAAGTTACCTGTGTGATACTTGGCACAAGGACGAATACAAAGGTACCTGTTACACAAGCAATTGTAAGATGAACCCATAGATAAGGAAATATAGTTAAAAGAAGTAAACTCAAACAACCACCGATAAGTGTTCCATAAAATCTAATTTTTGCAAACCGAATACTATCCTCATTAGATGGTCTTAAAATGTAAAGTACCATCATTGGTAACCAGTAAGTTCTCTCTAGTCCTATTAAGTACATAAAAATAAAGCTTACAATTAATGTAATACTAAATTTAACAGCCATACGTCGTTCAAAAGATTCATTTATCAAAAGAAGTAATTTATTTTTTATTCTGAATTGTTTAATGCTTTTATACCATTGCTTCATAGAAGAATCTTTATGGTCTTCAGGTAGATCAAATAAAAATAAAACATGTGTTATTAAAATTTCTAAAAATTTTGAATATTCATCAGTTGTTCGTTTTAATTCATTCGACAATTCTTCTGCTTCATTTTTACATTGTATCATTTCATCCTTTGATTGCCAATCTAGTTGGCTTAACGATTTGAAATACTTTGCACATGAAAGCAGACAATTCTGTGAAAAATTAGTTGAAAAGGAAAGTGAATTAGGTTGTTTAAAAAAATAAACAGCCCGTTGAAACAATAATGCATAATTATAATCTCTTCTACCTTTGATAATCTCTCTATTATCCAATTCCAAAGGAATTTGCTTATATAGTTTTTTCATTAACATTTCTAACTGTGGCAATAAAACGGTATAAGATTCTTTTTGGTTATATTTTTCTAAAATAGTTGAGATTAATTGAAAACCTTGCTGGTAGTCCATCTGTGACATTTTCTTATTCGTTGGTAAACATTTTTGAATAGCAATTAACCATAATAAAGTAAATCCTAAACCAAAAGTAAAACCACCTAACTTAGCAGTAAACGATGGTACTACCATTAATTCACAAAGAATAAAACACATATAATAAGGAAAATATTCAAATTGATTAAATCTGGATAGTGAACTCGTTGTTACAACAATAAAAGGAACCAATAAATTCAGTATAATTAACCAAATAAATTGTGTGCTGGCTAAAAAGCCACATATTCCTAGAAAAAATAGAGTAATAGCTAACCGAATAAGTGAATAAAATGAAAGATGCTTTTGGTAATTCATTTTAAATGTAAAGGTAAAGTTAACAACAAAGAAAATATAAGAAAGTCCAAAAAAATAAGAGATAAAGAAAAATAAACTGAAAAAAAATAAGATCACTGGTAATTTTTCTCTTGAAACTACTCTTAATTTCTGAATGATTTTTTCTTTATTGATAGGTGTATTAAAAAGATGGTGAATCATGAATAGTTTTCTCTTCTTTCCATTAGTCATAATTTTCAGTTTTTTATAATAATTGATTGTTTAAAAAATAATGAAAACATAAATACTAATTGTTATTTTTTATATTTATTAAACAAATTATTTATGAAGCTTTTTATGAATAAATTTTATTTAAGGTTTTTTATTTGATGTAAATAAATATCAGTTAAACCTACAGCTAGAAAATACAATAGATAAATATAATAGAATAAACTAGCATTGTAAATTCAATTTAATTCTTTACTCTAATAATTCTAACGTAAATTCTGAAAAAATAAAGATATAAATAGTTCTCTTTTATTTTAAAAAGTAAATATTTAAATTTTATTTACTTTATATTCGATAATTATTTATAAACCTTGATCATTTAACAATTGTTTTAATTTTTCCTTTATAAATAAATTATTGGATTTATTGAAGCTTCATTTTAAATAAATAGCTTTTTGTAAAAATTTATGGTTCATTCAAGCAAAAAACAATGATATTTCAAACAAGGAATCAAAATACATTGTTTGATTATCTTAATTAGCCTATTAACGTTTGCTTGTTAATTAACAAATTTCATCTGGCAATCCAATAAGGTTGATTTGAATATATGTTTTTAAAATTTAATTATCTTTCTTAATTTCTAAATATACTTAATTAACTTAGTATTTATCTTATTTTTAGGTTTACCTTAAATTTTTGTTTGACATATCTAATTATAGGTGTATTATAATTTTGTAATAGACATAACAAATAATTTATAACAATCTATAAAGGAGTGACAGCTGTTGGCTACAAACCAAAAAGCACAGCAAACTAAACATAAATTTATTAATCACATCAATGGTCCTTCTTTGGAAGAAATAAATGGAACCATTGAAGTCCCTAAAGGGATGGGATTTTGGAAAACTCTCTTTGCTTATTCTGGTCCAGGTGCTTTGGTTGCCGTTGGTTATATGGACCCAGGCAACTGGTCTACTTCCATTACTGGTGGACAAAATTTTCAATATTTATTGATATCTATTATTTTATTATCTAGCTTGATAGCTATGCTTTTGCAAAACCTATCTGCTAAGTTGGGCATTGTTTCACGAATGGATTTAGCTCAAGCTATTCGTGCACGTACAAGTAAACCGCTAGGTGTTATTTTATGGATTTTAACTGAATTAGCCATTATGGCTACAGATATTGCTGAAGTCATCGGTGGAGCGATTGCTCTTTATCTTTTATTCCATATCCCCTTATTAATTGCAACATTCATTACAGTTTTTGATGTATTGTTATTACTTTTATTGACCAAAATCGGTTTCAGAAAAATTGAAGCATTAGTTGTCTGTTTAATCCTAGTCATTTTATTTGTTTTTGGTTATCAGGTAATTCTGTCACAACCAAATTGGATGAACGTGTTAGGCGGCTTTATTCCTAGACGGGAAGCATTTGCTTCTTCTCCTGTTATTGGTGGTCAATCACCATTAGCTGGAACACTAGGTATTATTGGAGCTACAGTTATGCCACATAATTTTTATCTGCATTCTGCGATTACACAATCTAGAAAGGTCGATTATTCAGATGAGGAAGATATCGCACGTACTGTCCGTTTTTCTATGCTTGATTCAAACATCCAATTAGGAGCTGCATTTTTTGTTAATGCATTATTACTAATTATGGGTGTTGCTGTATTCAAAACAGGTGCAGTAAAAGATCCTTCATTCTTTGGTCTTTATGACGCTCTTTCCAATCCTGCTTTACTAGGAAATCATGTACTAGGAAATGTAGCTTCATCTGGGGCTTTATCCACCTTATTTGCTGTAGCATTATTAGCTTCTGGTCAAAATGCTACCATTACTGGAACCTTAACAGGACAGGTGGTTATGGAAGGATTTATCCATATGCGTATGCCGCTATGGTTAAGACGTTTAGTTACACGACTCCTAGCTGTTATTCCAGTTTTGGTTTGTGTTTTACTAACAAGTGGTAAAACTGAAATTCAAGAACATGAGGCTATCAATAATCTAATGAATAATTCACAAGTATTCTTGGCTTTCGCTTTACCTTTTTCAATTGTTCCCTTATTAATGCTTACAGACAGTGAAGCAGAAATGGGCAAATTTAAAAATACTCTTATTGTTCGTATTTTAGGTTGGATTTCAGTGTTAGGTTTAATTTATTTAAACTTTACTGGATTGCCTGGTGCGTTAGAAGATTTCTTTGGAGATCAAGCAACAAAGGGACAAATTGCATTTGCAGATAACCTGGCTTACTTCATTATTGTTGCTGTATGTGCTTTATTAATTTGGACTGTGATTGAATTGTATAAAGGAAATAAAAAAATTTCTACAATGAATAAAAATCATGATCAAATACAACCATCTATTCATTAAAAATTAGATAAAAAGTCACAGATAACGAGTGTTATCTGTGACTTTTTATTTTGATAAACACAATAGAAATAAATTATATTCTTAAAAATTTTCTATAAATTAAAAATATAAATTTTTTTACAAAATCAGGAGTTAAATGTTAATCGCTATTTTCATTAAAAACCTATATATTATTAATTTTAATTCTTCTTAAAACCTATCTATCAACGCTTTTTAATCCACTTCTTTTAAGTAAATGAATAGATATATTCTAGAATTTGTTATCGACAAATATAACTTTCCACTGAAATATAATTTATCAAGTTTTCTAGATATTTTGAATATAATTCTTAATCGATCTTTACAAAAATTATTTTTTCTGCCTCATTGATGAAATATAGTTTTTGCCTTTTAATACTTTTCTTCAAATAAGAATAGAAACAATATTAGTTAAAATAATAGTGAATAAACGAAAAGCATAATCTATTACTGATAATAAACTCTAATTTGGTTTATTGGTAAATATTAATTTGGTAGGTAATAAAAGCTATATTTCACTTTTCTCTGATTAATAAGTAATTTGTTAATAGATAATATTTTTTATTATTTATTTCTATTAAACTATTTTTATAGATTGTGTCATTTTTGTTAAAGCCATACTTTTTACCAGCAATTATATTACCTCTTTTTATTAATAATTCGTTCCCTCCTTTATACAACAATAAAACCAATAATCATTCATCAGAATTTTTATCAATCTATATATGGTCATTTCAAAATTATAATGGATAATCATCTTCCTCTAAGAAAAACTTTATTACTATTGATCACTTATAACTCACTCCTCATACTACACAGCATTCTAATCAATCGCTACTTAGACTAAATTTACTGGTTACAGATGCATCATATCTTATAGCCATCTCAATTATTATAAAGAACCACTGGACCCTCAATGATCTGCTTTATAATCTTCTTTAGATCTCTCTTTTAATTTCGCTTATACAAAACAAGAATTATAAATTTATATTTTATAAATAATATAGAAATACATGAATCGTTGTTTGTTCACTTTTTTCTATGCTATTACTATTTAATTTTTTACGATCACAAATGAAAAATCCAATTATTATGAGATGACAAAATTGAAAGGCTTTTTTATGTTAAGAATATGGTAGATATAAAAAATATAACTTATAATTTAAAAAATATTAATCATTTTTTACTGTTAAAAATGATTTATTTTAAATAATATTAGCTATCAATACAATAGATGAATTCATTTTTGAGAAAGTAAATATCAGCTTTCTTCATACAAAAATAAAAAATTTAATAAAAGAATAGGAGAAACTTAATGACAAACATAGTTGAAGTAACTAATTTAAAAAAAACATATGGAAAAAATAATGAAACAAAAACACAGGCATTAAAAGGAATTTCCTTTTCAGTAGAAAAAGGTGAATTTATCGGTATTATGGGAGCTTCCGGTTCAGGTAAATCTACCTTACTAAATATCTTATCAACATTAGATAAACCAACTACTGGTGAAGTAAAAATTAATCAGGCTGATGTAACCAAATTAAAAGGAGATACACTTGCTGACTTTCGAGCAAAAGAAGTTGGTTTTATTTTTCAAGATTTTAATTTATTAGAAAACATGACATCAGCTGAAAATATTGCTGTTCCTTTATCTTTGCAAGGTATAAAACCCAAAATAATTAAACAACGAATTCAACAAATCGCTCAACATTTATCAATTAATGCTGTCTTAGATAAGTATCCTACCGAAATTTCTGGCGGTCAAAAACAGCGTGTTGCCTCTGCCAGAGCATTAATTACACAGCCAACAATTCTACTTGGAGATGAACCAACAGGTGCATTAGATTCTAAAAGTGCTAAAGATTTGTTAGATATGATGAATAAATTGAATACTCAGGATAAAATTTCTATTTTAATGGTTACTCATGATTCATTTTCTGCCAGTTATTGTCAACGTATCTTATTTATTAAAGATGGCATTATCCATAAAGAAATTTTCCGTGGTGAACAATCTCGCCAAAAATTCCAGCAAATGATTTTATCTATTCTAGGAACTTTAGAACAATAAGAGAGGAGGAGTAACATTGTTATTGAAATTATCAATGAAGGGAATAAAAAGTCGTTTACGCGATTACATAATTTTATTTTTTGGTTTGGTGATTGCTTCGGCAATTTTTTATATGTTTGAAGCAATTGCAACAAATAAAGACTTTCTGGAATCAAATTCACCCATATCAGCTACAGTTCAGATTTTTCAATTTGGTTCAAGTTTATTGTCTATTGTTACCTTTTTCTATATTCTCTATGCGAATTCATTCTTAATGACCATTCGACAAAAAGATTATGCTTTATTTCTCATGTTAGGTGCAAAAGTTCGTAAGATTGCACAAATGATTTTTATTGAAACATTTATGATTGGTTTAATAGCGACATTATTAGGATCGGTCATTGGTGTTAGCTTGACTCAACTTGTTAGCAAACTATTAACAAATCAATTAGGCCTTACACTATCTCATTTTTCTGCCTTCAATCTTCATGGTTTATTGATTACGTTGGTTTTCTTTATGATTTTATTTTTACTTGCTGCAATTCTTAATGCTCTTTCAATTGCTAAAAAACCTATTCTAACTTTATTACGAATAAATGCTACACCAAACCGTTTAACTTTCAATAAGAAATTTTTATTGCTAAAAGCTATTTTGGGTATTGGATTGATAGCTATTGGTTACTATATTACAACCGATATTTATCGTTTTAAACAATTAGGTATTCTCATTTCACTTATAGCAACCATGGTAGGAACCTATCTGATTTTTAATTCAGTTCTTATATTCCTTTTAACTTGGTTGAAAAAAATGGATTCAATTTCTTTAAAACAATTAACCAATTTTACTTTATCTCAATTGAGTTTTAGAATTCGTGAATACACCCAGATGCTTTCTATGGTTACAATTCTATTAGCTTTATCATTGGGTGCATTAACAGTGGGACTCAGCTTCAATCATTTAAGTCTAGAAAGTTCAGAAGGTACATCAAGGTATGATTTGATTCTAAATAATTCCCAAAAAATGAATCAAACAAATGTAAATGATTTGAAACTAACTTTAAATGTTACCTATTCACAAAAAGAAAATAAAGATTGTATATATTATATCAATGAGGAATTTGATAGACATCCATTATTAGTTAACAATAGAGAAGATAACAAAAAAGTGAAAAAAATAGCTCTAGCAAGTCAGGGAATTAAAAAGATAAAAAATCAACAATTTCTGAAAGATCTAGAATTACCAAATCAAAAAGAAAAGCAAATCAAACTGGTTTCACAATCAAGCTTTAATCAATTACCTTTCAAAATATCAAAGTTACAAGTAATTCAAGTCAAAAATTTTGAAGAAAAAACAACTAAAATTAGAAAACTCGCCACTCAAAATAAACAATTAAACTTATCTTATGATCAAATGAATAATATGCCTACAGAACAAAAAATTGAAGTATATGATACCATGAAAGGCTTATATAGTGGATTTATATTCATGGGTTTTTTCCTAGGTATTGCTTTTTTAACAATGTTGGCGAGTTGTCTAATGTTTAAAATTTTATCTGGTGCAACAAGTGATATTATTCGCTATAATATGTTGAAAAAGATCGGTGCACGTCAATATTTATTGAAACAATCCATCACCAAAGAAATTGCCGTATTATTCTTAGCTCCCGGTAGCTTAGGCGTCATTCATGTATTATTTGGTTTACAATTATTTAACTCGCTTTTAAATCCTTATCAAGGAATTTGGCTACCATTTTCAATTTTCTTTATTCTTTATTTCCTTTATTTTATCTTAACTGTCTGGCTTTACCAAAGTATTGTTTTAAAGAATGAGAAATAAAATTAACCAATTAAAAAACAATTTTTTTAATAACAAGGTAATTAAAAATTATTATATTTTAAGATGTTATCAAAATTTATTTTTATTTTTTCATATAAATTTGCTATATAGCTGAATAAATCTAATAATCTTAATGATGGTTAATTTACTTGATTATTTCTGATTTATAAAATAAGAATACAATTAAAAGTAATTTAGATATATTTTTAATAACAAAATAATAAAGATAATACTAATTTACCTAAAAAAATTAGTATTATCTTTATTAGAAACGAACAAAAATAATAGCTTATTTTGTAGAATAGGCAGCTCGTTCCTACAGCTTATTTTGAACGAACTGCCTATTTATTTAAAATTTTTACATCGTAATATAATTTCTTTCAATCAATAAATCAAGAAAAATGGTGAGTATTAGGGCATCTGCACTGCCACCAATACTCCAATTATTCTTTTTAAACAATCTATTTAACAGGTCTAGGTATATTTTACCCTCAGATGTACCAACTCCGCCTAAATCAAAATACCTTGTAATCAAGGGTTGAATTTCTGAGTAAATTGCCATATTCTTACTTCTTTTTAATAAATTTGTATCCTCAATCGTTAACAATAGAAATAACAATGTATCTAATAATTTGACTTGTTTTGTACCTGTATGTTGATGATAAAAGGGTAATCCCTTGTTTATTATACCAGGATACCCATCCATAGCTTCTCCTCGTATCCCTAGACTACCTGTTTCAAGATAAAGCTTTTCTCCCCAAGTTAGACTTTTTGTTTCTTTCCTATGTAAATTATCAAAATCTTCGCTTAATTTTTTTGTTAACTGTCGAATAACCGTTTGTAATTGGATCAATGAAACAGTATTCTGCCAAATTTCTAGTCGGCCACAAGCGATTAAAAAAATTCCTAAGGTAAAAATAGCGCCTTTATGGGTATTAACTTGATGGGTTGCTGTTAACATTTCATTCTCTGCTGCTATTCCTAAAGCTCTACTTTTCATAAAAACAATTGTTGGTTCTTCCATTTTAGTTTCCTCACCTAAAATCAGGAACCTTTCAAAAAAGGTGTTTAGAACAACACTACTATCAATAAAGGTATATAGGTCCATATCTTGATGTGAACCTGGATCAATTGGATCAACCAATCCAGGTTTTGGAAAACAACTGACTTCATATAAAAGTGCTTTCTGAGCAGATTGAATAATGATTTGTTTTTCATATGTCAGCATGATTTTTCCCTTCTTGTAGAAATTGTTGATATTGTTTTTCAATTACTTGTTGCAGTTCATCTACAGAATGTGCTTGGCTTCGTGCACATACTTTTGCTATTTGATTACAAATTAAGCAAGATCTAGGTGCGTAGTTTAGTTCTTTTCTATCTATTAATTTAGGAATTCCTTGATCTAAATATTGAATATCTAGATCAAATAATCTACCTAGAAAAAAATTTTCTTCTATATTAATTAATAGTTGTTTAATTTTTTTATACTCTTTTGTATTAATAACCCAAAATACTTCGTTTCCTACAGGTAAACTATGTTCTTCAGCATGGAGAATCTGCCAATCATGTATGGTTAAATCGTTGGTTACTTTTTCACTGCCTAAAAGCATTAACTGATGAATCTCTTGATTATTCTTTATAGGTCCTGGAATATTTAAAGTAGCAGTAATTAAGCAAGTATTTGGATAGGTGTTTAATAACTTTTCTTGTCTTTTTGCTCGTTCTTCTCTATGATCTAAAATAGCTATAATTGATTGCGGTATGCCTGACTTAAACATGCTAACTACTCTTTCTGCTATTCTTTTACTTGATAAATCGTATCAAGCAATGTACCATCACGATATTCAACTAAAGCAACTACCCGATCAGTAAATTCCAAAGGTTTTGGCTTACCCACAATTTTTTCAGCCCTTGCTTGTAATTCTTCAATAGAAAAAACTGGAATAGTTGGGATTTTTTCAAAAATTTCAAGCAGGTCTTTACGTAATGGATTGATTGCAATGCCAATCTCTGTAACTAGAACATCAATACATTCTCCAGGTGTAATTAATGTAGTAACATTTTTTACTACTGTTGGTATTCTGCCTCTAACCAGCGGTGCTGAAATAATCGTTAGTTTTGCTGTAGCAGCATCTTGATGCCCGCCGATCGCTCCTCTTAAAACACCATCAGAACCAGTCATAACATTGACATTGAACGCCGTATCGATCTCCAAAGCAGACAAAATAACAACATCTAGCTTATTCACAACTGCCCCTTTGTTCATTGGATCCGCATAAAAAGAAGCATCGATTTCTTGTTGATTGTCTAATTCTGCCATAGTTTCAGCAGCTCCCCGATCAAAATCTTGTACATCTAAAACTTTTTCTATGAGTCCCTCTTCCAATAAATCAATCGTTGGTTTAGTAATTCCTCCCAATGCAAAAGAAGCGTGTATGTCTTTTTTGATCATTTCATCTTTTAAGTAACGTGTCACTGCTAAGGCAGCACCACCTGTTCCTGTTTGAAAAGAAAAACCTTCTTTAAAATAAGGTGAATGTACAATAACATCTTTCACCGTTTGAGCGATTTTTAATTCTTTTGGATCTTTTGTAAAGCGGGTCGCTCCTGCACCAATCTTGTCTGGATCACCAATAGAATCAACTTCAACAATATAGTCTACTTGTGTTTGTGGTATGCTGACTGGTGTATTTGGATAAGGGACAAGATTATCTGTAATTAGAATAACTTTATTCGCATATTGAGCATCTACTTTTGCATAACCTAATGAACCAAAAATAGTTTTTCCAGAAGTTGCATTTGCATTTCCATATTCATCTGTTGTTGGCACGCCCAAGAAAGCAACATCAATTTTTATTTGACCTGTCTCAATTGCTCTAGGTCGATTGCCATGTGAACGTAAGATAACCGGATTTTCCATACCACCATGTGAAATAAATTCACCTAAACTACCACGCATCCCGCTGCTAGTAACAGACGTAATCGTTCCATCTTTTATTGCTTCAATTACCTGCTCGTTCATTGCATTTGTTAATGAACTTGGTGCAAGAGTTAATTCTTTAATTCCTAATTTACGAATAGTTTCCATCACCTGATTAAAAACAAAGTCGCCTTCACGTAAATGATGATGAAAAGAAATTGTCATGCCATTTCTCAAATCAGCTTTTTTAACCGCTTCTTCTATTGTTTCTACCATTTTATTCATTTTAGATGTGACTGTTTGAATTTCAGGGCCTACTCGTTTTACTTTAGTACTTTTTAGTTGGGTGTTTTTAAAAGGTACATAAGCAGTTTTATTCTCGTTTGGTAAATTAGATAGGTTATTATTTTTCATAAATATTTCCCTCCGAATCAATTAAATTCGTAGCTTGAGCAAGCATAATCACTCGTTGTGCTCTTTCAACAATTGGTTTATCAATCATTTTTCCATCTAGGGAGATCACACCGGACCCTTTTGCTTTTGCTTCATCAATAGCTGAAAGAACATTTAATGCATGGTGAATTTCTTTTATTGTTGGTTCATAGACAGAATTTACAATTGGAATTTGGCGTGGATTAATCACCGATTTACCATCAAATCCCAATTGATGAATCAATTTGACTTCATTCAGTAATCCTTCTTCATTTTCTACATCTGAATAAACTGTATCAAATGCAGAAATACCAGCAGCTCTTGCTGCATGAACAATCATACTACGAGCAAAGAAAAGTTCTTTTCCATCTGGATAACGATGCGTTTTCATACTAGTTACATAATCTTCTGCACCAATAGCAATACCAATTAAACGTTTTGATGCTTTTGCAATTGCTGGTGCATTCAATACGCCTTCTGCACTTTCAATGGCAGCCATCATCAATGTATGACCCTCTTTAATATTAAATCTCTTTTCTGCCTCTAAAATAATTGCTTCGACTTTATGTATATCTTCCGCTGTTTCTGTTTTTGGCAAACGAATCACTTGAACTCCTGCTTTTATCACTGCAAAAATATCTGCTCGACCAAACTCAGAATCAATGTCATTAATACGTACAACCAATTCTGTACCTTCATAGTCTACTGTTTGTAGTGCTTGATAAACAAGCATTCTAGCGGCATCTTTTTCAGATAAAGCAACAGAATCTTCTAAATCAAACATAATAGAATCAGCTTGGTAAATCCCCGCATCTTTGATCATTGCTGGATTATTTCCTGGTACAAACATCATTGTTCGTCTTAATTTTTCTACCATTATTTATTCACCTCCCAGGGTGTTTCACTATTCTCTATTCCTAATGAACGATGGATCGCTGTAGTTAAACGTGCTTTGATCACACAATCCAAAGCTCCCTTATCAACTACCTTAACCTTTGCATCAGTAATGGTATAATCTTTTAGTACTTCTCGGATTACTCGTTCAATCTGTTCACCAAATTGTTCAATAACTTGACTTTTTATTTCTAATTGAATGCCTCTTTGCTTATTTTCTGAGAGAATAATTTGAATATCACTAGATTCTAAGGTCCCTGCAACTGCTGTACGTTTAATTTCCATTTTTTTGGCTCATTTCCTTTCTTTTTTTGACTAAAAAATTATAGGTTTCTATGGGTGTTACTTGTTTGATAAAAGATAAATCATCCGTATAAAAAGCATGACGGACGGCAGAAGCAGAGATAGGTATCTCATTTTTTTTATGTCTTGGTAAAATAACCACTTGTACTTCCGGTTCCAATACTTTTTGCAAAGATCGATTATAATGTAGAGTCACTTCGGAAAATGGTTCTTCACCAAGATAACGTTTTGTAATACCCAAGGCTGGAACTACCCAAGTTTTAAAGAGACGGGCATCCAGCTCTGTTTGGAATTCTGTTTCTGATATATCTTTCTTAAGAAAATAAGTTGGAAAAGTGGCTAAGCTAACCATGTATTCTTTACCAGGAAATATACCTACATTGTTTAAATTTTTTGTTCCTTGTTTTACTAAATCAATTCGTTCATCAGGAGATAGAAATTCTTGAGGTTCAGACAATACAAATACATAAACAAAGTCATTCTCTTCTGCAGCTTGTTTCACTAATGCATAATGTCCTAAAGTAAAGGGATTTGCATTCATTACAATGGCAGCAATTTTTTCTCCTTTTTGCTTTGGAACTTCTGCTAAATAGTCATGAATAGAATAATCTCCACCTTCTAAAAGAATTCCTTGTTCTGCATAAGCTAGACAATGAAAGCCAATAGCTTCAAAACTCTGTTGATATTCTTGTTTCGTAGCAACAAATTGATGATAAATCTGTCTTTGTGCCATTTCCTGAATTAATTTTGTTGCAAGTAAATTAAAGGTTTTACCACCTTCGCGGTAAGCAGGATCAATAGCAAAATATTTCATAATATTTTTTGTAAAAGAAGAAGTAGCTATCAATTTGTTTTTTTGATAGATTCCAATTGCATAATCAACTTTAAGATAATCAGTAGAGGCTAGACGAGTAATTCCAGCTTGTTTTAATAAATTTTCCCAAGATTGTCTAACATTTGGCAATGAAAGGTAAAGCGTACGTGTATTTTCTATTAGCACCTTGATTTCATCTCCCTTCTTTTAATTTTTATTTTATTCTTACTTTATTACATTAATAAACTCATTAAAAAGATGGAAAAGGTGACTGTCATTGCACCACCCAGCCGAACAGCGACCTGTGCAAACGGCATCAACTCCAATCGATCTCCCGCTGAAAGAATAGCTAATGCGCCTGTTCCACCTTGTCCACTACAACAAGAAACAGCAATTGCTGTATCTACAGGATATAAACCGACGATTTTTGCAACAATAAAAGCTACTAGAACAATAGAAACAACTGTGGCAACAATAGTTATAATAGATGCTGGACTCTTAAACACTTCAACTAATTCTTTCCAATCTGTTTTAGCTACACCTACACCGAATAATAATGGTGGTGTGATTCCTTTAACTGTAAATCCATAGAGTGAAGCGCCACCAGATTCAATGCTAGAAGGAATAAATCCTAACATTTTTGCTCCCATAAGTGATACTAACAAAATCACTGGTGAAGGAATAGAAAAACCAAATATTTCTTTAATTATATACTCAAACCAAACTGCAAGGAAATAAAGAGCAATTGCTAAAACACCTGCAATTAAGGTTTTTTCGATACTGACTTCATTGTTTGCCGCTTTTAAGTTCGCTAATTTTTCATCCTCACTATCTAATAATTTTCCATTACCAGTTAATGATGGATTTTTTTCTCCAATCTTTTTCAAGATACCTGACAATAAAACAGCAACCAAACTACCTAACATGACACAAGGTAGAATTTGTCCAAAAATTTTGTCTTGATGCATTCCACTCATAACAGCAGCATAACCAATGGATAACGGCATAGCTCCTTCTCCAACGCCACCTGCCATAATTGGGGCAACAATGAAAAAATACGTTTTCCAAGCAGACATGCCAAAAAGCATCCCTACACCGGTACCAATAAGTGAACCAATAACATCACATAAAAATAAAATTAAAATAATTCGTGATGTCGCCTTGATTAATGTATGACGATTCATTGAAACAATACTACCGATAACAAGCAAGGTGATAAAAAACATTAAAAAATTATTGTTATTCATAAATTCACTAACAATTTTAACAGTTGATTTAGGTAACCAATGTTTGTAAACAAGAAATGCCGGTAAAAAGGTAACAACCAATACCTTTCCCCCAAGAGAATTTAATACTGGAATTCTTTTTCCAATTTCTTCTAATAAATAAGCAAAAACGGTCATAATTCCAAGCGAAACAAGCATATCATTCGTTGGTACAATATTAAATACTGTAATCCCAACGTAACTAACAAGTAAAATTAAATATAATGGTAAAGGAATAAATCCAATGGTAAATTTTTTTAATCTTTCTATGAAGCTTTTTTTCGGTTGTTCTCCCAATTCAAGCACCCATCTTTCTTTTATTCGTCTATTTATCAAATTTTATTCAGAATAATTCGTTTGCTGATATTCACTTACTGCCTGAGCAACAGTTTGTACTACCTCTTTATCAAATACTTGTGGAATAAATTTTTCTGCCAACGGAGTTTTCAATAAATTTGCTAATTTTCTAGCGACAAATTCTTCTAAATCTAATGTTACTTTCTTTACATTATTTTCTAACAATCCTTTAAATAAACCAGGAAAAGCTAGAACGTTGTTTACCTGATTCGGATAATTTGAAGAGCCTGTGGCAATTAGTCTTGCTCCTCCTTTTTTAGCCTCCTCTGGAAGTATCTCAGGTATTGGATTGGCCAATGCAAAAATAATTGGATCATTTGCCATTGAACGAACCATTTGTTCTGTAAGTAAGTTTCCTTCTGATAAACCAATAAATACATCTTGATCCATAATTCCTTCTGTTAAGTTCCCTTGTTTTTTCAATCCTTCTGTTTTTAACACCAATTCACGTTGAAATGAATTTAGGGAAGTATCTTCATCAGTTAAAATTCCTTGCTTATCAAGTAATGTAATCTTTTTTATCCCTGCATGTAAAAGTAATTTTGTTGTAGCTACTCCAGAAGCACCAAGTCCATTAACAACAACTTTTAAATCAGTAAGTGATTTTCCAGCAAGCTTTGCAGCATTAATTAAAGCAGCAAAGACTACAATAGCTGTGCCTTCCTGATCATCATGATAAACTGGAATTGTTAATTTTTCTTGCAATAGTTGTTCAATTTCAAAACATTTTGGAGCAGCAATGTCTTCGAGATGGATACCTCCAAAGCTATCTTGAATATTAACAATTGTTCGCACGATTTCTTCTATACTTTGTTGACGGATTGCCAAAGGAAAAGCATCCACATCAGCAAATGTCTTATATAGCAATGCTTTCCCTTCGACAATTGGTAATCCTGCTTTTTCTCCTACATTGCCTAAACCAAGAACGGCTGAACCATCGGTTATAACTGCAACAAACTTACCACTTACTGTATACTGGCGTGCTAAATTTGGTTCCTTATTAATCAAAAGACTTAGATCGGCAACGCCTGGTGTATAAGCTTTTGCTAAATCTTGACCATTTTTTACTTCTAGCTTTGGCTGAATGCTTAACACACCAGTATGCTTTTTATGGATTTCTAACATTTCTTCATTCATTGGGCATCTCCTTTTTTAATTTTATAAAAATATATTAACATTTTTTAAAAAATAAAAAAAGATAAAATATTAAAATTAAAAAAATTAAATAGATAACGTTTTCTATTTATTTTTTAAAAAATAAACTAGCTGACAAATACATAATAGTCATAAAATTTTAAATCATGATTTCTATTAAATTTGGTATAATTTTGTTATACTTTATTAAATAGCCAAAATTTGAAAGGATTGGTTTTTGTGGTCTCTCCCCTATTGGATCATGAAGAATTTTTAACAAATCTTTGTGAGCAATATTATATAAATAATCAAACGATTACAGATCTATCTGAACAATTTAACCTAAGTCGTTATAAAATCTTAAAATACTTGGATGAAGCAAAAGAACGAAATCTTGTTACTATTTCTATCCATTCACCTTTTTCAAGAAATTATGATTTGGAAAAAACGTTAAGAAATGAATTTGACTTAGAAATTTTTATTCTTAAAGATAATCAAGACCTTGCAAAAAGTGACCTGAATTTTTGGCATTTTGCTGCTTCACATGTACAACAATTAATTAAAGAAGCAAAAATTGTTTCTCTATCTTGGGGAAATACAATTTATAAAACTATTGATCAATTTTCACCTATCATTCGAGAGAATTTAACCTTTACTCAATTTATTGGTGAATTTGGTAAGTATCATTCATTGGCTGGTTCTATGCGCCTCGTTCAAAGAGCTGCAGATTGTTATGAGTCTAACTATTTAACTCTACCTGCACCTTTATATATTATTAATGACTCAACAAAATTAGCATTAACTTTAGAACCAGTGATTGCAAAAACACTTGAAACTGCTCGGCACTCAGATCTTTTATTTACAGGTATTAGTACACCAACAGCGATAGAATCTGTTGCTCCCTGGTATGATTTAAAACATTTACTTTTTAAGGATTTTGATCAGGCAGTTGGATTTTTATACGGTCGTCCTTTTGATTATTATGGAAATTTTTTAACAGCAAAAACAGATAAAACATTTGGCCTTTCATTAACAGATACTTTTAATATCCCAAATAGAGTAGGCATCTGTAATAGCAAATTCAAAGTACGATCAATTATTGGTGCATTGCGGGGAGGTTTTTTTACTCATTTAATTATAGATGAAAAAATTGCATTAAAAATACTAGATTTATTAGAAAAAGATGAAAAAAAAGCCTACCATTTGGAAAATAATAACTAATTCATACAAAAATACGCCAATTCAGAAATAAGTTTCTGAATTGGCGTATTTTTTTATTAGAAATAACTATGAAACAAGTCGATTTTAACTATGTAGCAATTCCTTTTCTTCTAAGTCTATCATTTCTGTCCAATTTGTTTTCTGATTACTTTCTTCTTATTGCGAAATAATTTCAGATATATAATGATTATTCAATATATCTTTATAATTTTTTTCAGCTTCTGAAAAAATATTTCTAATGACTATTCTTTTTTCTTCCACTGTTTCATTTGATGAGACTATTGAATCAATAGGATGAAAATCTATTCCTTCAATGAAACTATTTTTACCTTCAGTAGCATGCAAAATGTCTAAAAAGCTAATTTTGTCTACAGATTTGTTTAGTACATAACCACCTGTTTTTGAAGCGATTGAATTAATTAATTCAGCATCTTTTAATTTTTTAGCAATTTTAAGTAAATAACTATGTGAAACATTCATTCTTTGACTAATTTCTTGTGATTTCAATGCACCATCATCTGGCAATTTCGCCAATATCATAATAATACCAATCGATTGAATAAAAGAATTATTAAATTTCATAGATAAGAATTCTCCTTTGTTTTTATGTAATGTTTAATAATTGACATTTTTTTTCATGCATGATAATTTTACCATATACATTTTATATCTATAGATAAAAAAAATCAATGGAAAAAGGTGAAAAAATGAAAAATAAAATCGTTACGTTGGTAGCAGCAATTGTCTTTGTTTTACTTATACCAACTCTTTATTCTACATTTTTCCTAGGTGCAGTTATGGATCCCTATGGTAAATTAGATAAGTTACCAGTTGCTTTAATTAAAGATACGGATAAAAATAATAAACTATACACTAAACTTAAAGACAGTGATATTTTTAAGTTTAAAATTGTAAACAACAAAAAAGCTATGCATGATTTAGAAAATGGAGATGTGTATGGAATTATTTCATTTGAAAAAGATTTTTCAAAAAAACTAACAGAATTTCCAACAAAACATAAATCACCCAAAATACATTTAAAAACCGGTGAAGGACTTAATTATTCTGCAAAAAGAATCCTAACAAATGCAATCAATCAATTTGTAATAAGAACAAATGATACATTATCCAAAACAATCATACAACAACTCAACCAATTACATGTACCTGTTCCGGATAATATTGGTCATATTGTTCAATTAAAACAAAAAGAAGAATTCCCAATAAAAAATAATGGTGCAGGTATGGCTCCTTACATCTTTTCATTGACAATGTTTGTGGGTGCTATTGTTACTGGACAATTTATCATGAGAGGATTTAGTGAAAAAGAATCCAAATTCAGGTTCTATTATAGAAAACAATTTCTCTTTCCCTTAATAATTATTTTTGGACAAGTTCTTTTTTTATTACTTGCTAACCGGTGGGTTATTCATGTAGGTATAGAACAATTTGGCAAATTTGTTTTATTTTTACTGCTAACAGCAACAACTTTCTGTAGTATTGTAGTTTCCTTGAATAAAATTCTTCCTGATCTAGGTAGTTTGGTAGTATTATTACTAACTATGCTACAAACTTCAGCTTCTGGGGGGAGTTATCCAATTAACTTATCAACTCCAGGATACCAAAGACTTCACGTCTTTCTTCCCATGACTTATAGTGTGGATGGATTTAGGAAGTTAATGAGTATTAATAATGCTAGTATCAAAAACGATATCATCTGTTTACTCATTTTTCTTGCTATTAGTCAAGTAGTCCTTTATCTTGCCTTTCTTTTTCATGAAAGGCAATGGAATTTAGAAACGTCTCAGACGAACAAATAATTTTTTAATATTCTCTTATTAATAATATCTAGATAATCATTTATTAACTAATTATCCCCAAAACCAAATAATTGAAAATATATTTGCTAATATGTTATATAAAAAACAGTTTTCTATCTATATTTAATAGAAAACTGTTTTTAAGTCTTTTTTTATTTTACCTATATATCTATCCTTTATATTTCTATTTTTAATTAAGCATAAAATTCTGATTTTATAAAAGCTTCAATTATTTAATAATAAAATTGTTTGTTAATTGAAATGCATTATTTTTTGGTATTGTGAAAACCATCGAGGTTGCGATATTATCTACGTGTTCTGTTGGATGTGCATAACTGCCGCCGCTAACAATTAAAAGTTGATTATTAGGTAATGCGGTTAATGAACGTGAATAAGCACCAGGCATTGGAATTTGAAGCGTTTCCCATTTTCCTTCACCATTATTTTTATTTAGATATAAAGGTGAATTTGCTGTATTGGCAACAATTGTTCCATCTGCTAAAACAGTCACATAAGGAGAACCACCATCAGCAAATTTTATTCCTTCATCTTCAGGATTCCAATGAATAGCATCCTCTGATAATTTATAATTTGAATAGTGGGCACCATTGCCAACAACTTCATAAGTCATAATGTATTTTCCATTTTTCATTTTAGCAACTGTCGCCATTCCGGGACGTGCCTTTTTAGCAGAGAATACTACATCTTCCACTTGATTTCCCCAATCGATACCATTTTTGGATACTTTATGAATTAGTTTTTGACTATGAGCTGGATCACGTTCGTCTGAATAATAACAAACAAGTTGATGATCAATCATAGCTAAAAATGGTTCCCAAACAGGAGTTGCGTCTATTTGATCGGGTACTGCTTTTCCACCCTCATCTATTGTACTTAAATAATCCCATGTACGACCATGATCTAAACTTTTATAAAGATCAATTTTTGTTTTTGATAGATCTTTTGGAATAGAATTTCCTTCACAGATTAAAGTACCCTTCGGTAAATCTCCAAGTGTTTCTGGTAACTCATATAAAAATGGTTGATAGCGTAGTCCCCAGCCATTTACCTGATCTTTTACATTGCTGATATGATTCCAAGAATTTCCATGATCGGTACTTTCATAAATCTTAAAATAAGGAACACCTGAAACATAGTTCTCAAAAGTTGCATACATTCTTCCATTAAACTCATTTGTTGTGTGATTAGTTACCATTCCTCGTCCATATAAAATATTTGGCTGAACAGAATCATCTGCCTTTTCAGCAATTGTAACGATCTTATTTGTTGCATCATAATTTTTAGCAAAAACGGAGGTATTTCGTAATCCAAATAGACAAGCTACAAAAGCAATAAAGCTAACAATGGTTATCTTTTTCATTACTTGTTCTCTCCTTTTTCTTAATTATAATTAAAATAGTTATCTAGCTAAATATTTCAGACAAACAAGTTTGATTTTTATACTGATGTTTCTACTTCATCGTACTGAATAGGATCTTCTTTTTTCAATGTAATTGCACTAAATAATGTCACAATACCAATAATAATTCCCATAATTAAATAAGTTTGGTGAAATCCAATAGAATCATACAGACTTCCTACCATAGATGAAAAGACAAAGACAGAGATCTGTTTAGCAAAACTTGATGCTAATGTATAAATTGTTGCATATAGCCGAATATCAAAAGCTCTAGTAATATATTTCATAACAGAAACCAAGAATAATGGCATTTCAAAACCAGCTAACAATCGTAAAGAAATAATCCATCCTAAATTTGGTGCCAAAGCGCTACCAATAATACGAACCGCTAAAATAACTCCATAGGCAATTAACCCATTACGTGATCCTATCTTGTTAATTAACCAAGGCATTGTAAACATTAACAGAAATTCTAATCCAATTTGGATAGTTGTCATATAACTATAAGCATTTGTTCCCTGGGTTGCTGTATCAAAAAATGATTTAAAGAAGATAATAAATTGTTGATCGAAAACATCATAAATTGCAGAGGTGCCAATGAAAAAGATGGCTAAAAACCAGAAATTTTTCATTGTAAAAATCTTTGATACTTGTTTCAAATTTAGGGATTCAGAAGTATCACCTGCTAAGCTTGCACGCTGAATATATTGCTCAATAACAGATACTCCACCATTTAGGATAAAACTTAGAAAAATACCTGTAATAATTGCTGTAAAGGTAGCGTTTATATTCAATAGATATAAAAATATCCATTGGAAATAAGGACCAATCAATATAGCTGCTATACCAATCATTAAAATTAAATTTTTTCTAAACAAAAATTTATCAGAAATAATGCCAAAAGCTGGTTGAAAAAGTAAAGATATTCCTGCCATCATAGAAAAAACAATACCGGCTTGCGCACCACTTAGATGTCCAACTTGCTCCATCCAAAGCGTTAAATAACCAAATATAATTTGCCAAATAAAGAAATAAGTAAAATGTGTTAGGGGAAAGCCCCAAAAATTTTTTTTCTTTGTCGTTATATTTTCTTCATTATCCATTCTTCCTCTTCCCTTCTACACTTGCCTATCGATAATTATAAGTAACAGGTTGTCCAAAGTTTGGTGTCCCATCTTCATTCCAAGTAAATACTTGTACTTTAGTGTGACGATTAGGATCATATAAAGGGTCTCCTTTAATATCCGTATAATCTCTACAATGATAGACAAGAATATCTGTTTCTCCATCTTCGGCTATAGTAAATGAATTGTGCCCCGGTCCATATTGATGTTCTGCTAGATCGCTTTGGAAGATAGGAGATTCTGCCTTTGTCCAATCCTTTGCATCTAAAAGATCCACATTATCAGGTGCACTTAACATTCCCATGCAATAATTTTCATCTGTTGCACTTGCAGAATAAGTTAAGAAGTAGCGACCATTTCGATGAATGATTGCTGGGCCTTCATTTACCCAAAAACCTTTTGTTTCCCAGTCATATTCGGGTTTTGAGAGCAGTACAGGCTCAGTTTTAATTGTCCATGGGTTTTCCATTTCTGCAATATACAAATTAGAATTGCCCTCAATCGCTGGATCTTTTTGCGCCCATACATAATACAATTTCTCATTTGCTTCGAAACAAGTAGCATCTAAAGCAAAAGAATCGATTGGTGTTTTTACCTGCCCATGTTCAAACCAATTTTCTTCACTTTCCATTGGATTTTCGGCATCACATTCCAGACAAAACATGCGATGTTGGAACATTCCATTTTCATCTAAATCTGTCGTTTCAGCAGCAGCAAAATAAACAAACCATTTTCCATTGATGTAATGGAGTTCAGGTGCCCAAATAAGTTTGCTCATTGGACCATTTTCATGTTTACGCCAAATTGTACGTGGTGCAGCATGTGCTAATCCAGAAATGGTTTTTGCTCGCCTAATTTCAATTAAATTATATGCAGGTACTGAAGCTGTAAAATAATAATACCCATCATGATGTTTATAAATTTGTGGATCTGCTCGTTGAACAATTAATGGATTAATATAATCTGTAGACTTTATCATAAAAAGCACTCCTAACATAATATTTCATCATTTTATTATTTAGGTTTATTTTTATTAAAAAATTACATGATAATCTTATACGAATTGATGCTTAAATTAAACATTGATTAATTTATCCGTACATTTTTTGATTATATACTAGGTAAAGAATAGAAATACTTGTTATCTTAATTAATATTTTTTAATAAAAAAACATAACAAGTAAAAATCAACCTACAATTTTATGATCCCTCCCTAAAATTTTTTGGCTATAAATCAATAAGATAAAGGAATTCAGTTGAAATGATTAAATATCATTTCTTTATCACTTGATAAGAAGCGCTTATATTAATAATGTAAGACTTTTGTCCGTACATGTCAATTGTTTCTATAAAATATTTCAATTAAATAATAAAAATTATAGTTAGCTATTCAATTTATGAAAACAGTTTATTATAAATAAAATAGGAAGTTCTTAGCCAAGAACTTCCTAGGTATAAATTAATAAAATAATTACATATATAATTTGATCATTTAATTATGAATTTAGTTTATAGGTTCGAATTCAATATAAAATGGGTAATTAGTTCCTCTATTTGCTGTAATAAGTGAACCTGTGTTATGAATATCTGCTTTTAATAGACCATCATTTAATGCATACGCATAGCCACGATGATCTGCACGTGTGATATTAAAGTAGTTTGCATCTTCTCCCCTACCTTGTGTAACTAAACCACCATGAGAAACCCATGATATTTGTCCTTGATCTTTTAAAATGTGCATATATCCACCTTGGGAATCATGAAGACGTAATCTATTTCCTAAACGTATGTCTTCTTGGCTATAATCAATATTATACTTATCACCAGCTGAAGAACGAGAAGTTAAATTAATCCATTGTTTGCCAATCATGTCTCAATGATCATACCAATAATAAACTTCTTCAATAGTATCACTAACAAGTACATCTGTTTTAACTTTGTAATATCTATCTGGTGATAGGGGGTTTCCATTCGTATCACGGATATAATCACCAGTGGAAAATGGTGAGGTAGATTTAGATACCTCGGCAGCATTTACTTTCATGCCACCATATAAAGTGAACAGAAAAGCCAAAAATGCAATACCTGTAATTAATGTTAAAAATTTCTTCTTTGTGTTAAATTTGCTATTATTGATTGTTACTTCCATTTTGCACACTCCCTCTATTAATCAAAAGTCTTTTAATTAATTTATATTTTATAAACAATATTATTAAATTAATATATATAAAAATAAATTGTTATCTATTTATAATTTATATAAGGATTATGGCGACTCACTCTTTGGTATTATCATCGTATAATGACTCCTTTCTTGACAATATAATTATTTAAAAGTTCTAAATAATTATATAATTAATATATAAAATATTAATTTAATTTTAAATATATTTTTTCATTTAATATATTTTTATTTTTTTATGAATTAAGAAATTATTTATACTATAATTTTTATTGATTTAAATAAGTTTTTTAATACAATCAATAAATAAAAAATAGTTTATAAGTATAAAAAAGTTACATTTATAACAATTTTTCTTTTACTATTTTCAGTATAAATTTATAGAATCTCCTGAAAATTTAAAGGTATGTTGGATGTATAGCTACTTAACCTATTTCAAAAACTTCAATAAAAATAACATTTAAATCGATTTATTCTTCAAAAAATATTAAAAATAATTAAAAGTTCTGTTAATATGCTCAAAAAAGCGCAAATTTTTGAATTTATGCATTCCCTCCTTTACAATAAGCTATAGTAATCTAAATTTAGGTTACTAGAGGTAGAGAAACATCCATAAATTGATAGGAATTGGGGGAAGATAGAATGGATAAAAAAATGACACGTGCACAAGCTGGCCAACGAGGCGGAGAGAAAACTGCTCAAACTCATGGAAAGAACTTCTATGAAGAAATTGGACACAAAGGCGGAGAAAAAACTGCCCAAACACATGATAAGAATTTCTACAAAGAAAATGGACAAAAGGGCGGTCAAAAAACTGCTCAAACCCATGGTAGAGATTTCTATGAAGAAAATGGCCAAAAAGGCGGAGAAAAAACTGCCCAAACACATGACAAAGAATTTTACTCACAAATTGGCCGTAAAGGTGGAAAAAACTCACACAAAAATGGCTAATTATTCTTACTAACTAACACTATCTAAATTAAATGGTTTTCTACCTCTAAAAAGAGCTCATTTGAGCTCTTTTTGTTTAATTGCTATTATTTGTAATAGTTTTTATCAAATAGATACTTTAAAAATTTTTATCTTCAAATAACTTTTTAAAGCGTACCACTACTTCTCTCATTATTCTCATCTCTTGAACCATAGCAATTCGAATATAGCCTTCTCCATTTTTGCCAAAACCACTTCCTGGTGAAAATAAAATCCCTGTTTCCTGTAAAACATAAGAAACAAATTCTTTGTCGGTCATTGCTTCAAATTCAGATGGAACTTTTGTCCAGATAAAAAATGAAGCAACTGGTTTTTGTATTTCCCAACCTACTTTTTTCATTTCCTGAATAAAATAATCCATTCGTTCTTCATATTTATGTATTGTTTTTGAAGCAAGTTCGGGTAAACGATTAAAAGCTGTTATCGCTGCGTGTTGAAAAGGCAAAAATAAACCAAAATCAATTTCAAATTGTAAATGTTTCAATTGATTCACCAATTGTTGATTTCCACAAACAAAGCCAATGCGCCAACCAGCAATATTGCATGTTTTACTTAAACTATACAATTCAACAGCTACATCCTTTGCACCATCAATGGCAAGAATACTTGAAATTCTTTCATTAGTAAAATTTATTTCAGCATAAGCCAAATCATTAATAACTAAAAAATGATATTTTTTTGCTAATTGTATAACTTCCTCTAAAAACTCATGTGATAAAACTGTAGTGGTAGGATTTCCCGGTGAACATAGGATAAGGATACTTGCTGCTTGCCATTCTTCTTCAGAAACTTTGATTAAATCAGGAGAAAAATTATCTAAACAACAAGGAAAATAAATAATCTCACCATTGAGTAATTCCACACATTTTGTATAAACACTATAGGAAGGTGAGGGAATTAAGACTTTCTCCTCATTTTTTATTAATAAAGAAAGCAAACGATAAATCGCCACTTTGGTTCCTGGTACCTCTACAATATTCTCATCTGCATCTAAACTTGTTTGAAAGGTATTATTGTAATAATCTGCAACACTTTTTCTAAGCAGTTTTACCATTGTTGTATCAAAACTACCATAGCCATGCGTTGTTTCCTTTTGCATGTATTGATTTAATGTATCAATTAAGCACGAATCTGGTTTTCCATCTGGATTACCAATTGCCAGATTAATCACTTGATCATTCATTTCTAATTTTTCATTAATAAAGTCAAAAGCATCTGCTTTTGTTTGTTGTATTGTATTCAAGTTGATTCCTCCTAACGAATTGGTTTTTCTAAAACAGTTTTATGAAATGAATAGCTTTTTGTTATCACTGCTGCTTCAAATTCATCAATTACTTGATCTAAACGATCAAGAATATCTACTACGTTTAATTTTGAAGTTAGATTCATAGGATACAATAAAGATGCCGTTTGTTTTTTAGCTCCTGAATGAATTTTATAAGCAGGTGTAAAGCTTATAAATGGTAAGGTTTCCCCCTGATTACATTTCTGCCAAAGATAATTAATAAATTCTTGTGTAATTTCTGATTGTTCATGGGTAGTTTGAGCAACAATTGAAGCAAAATCAATTAGAAAAACGATCTTCCATCCTAATGAATATTTATTAATAACAGTAAATTTACTATATTTTGACATTTCAGCTACAAACAAATCATGCATCTTTTGAAGCTCTATTAAATAATTTTGAAATCCAGAAATTCCTAATCGTGTAACAGCAGCATAAGCTGCAGCAATTCCTGTCGCTGGCCGTGAGTTTTCAACGGTATAGCGATAGGCTCGAAACTGCCCATATTGATAATCATCACTTGTATATTGATAATTGCCATCATTCAGTAATGTAAATGAATCAGAAGATTTGGAAATAAAAAAGCTAGTGGAATAAGGACATAATCCATTTTTATGAAAATCTACACTACAGGAGTCAAAATGAACCAGGCCATCTTGACGATGAACAATTTCTTTAATCTTCTTTTCAATTGTTGGTTCAATCATTTCCCAATTGACTATTTGTTGTTTATGAAAGCAAAACCACAACCAACCAATTACACTGTCTAAATGAAAATATGGTCGATATGTTTCATGTAATTCTTTTAGTGTATCCGTCACTATTTGGTAAACTTTTTCTGTATCATCATGAGCAAAATTGATCGTTGTTCCACCACAACAAATAACAGCAGCAATTTTCTTACCTTTTTTTGTTTGATTTTTAACTTCTATTTTTAACTTTGTATAATCCATTTCCCAATTTTTCTGTGAATCAATCCGAATACACTGCTCAGAACCCAATCCAAGTAATGAACAAACATGCTCCACACAATAATGAGAAGACTCATTGGTTAAAATAACCAAATCAGAGGAAAGTCTTTTTTTATTAGAATCCGGTTTCATTTTTGCTAATGCAAGCTTTATGGCATAGAATAATGTTAATTTACCTCCATTACAAGAAATACCAACAGAATGATGCCAACCGATCAAACTACCAATACCTCTAGCGACTTTTTGTTCAATAAGTAAAGATTGCCCGCCAAAATCATCCATCAAACTATTCACATTATAAACTTGTGTCATCATAGAAGCTGCTACAGCGTCTAACAAAGGTGTAGGCACCATATTAAACAATGAATAAGGAGAATGTGGACGAATAGCTCCCTGAAATAGTTCACCAACAATTTTTAATGTTTCTTCACTATCTTTTCCCGTATAACTATACTTAAATTCAGCTAGCTCTTCTAAATAATTAAAATTCTTAATAGGTAATTTAGGTGCCATACTTTTTTTATTTTCTGCTTGAAGTATTTTCAGCTTATCAAGCAGACAATTAAAATTATCCTCTGTTGCTGTTAAAAATTCAGTATTTTCTAAAAATTCAGTTTCTGCCATTTAGTACCTCCAAATTTTTTATTTTATCATAACATATTTTAAATTATTTATTGTAGATAATTTAATTTATTTATTAAAAATAAGTAATTCATTAAAATATCAAAATAAGGTATAACTTATACTTAAATTTTAATAGTATAACTTATACTTTTTATTTATATTCTTCCTATGAATCGTCAAAGATAAATTCAAAATATATTTACCTATCTATATTTTTTGGTATATATAAAAAAAGAGAAGAAATACCAAAAAGTTATTTCCTTCTCTTTTTAAAATCTACTTAGGTTTTAATAGTAGTGCTATGAGTAATTATTGAAATAAAGATTGATATTTATGCATATAATTTGTTTTTTCTGGTTCATCTAACAATTGAATAGAAAAATATAACTCTCTCTTTTGCACGCATTGATTGTAAGGTATATTATTTATATTTGGATTTTTTAATAATGCCATACCAAATAAATCAATTTTCTTAATTAGATCAGCTTCAACATTATCCGTAATATCAATATTTCTTAACCCTTTATTTGTGACTATAAAACTATTTGTTTTTCTATTTGGATCAATAATCTGAACTGGATCTTTACTTGTTAACCGATGTTTTGGTTCTGCATGATAGATGGAAACCATGTCACCCTCAACAATTGGAATAGTATAGGTTCCTGTAACTGCATCTGTTCCTTGAACAAACTTCACGTATTTTGATTTCCCATTTTTATCAAAAACATTTACTGTAGCATAGGTTTCTCCCTTAAATGAGCTGTGTGGATCTTTTTTAGTTATTGAAAAAGTAGCTTCATTTTTATTCAAGTTTGTATGAAATTCACCAAACTTATCATCATTTACTCCTAGGAAGTTAATTGTTTGATTTACTATACGACTAACTTTTAAGGGATCAACTGTTATTTCGATATTATTTTTAGCTTCTTTTACATAAACATAAGGGGTAGTTACAGCAAGTTTTTGCATTTGTTTTCCATCAAATCCGATTGTATAAATGCCATTAGGTACCTGATTAAAGGTCACTGTATCTCCAGTAATTTTTTTTGTTTGAACGACCTGATTGCCATTTTTTAGTAAAATATCTGCATCTATTAATTGATTAATATCTTCAGTTTTCAATTTAACTGTCACATCTCCCGTTAATCCTAGCGATGCAATTTCGTCATTTGTCACCATTTCGAAGTTAGAGGTGATCAATATTTTTGAATGATCATCCACGTAATTACGTGCTTCTGGTAATTTTTCTTTAGGAATAACATCTGCTAAAGAGGCAACAGGCAAATAGCCACTAAGCTGGTTCAATTCAATTTGTTTATTATCCAATTCTAATCCCCATCTGCTTAAAACAGGTGTAAAGTCTAATTTACTGTGTTCACTATAATAGTGATTTAACAAATCTGGTAGTAAATAGTCTCTTGGATTAAAACCTGGTTGATTCGCTAATTTCCTATATCCTTGATACATCTCTGTATGTGCTTCATCACCTGCTTTTTGTTTCAACATTGTTAATAGAATCAATTTTTGACGTAAATCTGCTGAATCATAACTTCCTTTATTGGTGATTAACTCTTGATATAAACCTTTCTCAATTCTTTCTTTACCTCCAAAATCAAATAACCAACCAATCTTATCCGCTTCTTTGCCATATTTACTATATTGATATTGAACACCAAATAAGTTGTTTGATACTTCTCCTGTATACATGCCTCTACCATCAAAACCTGCTTGATAGCCGTGAGCTATTTCGTGAAGTGCTCCCCAACTTACTTTATTCAACCACATATCTGCCGTTAATGCACTATTTGCTGCCCATCTCTCACTATAATAAGCTCCTCCTGGTCCATGAAGGTCTGCCTTTAAGAAATAACGATTCTTTCCATTTTCATTCTCAGGTGTTGAACCATCAAATCCAGAAATTTGATTGTATAGTTTGAAAATATCTGTATAATGATCAATAATTTCATTAAGTGACTTGAAATCTTTTGAATTTTTAAGTAAATCTTTGTCTCGATTTGGTACAAATAATTGAAAATCTTTTCCCTTAATCAATACATAGTTACAATCATATTTATCCCATAGATTAAAGAAATCTTTGTCATTATCATTATAAGAATAAATTGGCAATGGCTTTTGTGCTCTATCGCTTTCTATTTCATATTCTAAAACCGCTCCATCTTCCCCATAAGGTGTATCTACAAAAGGAGTTAGTGCGCTTTTTCCACTAATAGACAACCAATCAGAACCAACATCTACTCTTTGTTCTTCTTTAGAATCATTTCCTAACAATCTCACCGTCAATTTTTCCTTGTAATTTGGATTTGCTTGACGAACTTTTAATACTGTATTCTCTCGTAAAATAAAGCCAAGATCCTGTCGATCATGAAATTTCCCCTTGCTCATTCCAGCATTAAAAATCCAGTTAGGTTTCTCGATACTTGGAATTTTTTGTGATTTTACCTCTTGAGCATTTACCTGATAAGCACCTCCAAACAATACAATCAAGCTAAAAACAGTTACAATAAATAGCTTTTCTTTTTTCATTCTTTACACCTACCTTTTTAATATTTGAACAGTTGTTCATATAATTACCATAACATATAATTGATACAATTAAAAAAAATAAATTATTAAATATAAAAATAATGCTATAATTCATCCTATTTATTTTAAAAGTTTTCAATGAAATAAACTATAAAAAATGATTAGTATCTACTTTTTATGTTAATATTCACTTTTATTTAACAAAAGAATCTTTTTAAGAAGTGGATAGAAAAATAATATATTTTAATTAATTATTCATTGCTTTTTATTCAATGTTAAAGACCTATTTATATATAAAGTTATTATTTTTTATATAAAAAGAGAGCAAGTTTTTCATCTTTCTCGCTCTCTTTATCTATTTTTATTATCTTAAAGAACAATAACATCTTAGAAGGTAGATGGTATTTAATTTCTATATTTTTGGTTCTGTCTTTCAAAAAATACATGCATGCTACGATCAATTCTACTTTTGCCAGTTGTATAATCAAATACCACATTGGGTTCAACATTAAATTCATAAACATTAAAATTCAAGGTTCCCATCTGATCTTTTGCTTGTAACCAGTAGCCTCTTGGCATTAACTCATTTCCACGAAACACCGTAACAATTTGAAAAATTACTTTATTTCCCATCCGTTGTTGTGCTTTTCTAACCATGGTTTCATAATAAGTTTGAACTTTTTGGTTGGAAAAAGCACTTTGGGTAGCTAAATTTTTTGGATTATCTAAACTTCCATCCTCTCCCTTTTTATAATTACCATTAATATCAAAATTAAAGCTAGAAGTATAGGCAAGTAAGTGTCCTCGATTATAGATTGCTTTTCCATCGACACGCTTTTGATGCCAACCAGTTGGTTGCCAAACCTGTCGATCACGTCCTTCAGATCTGCCTAGATTCTTTTTATCAATAAAAGCTGTGACATAGGTAGTTCGATTTAATGAATCTAGTGAACCATAAATAACTTTTTTTTTTTTCCATTGATTCATGGCTAGAGTGCTATTTCCTTGATTCACTTCTAAAACTGCTGATTGTCCGTTTTTATATTCTAATGATGCTAAATAATTATACGTTTTTTTATCAAAGTAATTTGAATCAATGGTCTTTTGTTGATCATTTTTTAAAACGGAATCAATATTTTTTTGTGCCTGACTAGGTAACTGATTTTTAGTTGCCTTACAACCAGTAATTGTCAATAGACATATTGGTAATAAAATGAGTTGTAACCATCTTTTTATTTTGCTATTCATAAAATAATTTATTGTTCCCTTCGTAGTTATTTAACTTGTTTATTTTATCTTTTAAATCTTGATAAAACAAGCAAATTTTTTTGATATTTGATGTACAATTACTTATTTTTTCTGTTCTTTATAAAAAAATCTAGATTAATATGATTTAAAATACATTCGACCTTTCTTTAATAAATTACGCTTTTAATAAGAAAACAATTTAAATTTCATTAAATAACCGTTCATCTTTTTTAAAAAAGATGAACGGTTATTTTTAATATTCTTTCCATTCTTAACATTTTCACTATTCTGATATACCCATTGTCGGATGTGTTGAAATAGAATTTCCAAAGAAATCTCTTGTTGTACTTGGAATATGGACATTTGTTAAAGTTACAGGATTTCCTTTTTTAATCATTGGTGAATTTTTTGTTGGTTTTAAAGCATTCAATTCGGCAAATGCAGAAAAGCCGCCTAATTGTTGAGTAAATAATGGATTCATATTCAATGCTTGACTATCAGTTGTTGGTATTTTTACATTTTTATTAAAATAAAGATTTTTTTCATAATGAGTAGCTTCTCCTTCAGCTAACTGTAAAGAAGCATTATTTGTATTACTATAAAAAATATTATTTAGATAGTAATGCTTATCCTTTGAATTATTCATCATACCGCCTGAAGAATTAACAAAAGATGCATTGGTTGTCTTTGTATGATAGAAAACATTGTTATAAATATAATGAACTCCCGTTGAACCATGCTGATTGATGTAATTCTTACCCTTTCCACAGTCTTTAATAACATTATAGCGAACGGCTGAAGTCCCAAACTTAATGCCACAAAGTAAAATTCCATCTCCATTATCGTGAACGTAATTATATTGAATAGCAATATTGCTGGTCTCTTTGTCTGGATCAATACCATTCGAATCCCCACAACCTGCTTTTGGTTTGCTACCAGAAACATCATTGTATTGAACAGTTGCACGATCAACATAATATAATTCAATCCCACAGGTACCTGAATTTTTAACTACATTTTTTTGAATGGTTGCTTCTTGTGCACTTGTTAAATAAATACCATTACAAGCATAATCAGATTTTTTTGATTAATATAATTATTTTCAATAATAATTTTTCTATGAGGTACCCATTTGGCACTTATATAATCATTTGTAGCATTGGCATCTTCTCTTGATGCCCATTTTTCATTGCTACCATCTGTTCCATCCCATTGTTTAAAAATAATGCCACCATAGGAATTATTACTTATTACATTATTTTTAATTGAAACATCTTTAAAGAAAGTTGCTTGCTTTGTTCGTGGTTTTTGAATATCAAAAACAATACCACCCGTATTTTTGGATCGATCCCAGCCATTTTTGTAAGCAATACCTGATTTATCTTTACCAGAACCACCAATCCATTTAACATCACCGGTTACGTCATGCACATAAAGATTATGTAATTTGTAATTAGCTAGTTCACCACTATCTTGTCCAATGATATGAATACCATGTAGATTTTTTAACCTATCTCCTTCTTTTCCGGTAAAACCTGTTACTTGATTACTAATATCTAAGTTAGAAATATCAATAGATGTTTGATTTTTTAATTGAATGACATCTTCGATTGTTCCCCTACCTTCTAATTTAGGAAGTACGCCTGTATCATAGCTACTGATAATTAGATTATTTCCTTTTGGTGAAAGTGTTTGTCCTGACCAGACACTGCCCGATCGAAAAAGAATACTATCGCCTGGGCCGAAAGATGCTTGATTTATTTTATTAATTGTTTTCCATGGCTGTGACACAGATTTACCAGAATTATGATCATTACAGCTTCTAGAATCAACATAATATATTTGGCCAGTTCCCGCAGGTCTTTCAGAAATAGAGGAAGTGAGGTTGGTACCATTATCCACCTTTTCACCTTTTTTGTCTGTTGCTGTAATTTCTTGAATAATAGTATCAATGTTTGTTGTCAGTTTTGTTTCTGCTTGAACTGTCTTACTATTTATACTAATAAATAAAAAACAAATAAAGCTGAAAAAACTTAAAGAAATTAAAAATTTTCTCCTAAAAAATAGTTTTTTTATCATTTTTATTTCCTCTTTTCATTAAAAATTTATTTCAGTATAACAAACATTATATTAAAAAAATATATCTTTTATTCTTATTTAATCTTTTTTCCAAACATCAATCGAATCGTAGGCAATTCTAGTTAAATCCTCACAAATTTGCTTTGTAGCTGGATCAACATCTTTCATACTTCCACCATTTTGTAAACGGTCCAATTCAATCGAAAAGCTATTAAATGTCTTTTTACTTAATTTAAACTTGCTTGCAAAAAACATTGCTAATAAAATCATAAATCCAACGCCACCTGAAACAATAAACGTAATCATATGTTCCGCATTTTTAGGTTGTATAGCACTTCCACTAGTTGATTGATGAAATCCAGAGAGATCCAGTAGATATCCTGCAACAACTGCTGCCAATCCTTGACTGATTTGATTAATAAATACCATGACAGAAGCAAACAACCCTGAACGATTTTTGCCTGTTATCAATGTATCAATATCTGGAATAAAAGGAAAAACATTCCAAGGAACAAAATAAAGAATATATAATCCAATTTCATAGCAGAAAGTACCAATCACAAACCAAATCATAACTATTCTCTGGTTTCAATCCTGCTATCAATGCCCAAGTAAGACAACTTATTAAAATTAAAGAAATAACCAAATAGATAGATAAAACGAGGAGTTACCTTAGTAATAGCCAATCCAGCAATAATAGTTACAGGAACAGATAGAATACTAATACTCTGCAACATACCTGAAGTACTCGTTGTTTTTCCAACTACAAATACAATAAAATAAACAAAAACGGTCGACCATAAAATAGAAGCAAAATATGAACTTAAATAAATTCCCATATGGATTCGAAAACTCTTAATTTTAAAGGTTGAAAAATAATTTTTAATTTCACCCATTATACTTAATTTCGTATGAGCAGAGTTTTTCTCAATACTTTTCGCTTCTGCTTTCGTTATAAAGTGTTCCCAGGTTGAATAATAAGTAATAATAATTAAAAAGAAAGTTACAATTGAAAATAATGCTTGAGTAATCAAATAAGGAGTTGGTGAAGTATTTGGCCATAATTTAAATAATTGGGCAGGAACAAACTGAACAAGCATATTTCCCAAACCAGCAATCACCATTCTGGTTGTAGATAATGTCGTTCTTTCATTATAATCTTTTGTCATCTCATTTGGTAAAGTCTCCCAAGGAATTTGCAAAATTGACATAAGAACAGTTGTAATCAAATAAGTAATTAAATAATACCAATAATTCATGCCAGAAATCCACATTGTCATTGCAAATAGCACAGAAGGTGCAGCAGCCAAAATAAATAGGTGTCTACGGCCAAACTTACGTCCAATTTCCAATTTATATACCTGATCAGAAATATGTCCCATAAATAACGAAGCAATTGCGTCTGCCACCCGTCCAATTAGAAAAATTGAAGCACCTTGTGCTGCACTTAATCCACAGAACGTAGTATAGAAAAATAATAACCAAGCACTAACCATTCCTTGCATTGAAATACTAAAAAATGAAAATGTGCCAAATCCAATTGCTCGTAAAATCCCAATTTTGCCTCTTGGTTGATAAATTTTCTTTGAGGCATACTCATCCCATTTACTATCATCTATTTTTTTATCTTCAATATTTAAGTCCATCTTGTTTACTCACTCTCATTTCTTATGATTATTTATTTCTACTTTCTTTACTTTTTAATTTCATTGCTATTTCTTCATCACTATATGCCTTATGAAAATTAGACAATAGCACTACTCGGGCATCTCCTTTGGCCATAAGATATTTTCTTTCCCATTGATCGCCATTTTCTCCATCATCAAATAAACGAATAAAACTTCTTAAAGTAGCTAATAAGTGTATACTATAAGAAATGTTTGTATAACAATCATTTCTATAAAAAGATTGCCATTTCTCAATTGGATTATTTCCCCAACTTGTTAGAATCATTCTCATATTTTGCATTGCTTCATCAATCCGTAAAAAAGCTGGAACGTACTGTTGATTACTAAATAAATCAAATGCATCAATAGTTGCCCTTAATGACTGAATTGAACGCGAATGAGTTAAAATATTTAAATACATATCATTATAGAAACGACCTCTATCACTAAATGATAACTGATTTAGTAACATTTCTGCATCTTTTTCTAGTAAGGAAAACGGCCGAGTTGCTGGTTCAATCATTTGTTTGATAAATAAAAGTTGTTCCTTAAAATTACGATCTCCTGTTAACCATTCCATTTCAGATAACTGTTTACTTTTTACTAACCAGGCAGTGATAATCTTCCTTAACGTATAAGCGTAAAATTCATCGCTGACTTTCTGATCTTCAAAGGGACCATAGTTAAAAGTTGTTGTAAAATATTGTGTATAAATTGAATGGATTGCTTGGTGTTTGCTAGTATAATAGTTTGTGACATATTCCTGAATCAATTGTTCATTTGATTGCTCTTCGAATTGACTTTTCCAAAATTGTGCAACCAATCGTAAAAATAAAATATGCGGTTTAATATTTCCTGTATTGCAAATGACTAAATTATCCATCTTAGCTTGACGCACCTGTAATAATTCGGTAGCTATAAATTCTGGATGAAGTGGTAATAAAGTCAAAAAATTTGAAGCTTGCAAGTCATGAAAAGCCACATGATAATAAATCCCTTGTTTTAATGAAGATGTTTGGGCTGTTAACACCTCTTCACGTGGATCATCATTTCCTTGTCGCCTTGAAACCATTTTTCCATAACCATTATCTGCCCAAATACCAATGACATCTTTAGGAAATTTCAATAATCCTTTATTAAACAATTCTGTCAACTCTCCATAGATATTCATAGAACAAATTGCTTCTGAATCATTCTCTTTAATCATTTCATATTGAGTTGTAATAACTTTATTAATAACATTAGCTTTTTCCTCTAATGAATATTCATGATCGTCATCTTCCCAAAAGGGGCGATCACCTTGTCCTCTAAATCCAATATTCCAAAGCACTTGATAATTACTTTGTTGTTTTATGCTCTTTTGCCATAATTTTTTAAATAGATCTAGGTATTTTAAGTAGGAAGCTTCAAGTTCAGGATATACCCTAGAAAACATCTCTGCGCCTAATGGTTCAGCATGATGATGTGCAATCATCAATCCCATTTCATTTGCCAAGGCACGGTTCAAATGACTATTCTGATCTGTTCCTGGAATAACAATATTGCCACCACAACGTAACAAAGTTTCAAAAATAATTTTCCATAAACCATCCGTTGATTCATAATATCCCCAATTAGACAATAAAACCTCATCATTAACAAACCAACCACGATAATTGACATGATACTTTGGTAATTTTAATTTTGTAGTATCTGTCACCTGAATTGTTGATACTTTTTCTACCTCTTTATCTAACCAAAACCAAAAATCGTCTATCTTTAAAATATACTTTGAAACATTTAAAACACCATACATAATTCCTAGGTCAGTACTTGCTTCAATTTTAATATGTTGAGAATCAACAAGCTGAATATTAAACTCATCTCCAGTAAATTTTTCTTTCGTAGCTAAGCACAATGTAATAAAATTATTTTCACTTTCCCCTGTTACCGCTATCAAAATATCTCTTTGTAAAATTTCAGCAGCATTTTTTAAAACATCATTTTTATAATCGGTAATAACCACTGTATTTTTAGAAATTAAAAACGTGTTTCCCATTAAAAATTGACTCCTTTTATGTATAAATATATTTTTCGTTATAACTATTAAATAAATTATGGTTACAAATTTCTAATATACCAGTATATCTTGTGCAAAGATATCACTTTCTCTAATGCTTGTCAATACAATTAGAATGTTTTATATTCATCATATTGCTATATATGGATTTGCCCATTTTTATTCAAACAATACGAAAAATAGCCAATTACATTATAGTTACTTTTTATAGATTAAGTTCCTTATTTTAGAACAAATTTTATTTAAAATATCTGAATAGTTCATTTTAGAAATTTCAAAAGATTAGGAAATAATTTAATTTTCACTATTTTAAATATAAATTAATTACTATTAATATCTCAGATAAATAGGAAGGAAACAATTAATTCTTATTTTTCTTCTTATTTAATAGAGTAGAAAATAATAGACTTATTTATTATTAATTTTAATCATATAATTTAAATTAATAATATAATTATTATATAAGTATAATCTGAATAAAAAATTCTTTTTTAAATATTTTTTTCCGATTAATACTTCCTATTAAATCAAATTTCAAAATTGGTTTAAATAAAATAATTCAATGATTGAAATTTAAAAATAATTATACTAAAAAATAATTATACTAATTAAATATTACTTAACTCTGTTAGTAGAATTTTTTACTAATATAATTTTGAAATTTCTATCTTTCTTAAAAAATATAGATAAATTGAATTGAAATAGTTCTAGAGAACAACTTTTATAGTTAAAATAATCATTTTACCAATTGTCTAACCTAAATAAATCCAAGAAAAACAGCATAAATAACTATAACTATGTGTAATACAAAGGACACATTCTTTAATATACTCTAGAAAATAACCTTGAACAAACTTGAATACACAATAGACACTAAGGCGCATTTTCCTATACTGAATTAATGTATTGGCAATTGACGGGTTTTACGTAGGAGGTCCTAGAATAGGGTATCTTCCTTGTTTTGTCAGTAAATAGTTTCGTTCTTTCTTTCTGTTTATGTGGATTGTTTGTTGTGTTATTTGTTTTTTGCATATTTGTATTTTTGTTTTAGTTTGTTTTTTTGTTCTTATAATGGTTTGTAGTAATTTTTTAACAGTGGTAATTATTAAACCACCATTTCTTCCTGCTTTGGTAGTAAAAATAATTTTATTTTCTTGTTTTAATCTTTTTAAAAGTCTGTCTAAAGTTCTTTCAGGTATGCCTAATTTTTCAGTTAATTCTTTTTTTGAACTAAAGAAATAGCTTTGAGATGTATTTTGCTTATCTAGATAAGTGATTAGATCTTTCTCCCATTCTGTAGAATGAGAATAGCGACGATCTGCTCGCTTTTTTTTATGTTTTCTAAATATAATTGCTTTAGTTGGAAGTGTTTTTTTTTTATTTATTCCCCATATGGTTAAAATTCGATCAATAAAATCAGAACGGGCAGCAACAAATCGACTTTTATAAGCAGACTTAACAGTTTTGATAACTTCTTTTTTGGTAAGTGGATGAGTTAATTTTCTATTCCAAGAAACTAGGGAATGTATGGCTTCAGCTTCACTTATTCCTGATTGTTTATTAGCTAGAGCCATTGTAAAAATAGTGTTATTGCGTCCACAGTTAGCACCACCAATAATGTGTGTTGTTTGATAAAGAGCTTTATACCATTTTTGTTTAATTTGCTGAAAAGAATTAACGATATGAGCTTTTTTTGTGTATTCTTTATATTTGGTAAATGTTTTTCCTTGTTGTATTGACCAATTCATAAATTCAGTGAAAGTGTATTTAGCTTGTGAACAATAGCTTACAACAGTATCACTGGTGGGTATTCTAAAAATACCAAAATCATTACATTCTTGATCACAAGGTAATTTTTTGGCAATGGCTGTACGTAACGTTTGTGAGATTGCCTTAGCAACTCGTAAGGACTTATAATTATTATTATTAGATATATAAATTGGTTTATCTAAAACAAAATAGCAATGATATCCCTTAGGTGTATCAATGATAATGGTTGGCACAAAGCCAGTTGTATCCATAATAGCTAACTCTATTTCTTGAACAGAAAGTTTCTTTTCAAATTGAGGAAAGTCAATATCTACTACAAATGTATTGATTAATTGTAAACGGGTCTCTTTATGGCCATAAATTTTTGCATTTGTTGTATATTCTAAGTTGTAGTAAGGATTTGGTGTCCAGTGTGTATACTGATTAATCGTGTTTATAAGTTTAGAATAATGAGTATAAATTGTTCCACTTGCTTTTTGCATGTTTGTTTTACTTTTAAATGTGGCAATCATTCCTGTTTTAAATGTACCAGGTGCATAGTGTGCATTTGGTATTCCGCGTAAACTATTATGGAGAATGTCTTTTATAATTGTTTCTAAACTCAGATAAACAAATTTTGTATCAGCTACTGTTTGAATGTAGTTTAATTTCATGACTTTCCTCCTTTCTC